>NZ_JBNPKM010000002.1:0-198059 GCF_050312955.1 Collinsella sp. SGI.241
ACGAGGAGGTTCCCCGGCAACCCCTGGGGCGAGATCGCCGGGTGGATGGATGGGTTCCCCGGGCCGTCGCTCGCGGCCTACGAGAGCGGCTACCTCGGCTTCGCCCCGCAAAGGGAGCTCGCCGGGCTCGGCGTCGAGTGCGTCGTCGCCGCGGTCTCGAAGATCCCCAGGTCGGCCGCCGACTCGGCCTCCAAGAACGACAGGAACGACGCCGCCAGGATGGCCAAGGCGATACTCGCCCACGACATCTCCCCCGTATGGGTCCCCTCCCCCGAGGTCGAAGGCATCAGGGACCTCGCCGGCGCCTACGACGGGGCGACCGCGCGCCTGGCGACCGCCAAGCAGCGGCTGCTCGCCTTCCTCGCAAAGCGGGGGTTCGTCTACGGCGGAACCACGCCCGCCGGCAACCCGAGGAAGTACTGGACCTACGACTTCCTGAGGTGGCTCGACAAGGTCAGGCCTGAGGACGATGGCGGGGTTCGGGCGCTCGCCGCCCTGAGGAACGAGGTCGAGGCCGCGGCGGAGGCCCGGGCGGACCTGCTCTCCGAGTACAGGGCAGCCGTGGATGCCAGCCCGATCGCCGCGGAGGTGGCCGCCCTCCAGTCGATCAAGGGCTGCGCCTTCGCGCTGGCCGCAGCCTTCTCGGCCGAGGTCGGCGACTTCACGAGGTTCCGTTCCGGAAGGCAGGTCACGGCCTATTTCGGTCTCGCGCCGAGTCAGAGGTCGAGTGGCGACTCCGTGCGGCTCGGAGGCATCAGCGATGCGGGCAACGCGCTCGTGAGGAAGCTGGCCGTTGAGGGTTCATGGTGCTACGCCGCGGCACGGCACCAGCCGAAGCTCATGCCAAGGGACACGGGCGTGCCCCTCGAGATAAGGATGCACGGGAGGAAGGGGTCCGAGCGGCTCCTGCGGCGGCGCGAGGAGATGCTCGCCCGCGGCATGCCCGCGGCGAAGGCCAACGCGGCCACCGCGGCCGAGCTCGTGAGGTGGCTCTGGGCCCTCGGCATGATGTGCCGGGAGGGCGCGGAATAGACATAGCCCCCGTCCCGGCGAGCCGGGCGGCCTTCGGGGATACCCCCTATTTCGCTGTGCGCGCGGAGCCCTCCGCATGCGCCTCGACAGAGTTGGGGAACCCCGCCGAAGGAATGGAGTGCGGGCCGACAGAACGGTATCCGCGGATATGAGACTGAGCCGAAGGCGTCGATGACATGCCGGGGGCGGACCGGGACGGGTTCAACGGCAGGCCCCGCCGACCGATTGCAAGCGGTCGGCGGGACCATTGTGGCTCTTGACAGCGGATTGGGTCATATGAGCGAGCGACGTCCAGAGCGAACAAGTTGGCATGAAAAAGGCAAGGCATAGACCTTCTGGTCATGCCTTGCCTTTTGAATGACAAATTGTCGCTCTGGGCGGCGCGCAGCGTCGACCGGTCCGCCGTTCGTTAGAACGGCGGAACCTAGAGATCCCCGCCGGCTCCCAGTAGCTTGCGCATGACCTGTTCGGGATTAACCGAGCCATCGCGCGGGGCCAGGGAGGTGATCTTCTTCTGCATCTTGTACTCGTGCAGCTCGTCCTCGAGCTGGCGCATGCGGGCGCGGAGCTTTTCGTTCTCGCGCTCGCGCTCCTCGGCACGCTCCTTCATATCGAGGATGCGCACCACGCCGGCAAGGTTGATGCCCTCGTCGGTCAGCTGGTTGATGAGCTCCAGGCGCTCGATATCGGCACGCGAATACAGGCGCGTGTTGCCGCCCGAGCGCTGGGGGTTCACCAGACCCTTGGACTCGTAGACGCGCAGAGTCTGCGGATGCATGCCGGTCAGCTCGGCCGCCACGCTGATCATGTACAGCGGTTTGTTCCTATTGTCCTCGGCCATGCTACCTGACCCCTTTCCGTCTCGTTATCGTCCATCATAAGCCCGCAGGCGTGGGCGTGCACCGCGACCGCCCTAGAACGTCGCCTTGTAACGGTTGACCTTCTCGCGGTAGTCGCGCGTGTCGGCCTCGCGCAGCTTGGTCATGGCATCGCGCTCGTCATCGGATAGGTTCGTGGGAACCTGTACCTTGATCTCGACGAGCAGCGCGCCCGTACGGCCACGGTGCTTAACGTCGGGCGCCCCCATCTCCTTAAAGCGGAACTTCTTGCCCGTCTGGGTACCCGCAGGCACTTTCAAACGGACCGTCGCACCGCCGGGCGTGGGCACGTCCACCGTACAGCCGAGCGCCGCCTCGTAGACCGAGACCGGTACCTCCATGGTCACGTCGGCGCCTTTGCGCTTAAACAGCGGGTGCTCCTCCACATGCGTGGTCACGACCAGGTCGCCGCGCTCGCCGCCGGCGACGCCATACTCGCCGCGACGCTTGTAGCGTAGCTTGCCGCCGTCGACCGCGCCCGCGGGCACCGAGACCGTAATGGTCTGCTGCTCGCCTGTCGAGGGAATGCGATAGGTGACCTTGTGCGTCACGCCGCGAAACGCGTCCTCGGCCGTCACATCGACGGTCAGCGACAGGTCGCCGCCCTTGCGAGCGCGGCTGCGACCCGCGCCGGCACCGGCAGCGCCCGCAGCCCCGGCAAAGCCCGAGCCCCAATCGCTGCCCCAGGCGCCGTTGCCGCTAAAGATGCTGTCGAAGATGTCTCCCCAGCCGCTGGCACCCGCGCCGGCACCGTAGCCGCCGCCATACGCGCCGCCTGCGCCCGGCATGCCGCCAAACATGAGCATCTGGTCGTACTCTTTGCGCTTCTTCTCGTCCGAAAGCGTCTCGTAGGCCTCGCTGATCTCCTTGAACTTGGCCTCGTCGCCGCCGGCGTCGGGGTGATATTTTTGCGCGAGCTTGCGAAACGCGCTCTTGATCTCTTTGTCGGAGGCGCTCTTGGATACGCCCAGGATGTCATAGAAGGTTTTGCCTGCAGCCATCGTAGCTCCTCTCCTGTTTTATCCGTCGCCCAGCGGGCGGCGGTTCATGCTTTCATATGGCACTAGGCCAGAAAGGGCCCCGGGTGTTGCCCCGGGGCCCTTCTCAATTACTCCTCGGTGCTCTCGGCCGTATCGGCCGCAGCATCCTCGGGCGCCGCTTCGGGCTCCGGTGCGGGGCGCTTTTCGCCACCGTAGGTCACCGTCACCATCGCGGAACGCAGGATGCGGTCCGCCATGCGGTAGCCCTTCTGGTACACGTCGTTGACGGTCTCGTCGTACTGCGACGAGTCCTCGACGCGACCCACAGCCTGGTGCTCGAGCGGATCGAACGCCTCGCCCTTGGGGTCGATGGGCTCAACGCCCTCGTGCGCAAACACATCGAGTAGCTTGGCATGCACCGCGTCGACGCCGTCGACGAACTGCTTAAAGTCGTCGGAAAGCTCTTGGCTGCGAGCATGGTCGATCGCGCGCTCGATATCGTCGACCACCGGCAGCAGCGCAGTGACGAGCTTCTCGGTCGCGCGCTCACGCTCGGCGATACGCTCGCTGGCGGTGCGGCGACGGAAGTTCTCCCAGTCGGCCTGCAGACGGGCGGTGCGCTCGGTGGCGTCCTTCGCCTTGTCCTCGGCAGCCTTCTGAGCCTCTGCCGCAGCATCGAGCTCATTGCGCACGTCGGCAAGCTCCTTCTGGGCCTGCTCGAACTTGAGCTTAAAGTCGTTGTCGGCGGCTTCCTCACCGGCGCGGATAGCGGCTTCCACCATCTCGTCCTCGGTCATCGTCGCCTCCTTGTTGGAATCCTCTACCTGGTTCTCGACAGCCTCGGCGGCCTCGGCCTCGTTGGTCTCGGTATCGTCGACGGCCTCTACGGGAATCTTCACGTCCTTCTCCTCAGAGTCAACGGGGGCGGCTCCAACGGCAGCCGCCTCCGTGCGAGCTTTACGGGCGGACATGATTACTTGTCCTCGTCGTCCACAACCTCGTAGTCGGCGTCGACGACGTCATCGTCGGCAGGCTGGGCGCCGGCGGCACCGTCGGTCTGCTGCTGAGCGTCGGCGTAGACAACCTGAGCCAGCTCGTAGGCCACGGACTGCAGGGACTCGCCAGCGGCCTTGATGGCCTCGACGTCAGAGCCCTCGAGCGCCTTCTTGGCATCGGCGATAGCGGCCTCGGCCTTGGACTTCACGTCGGCGGAAACCTTGTCGCCCAGCTCGTTGAGGGTCTGCTCGGTGGAGTAGCACAGGCTGTCGGTCTGGTTGCGGACCTCGACCTCTTCCTTCTGCTTCTTGTCCTCCTCGGCATGAGCCTCGGCGTCCTTGACCATACGATCGACTTCTTCGTCGGACAGAGCGGTGGAGCCGGAAATGGTGATCTGCTGCTCCTTGCCGGTGCCCTTGTCCTTAGCGGAGACCTTGACGATGCCGTTGGCGTCGATGTCGAAGGTGACCTCGATCTGCGGCACGCCGCGGCGGGCAGCCGGGATACCGGTCAGCTGGAACTTACCGAGCGACTTGTTGTCGCGGGCAAGTTCGCGCTCGCCCTGGAGCACGTTGATCTCGACGCTGGTCTGGTTGTCGGCAGCGGTGGAGTAGATCTCGGTCTTGGAGGTCGGAATCGTGGTGTTGCGGTCGATCATCTTGGTCATGATGCCGCCCATGGTCTCGACGCCCAGCGACAGCGGGGTAACGTCGAGCAGCAGGATGCCCTCGACGTCGCCGGTGAGCACGCCGCCCTGGACGGCAGCGCCGTCGGCAACGACCTCGTCGGGGTTCACGGACATATTGGGCTGCTTGCCGGTCATGGTCTTGACGAGCTCCTGGACGGCGGGCATACGGGTGGAGCCGCCGACGAGGATGACCTCGGTCAGATCGGAGAGCTTAAGGTTAGCGTCGCGCAGGGCGTTGGTGACAGGCTGCTTGCAGCGCTCGAGCAGGTCGCGGGTGATCTTCTCGAACTCGGCGCGGGTCAGCGTGTAGTTGAGGTGCAGCGGGCCGGACTGGTTCATGGTGATGAACGGCAGGTTGATAGTGGACTGCTGGGCGGCGGAGAGCTCCTTCTTGGCGTTCTCGGCGGCCTCCTTCAGACGCTGCAGGGCCATGGGGTCCTGACGCAAGTCGACACCGTTCTCCTGCTGGAACTTATCGGCCATCCAGTCGATGACGCGCTGATCCCAGTCGTCGCCGCCCAGGTGGTTGTCGCCCGAGGTGGACAGAACCTCAAACACGCCGTCGGCGAGGTCGAGGATGGAGACGTCGAAGGTACCGCCGCCCAGGTCGAAGACCAGGATGCGCTGGTCGGAGCCCTGCTTGTCCAGGCCATAGGCCAAAGCGGCAGCGGTCGGCTCGTTGACGATACGCTTAACGTTGAGGCCGGCGATCTTACCGGCGTCCTTGGTGGCCTGACGCTGGGCGTCGTTGAAGTAGGCCGGGACGGTGATGACGGCGTCGGTGACGGTCTCGCCCAGATACTTCTCGGCGTCGGCCTTCATCTTTGCGAGCGTCATGGCGCTCACCTGCTCGGCGGTGTATTCCTTGCCCTCGATGTCGACGACGGCACGGCCACCCTGGCCCTCCTTGACCTCATACGGCACGGTCTTGAGCTCGGAGGTGCACTCGGAGTACTTGCGGCCCATGAAGCGCTTGATGGAGAACACGGTGTTCTTGGGGTTGGTGACCGCCTGGTTCTTAGCGGCCTTGCCCACGACGCGGTCGCCGTCGGCACGGAAGCCCACGACAGACGGGGTGGTGCGGTCGCCCTCGGCGTTCACGATGATGGTCGGAGAACCGCCCTCGAGAACGGCCATTGCGGAGTTAGTAGTACCAAGGTCGATACCAAGAATCTTGCCCATTAGAAATTCCCTCTCTCTTGTGCGTTTGCACCGACTCGGCGGTCTGCCAAGCGGTCTTTCGGTTTGTCTTTCAGGATGTAGTGTATCCCCTTATGGACCGGAATATACAAAATCTAAGTCAATTCATATAAGATTTCTTATCACTTAGAGTTTAGGTTCTCGAATACGCAGGTAGATGCGCTGATTGAGTTCTCGGCAAATCTATCGAGATCTATGTAGAGATGGCTGAGGTTTGGGCCGGGGGTGCTTGGGGCTGCTTTACGGAAAGCTCGTCCCGGTTTGAGCGTGGATTCCGGGTCGTAGTTTCCGTCTGAAGGCTCAACCGGAAACTGTATCCCGTTTTGAGAGCTAATACCGGGTCGCAGTTTCCGCTAGCGGGCCCAACCGGAAACTGCGACCCGTTTTTCGACCAGATAACGGGATGCGCTTTCCGAAAGCCCACTCAATTGCTCAATAATTCGAGTCACCTTTAGCTAACATTTGCACAGCTCACCAGCCTCACCTGTGCGTTTCTTAGTAAGCCGTGGCATACTCGGCGAATGGTATGAAGATGCCGGCCAGAGGGTATTGCAAACGGTCGCTCACGTGGTATGTTTTTGCCCGAATCAAACCGGCGCGCATCGCCTGTAGCGTCGGTCAACAGAGAGGAAACTACCATGGCTCATCCCGTAATTGATGCCGACGAGTGCATCGCTTGTGGCGTTTGCGTCGACTCCTGCCCCGCTGGCGTTCTGGAGCTCCAGGACGTCGCTACCGTTGCTGACGAGGACTCCTGCGTCGCCTGTGGCGCTTGCCAGGACGCTTGCCCCGCCGGCGCGATCACCGAGATCGTCGAGGAGTAACAACTCCCCCACTTGCACACTCACAAGTACACCGTGCACAAAAAAGGAGGCCTCCGCATCGCCGCAGAGGCCTCTTTTTTGTGCGGATAGCTAATTTGGCACCGTCGCAGGTTGAGCATAAGTCAGCGAAAACGCCCCTAAGCGAGCAAGGTGACGCGAAAGAGAAGAGAAGCGTACTTTTGTACGCGACCGACGATTGAACGTCAGATTGCCGCTTAGGGGCGTTTGCAGCGTCGGCTACGACAGATCGTCTTCGTAGGGCATCAGGTCTGCCAGATAGCCCTTCTCCTTGAGCATAGCCTCGATCTCGTCGAGGGCTTGCTCATCCTCTGCCGCGATGCGATGGAAGTGATAGCCGCTCGTCACCGTTAGTAGTGGAAAGCTCTTGCCGCTCTCGATATCGTGCAGGTAGCGCTCAACATCGCGACGATTGCGGATGTCCAGGTCGGCCGTGATCTTACCGTACACGCGGTGGTTGACGATTACGTTGAGCACGGCGCCTCCGGCGTCGACGATACTCGTGAGCTCATCGCCTGTCTGCTCCACGCTATGGCGAACCTTGACCAGGCGCGTGGGCACGGCGGGGCTGCTGGGGGCCTCCTGCAGCACGTAGCCGCGATTGGTCGCCACGATATCGTGCCCATCGGCGCGCAGCAGGGCGATGTCTTGCACGACAACCTGGCGGCTCACACCCACCTCGCGAGCAAGCGTACTGCCGGAGACGGGGTCTTTGGCTCGCTCGAGCACGCCCATGATGGCACGGCGACGCTCGCGGGCGTCCATTATTTACCGTCCAGCAGACGCAGGTGCTTAAGCGAGAGGTCGAGAATCGGCGCAGAGTGCGTCAACGCCCCCGAGCTAATAAAGTCAACGCCCAGGTCGGCAAGCGCACGGATATTGCCGGCATCCACGTTGCCCGAACACTCGGTCTTGGCGCGACCGGCAATAAGCTCAATCGCGGCAGCCATGTCATCGTGGGTCATGTTGTCGAGCATGATGATGTCGGCGCCGGCCTCCACGGCCTCGCGCACCATGTCCAGGTTCTCGCACTCGATCTCGACCGTCGCGGTAAACGATGCATGGGCGCGCGCCATCTCGATCGCACGCGTCACGCCGCCGGCGGCGTCGATGTGGTTGTCCTTGAGCATGACGGCCGTCGACAGGTTGTAGCGGTGGTTGCTGCCGCCGCCGATCTCGACCGCGGCCTTCTCGAAGACGCGCATACCCGGCGTGGTCTTGCGCGTGTCGACGAGCACGGTCTTGGTGCCCTCGAGCGCCGCAGCCATCTGGTGCGTATAGGTAGCGATACCGCTCATGCGCTGCAGGTAGTTGAGCGCCACGCGCTCGCCCGAAAGCAGCACGCGTGCATCGCCGCGTACCTGGCCCACATGGTCGCCGGCGTGCACCTCGTCGCCATCGGCAACGTCAAACAGCACCGAGCTCTGCGAATCCAGCAGCTCAAAGGTACGAGCGAACACATCCAGGCCCGCGATGATGCCATCGGCCTTGGCGATGAGCTCCACCGTGGCGGGACGCGCCGTGGGGCACACGCTCGCCGTGCTCACATCCTCAAACGTAATGTCCTCGCGCAGAGCCTGCAAAATCAGATCATCGACGACGAGCTTCATGGTAATGGGGTTCATGGTCTACTCCTCCACGGCCTGCGTGCCGGCGGCACGGGCCAAATCATCGATTGCCAGGGTGTCGGCGCTCAGGGCGCGATGACGGCCATCGAGCGCGGGCTCGCCCGCCTGCTCCACGGCGAGCGACTGGCCGGTACGCATGTGCCACGCGGCGCGACGACCCCAGACCAGCGCCTCGAGCAGGCTGTTTGATGCAAGGCGGTTCTTGCCGTGAACGCCGTTGCAGGCCGTCTCGCCGGCGGCGTAGAGCTCGGGCATCGAGGTGCGGCCGTCCTTGTCGATCCACACGCCGCCCATAAAGTAGTGCTGCGTGGGTGTGACGGGAATGGGCTCGTCCAAGATGTCGCGGCCGTCCTCCAGGCAGCGTGCGCGAATGTTGGCAAAGTGTCCGGTTACCACGTCGCGCTCAACGGGGGCAAAGCTCAGCCACTCGTGCTCGGTACCATCCTGCTTCATCTGCTCGCGAATAGCGGCGGTGACAACGTCGCGCGGCTGCAACTCGTCGGTAAAACGCTCGCCGGCGGCGTTAAGCAAAATCGCGCCCTCGCCGCGGCAGCTCTCGCTGATCAGGAAGGTGCGGCCCGGCTGCGGCGAGAACAGTCCCGTGGGGTGAATCTGCACGTAGTCCAGGTGCTCCATCTTAATGCCATGCTCCTGGGCGATGTAGCAGGCATCGCCCGTGAGCTGCGGATAGTTGGTCGAGTGGTCGTACACGCCGCCGATGCCGCCTGTCGCCCACAGCGTGTGGCGGGCATGGATCTTAAACGGCTCGCCGGCATGCACGCCCTCGGCGGCATTTGCCAGCTCGTCGGCGGGGCGAACCGAGTTGTCCTCGTCCACGGGAACGGCGACGACGCCGAGGCACGCCGTGGCGCCATCACGCTCGCCCGTCAGAATGTCGGTCATGGCCACGTGCTCCAAAATCTGCACGTTATCCAGCTTGCGAACGGCCTGGAGGAGCTTGGTCGTGATTTCCTTGCCCGTAATGTCGGCATGGAAGGCGATGCGCGGGCGACTGTGCGCACCCTCGCGGGTAAAGTCGAGGCTGCCGTCGGCCTTGCGCTCAAAGTCCACGCCCATGGCCAGCAGGTCGTTGATGACCGAGCGGCTCGAGCGGATCATGATGTCGACGCTCTCGCGGCGGTTATCGTAGTGGCCGGCGTGCATGGTGTCCTCAAAGAAGGCGTCGTAGTCAGAGCCTTCGGGAAGCACGCAGATACCGCCCTGCGCGAGCATCGAATCGCACTCGTCGACAGCACCCTTGGAGAGCATGATCACGCGCGTGCTCGTCGGCAGATTGAGGGCCGCGTATAGGCCCGCCACGCCGCAACCGGCAATGACGACATCGCACTCCATGTCGGGGCATTGTTTGGTTTCCACAGGAATCCTCTCCCTTGCAATGTGACATAAGGGATGGTCCCTCATGTCACATCGTTCTAGCGCGCCGCGTATTCGAGCATGCGGTCGAGCGTGAGCTTGGCCTGGTCGGCGGCTTCATCCGACACGCCGATCTGCACCTCGCCCTCGCCCGTCTCCAGGCAGCGCACGAGCTTTTCGAGCGTGATGAGATCCATGTTGACGCAGGTGGGCTGCACCGCGGGGAAGTAGAACTTCTTGCCGGTGCCCTGGCAGCGCCGCTCGAGCTCGTAGAGCACGCCGCGGACCGTCACGATGATAAACTCGCTCGCGTCCGACTCCTCGGCATACTTGATGATGCCGGCAGTGGAGCCGATGTAGTCGGCCTCGGCCAGGACGTCGGCCTTGCACTCGGGGTGCGCCAGCACGAGCGCGTCGGGGTGCGCCTCCTGTGCGTCGACGATCTGCTCGACGGTGATGATGTGATGGCGCGGGCAGTAGCCGTTGTTGAGGATGACGTGCTTTTGGGGCACCTGCTCGGCCACAAAGCGACCCAGGTTCTGGTCGGGAATGAACAAGATGTGCTGCTGCGGCAGCTCGGAGACGATCTTGACGGCGTTAGAGCTGGTAACGCACACGTCACTCCAGCTCTTGATCTCGACCGTCGAGTTGACGTAACACACCACGGCCAGGTCGTCGCCATATTCGGCGCGCGCCGCGTCGACCGTCTCGTGCTTGACCATGTGCGCCATGGGACAGTCCGCGCCCGGCTCGGGCAGCAGCACGGTCTTGGTGGGGTTGAGCAGCTTGGCGCTCTCGCCCATAAACTCCACGCCGCACAGCACGATAGTCTGCTGCGGCAGGCTCTTGGCGAGCTTTGCCAGGTAGAAGCTGTCGCCGACGTAATCGGCCACAGCTTGAACCTCGGGCGCCACATAATAGTGCGCCAGAATCACTGCGTCACGTTGGGTTTTTAGCCGATGAATGGCCTCGACGAGCTCTGCGGGCACCAGTGCCGCGCGCTCCGTTGCCGTCGTTGCCGATGCCAGGCCGGCCGCGATATCGCGTGCAAGCTCCGATGCATCCATGTTCGCGCTCTGTGCCATCAAGGCCCCTCTCTTTTGGCGAATCTTGGGGCTTTAGTATGCCACCTGGCTTTACAGCTGACAAGACAGCTGTAAAGCCAGGTGTAAAGTTGGAATAAGGATTCAATCTTGGGGCGGGTCCATTTTCGAACTGGCAAGCTGAGGACAGTCGAGCTCTCGATAACGCAGGAGGCATCTTTGGACGGCCGCCGCGCATGGTCGACGGCATGCCCGTAGCCGGGCACACCGGACACGGCTTTGGCACCAGGAGCATTAAGCTTGCCGTCGAGCGCATGAACGGCAACTGCCAGTTTCGCATTCACGGCAATCGGTTTGAGCTTCGTGCAGTGATGTAAGGGCGCGACAAGTCGGCGCCGCGCTCGACCCATCAGGACCGCCTTGCCGGCGCCAGTCCGCTACAGCGGCGCGGCGGCCGGGGTCAGCTGCTTGATGTAGGCCCACATGCGCTGCTTGGCGGCTCTGTCAGTGAGCGCGGCCTCAAAGCCGTCGAGCGCGAGTACGCGACGACCCTGCACGTGGGCGACCAAGCCGGGCTTGAGCATGGCGGTATCAAAGTCGTCGATTGCCACGAGCATGTCTGCGTAGGTCTCGCGCATGGTATCGGCCGCGCGATCGTCCAACAGCAGGACCGCCTCGGGGTCCAAGGCCTCGAGCGCCTCGCGGAACAGCTCGCACGGCAGGTCCTCGCCCGCCGCAACCGCCCCGTCGCCCGCGCCGGCAACACTTGCCAGCACGCAGAAATCCTCGGGCGCGTAACCGATGGCGCCGAGCGCCTTACGCAACGCGGCGCCGTCTGGACCGGCAGCCAGCTCGCCACCCGCACGCTCGGCATCGTCCAAATCACCTTTTACCAGCACAATCGGCGAGCACGCGTTACCCGCGATACGCACGCCGCGACCCGCGAGCGATGCGAGCTCCTGCTCGGCCGCCTGGGCGATGGCTTCTTTTTTCTGGCTTTGTGACGTGGGCATGCGCTCTCCAATCGTTTGAATGCCCACCATTATATAAAAGAGCCGCCCGCGAGTGGTTGCATTGCGGGCCGTTGGGTATAAGCACGGTCGTACTGAGTTTTACGCGGCCGAGCCGCGTCGCACTATGGAGGTCACCATGGCTGACATTAAGCAGATTACCCCCGAGAATTTCGATTCCGTCGTTAACGGCAGCCTTCCCGTGCTGGTTGATTTTTGGGCACCGTGGTGCGGTCCCTGCCGTTCGCTCTCGCCCATTGTTGACGAAGTGGCCGACGAGCTGGCCGGCAAGATTACCGTCGCCAAATGCAACGTCGACGACAATCAGGACCTGGCCATGAAGTTTGGCGTTATGAGCATCCCCACGCTGGTTGTCTTTAAGAACGGCGAGGAAATCGACCGCTCCGTCGGTGCGCTGCCCAAGGCCAGGCTGCAGGCGCTGCTTGAGAAGCACCTGTAATACGCCGGTCATTTGTTGCCGTCCATGAGTGGTTTTGTGCCGCTCGCCGGAGAGCCGGGTGTTGCGCCCGCGACCACGGATAGTATGGTAATCACAAACAGCCCCCAGTGAACGGGTGCGGGTCAGACGGACTCGCACCCGTTTTCTTATGCGGCGATGCGTAAAGCGGGCGTAGTAGAATCTGAACCACTGATTAGACCCGTACAAAAGGAGATTCCCATGCATGACGTCGGAATGAACATGAGCCAGCTTGCCATGAGCGTCAAGCAGGTCGACGACACGATCGAGCTCGCCCACGAGTGGAGCCATCAGCTGCTGCATGCGACCGAGAACTTTGACATGGAGCGCATTGGCGCCAAGCTCGAGGCCGCCATGGCGGCGCTCCACGAGGCGCACGACGCACTCGAGGGCTACGAGGAGGCCATCGAGGCCGACCATAACTCCGTTGGCTCCGTAAAGCTGGTGTAGCGTGGCCGAGCACGAGCACGCCTGCGAGCACGAGCATCCGCACGGGCCGACCGGCGACGTGGGCTGCCGTTGCAGCAGCTCCGCCTCCGAGCTGGTCCGTTTTTCGGTCACCGCGCCCGACGACCTGTTGCGCCTCTTTGACGAGCAAATCGCGCGCCGCGGCGACGTTGCCAACCGCTCCGAGGCCGTGCGCGACCTGATTCGCGCCTCCATTGCCAAGGAGCAGATGCGAACGCCCGACGAGCAGGTCATCGGGTCGCTCACCATGATTTACGACCATCACACCGGCGACCTGACGCGCCGCCTGGACGAGGTGCAGCACGACTACACCGACGAGATTGTCTCGACCATGCACGTGCATCTGGACCACCACAACTGCTTGGAGATTCTGGCGCTTAAGGGTCGCGGCGAACGTGTCTACGAGCTGGCCGACCGTCTGCTGGGCCTGCGCGGCGTTAAGCACGGCGAGCTCACCTGCGCCGCCACCGAGCAGAGCCTGGGGCTGTAGCGGGTCTTTGCGCGGCGCACCTGCCAAGAAGGGACAGGTTTGTTTTGGCAGGTTTAACGTTTTACCTACCAAAATAAACCTGTCCCTTTTTGGCAGGTCTCGATGAAGGAGGGTCGCATGCGACATGCGCATATCCATGTAACGGGCATTGTGCAGGGCGTCGGCATGCGACCGTTTGTGTATCGCGAGGCCATGGCGCACGGCATTTGCGGCTGGGTGCTTAACGCGGGCGATGGCGTGCATATCGAGGCGCACGCTCTAAGCGAGGCGCTCGACGAATTTGTCGCCGCGCTTTCCGAGCATACGCCTGCGGCGGCTCGTGTGGAGCATGTCGAGGTTATGGACCTAGCGCCCGGCGACTGGGACGCCGCCAACGAGCGGGGCTTTCGCATTGTGGCATCGCAGGATCAAACCGCCCACACGACGCTCGTCTCGCCCGACATCGCCACGTGCGACGACTGCCTGCACGAGCTGTTCGACCCCGCCGACCGACGCTTTCACTATCCCTTTATCAACTGCACCAACTGCGGACCGCGCTTTACCATCATCCGGTCGCTGCCCTATGACCGAGCGGCCACCTCGATGGATTGCTTTCCCATGTGCCCCGCCTGTGCCGCAGAGTATGGCGACCCGCTTGACCGGCGGTTTCACGCGCAGCCCGATGCCTGCTTTGATTGCGGGCCGCACATTACGTGGCGCGAGGCCGGCGAAGCCGCCGTGTCGCTGACCGTCGGCACCACGCGCAAGACCAGCGACGCCATTATCGACCGCTGTGTTGAGCTGCTGGCCAACGGCGGTATCATCGCCATCAAGGGTCTGGGCGGATTTCACTTGGCATGCGACGCCTCCAACGAGAAGACGGTAGCCGAGCTTCGCCGCCGCAAACGCCGCAGCAACAAACCGCTTGCCGTCATGGTACGCGGCCTTGCCGATACTGAACGCCTGTGCCATGTCAACGACGTTGAACGCGGCTTGCTGACCGGCAGCATTCGCCCCATCGTGCTGCTGCACCGACGTGCCGTTTGCGAGAGCGGCGGCTCCCCCAACGCGCTCGCGCCGTCCGTCGCGCACAACCTTCCTGAGCTTGGCGTTATGCTCCCCTACACCCCGCTTCAGCATCTGTTGCTTGCCGCGGCAGAAGCCCGCGGTATGCACGCGCTCGTCATGACCAGCGGAAACCTGAGCGAAGAACCCATCGAGACCGATGATACCCTTGCATGGGAGCACCTTGTTGCCGCCGGCATCGCTGACGCGCTACTTGGCAACGACCGTGCGATTCTCTCGCGCTACGATGATTCCGTGGTGCGCGTGGTCGGTGGGGTCGCCATGCCCGTTCGCCGCGCTCGCGGATATGCACCCCAGCCGCTGCCGTTGCCGGCGCTCGACGGCGCTCCGTCCTGCGTGCTCGCCTGCGGGCCACAACAAAAGGCCACGATTGCGCTCACGCGTGAAGGGACGAACGGCGAGGCAACCTGTTTTGTATCGCAGTATATCGGCGATGTTGAAAACGGCAGGACCTTCGATGCCTGGAACGCCGCGCGCACGCGCTTGGAAGATCTCTTTGACTTGGCGCCCGCCGCCTTGGCCTGCGATCTACACCCCAGCTATCTGTCGAGCCAATGGGCGCGCGAGCAGGCGCGAAAATGCAATCTGCCGCTCGTCGAGGTGCAGCACCATCATGCGCACATCGCGAGCGTAATGGCAGAGGCGATTGCCGCGGGCCAGCTTACAACCGACGCGCGCGTCCTTGGCATCGCCTTTGACGGCACCGGCGCCGGCACCGATGGGACCATTTGGGGCGGCGAGTTTCTTGTTGCCAGCCTTGGCGGCTTTGAGCGCGCCGCGCATTTGCGCACCTGGACGCTCCCCGGCGGGGCGGCCTCCGTGCGCGACGCCCGCCGCAACGCCTTTGCCCTGCTCAGTGAGCTCGGCCTGCTTGAACATCCGGGGGCCGAGCGGCTCTTGGACGGCCTAGACGAGCAAACACGCAGCGTGACGGCAACGATGATCGAGCGGAACATCAACAGCCCACGCACGAGCAGTATGGGGCGTCTCTTTGACGCCGCCGCTGCAGTTTTGGGCATTTGCGGGCAGGCAACCTACGAAGGCGAGCCCGCCATCGAACTCGAAGCCGCCGCCTGGCGCGCGCTCGGCAGCAAAATTACCCATGTTCCCGGCGATAAAGACGGCTGTTCCGCATCTGACCCATTGCGACTGGACAGTTTGTTCAGATTTGTATTAAAAACAGACCCTCTAACCAACGGTTTTGACTCAGATTACCCCGAAGAGGGCTCTCCAGGCACCTCATTTGCGGTTAATTCGCCCGCCGGATACCCCAAATCAACCCATTCGGGGCCCTCGCAGACGATTTATACCACCCATTACCACTCTAAAAAGTACAAATCTGAACTAACTGTCCAAGCAACCTCGAGCAGGTCTCTCGTCCTGAGCCCCAGCTCACTTTTTGCGGCACTTTTGGAGGGAACCAGAGCCAGTGTGCCCGCCGACAGGCTCGCACTCGACTTCCATGTCGCCGTCGCGCGCTCCTCGGCACGCATCGCCAGCGAGATCTGCACCCGTGAAGGCCTCGATACCGTTGCGCTCTCGGGCGGCGTGTTCATGAACCGACTTCTGCTCCAGCTCCTCACCCGCGAGCTCAAAAGCGCAGGTCTTACTGTCCTTATCCCCCATACCGTGCCCGTCAATGACGGCTGCATCGCCTACGGTCAGGCGGCGGTCGCAAGCGCTCGTCTTGCGCAGATCGCATCGCAGTAGCTCGCTCTCGCACACCGCTGTGCCCAGCCGTCTCACAGGCGTAACGCGTTTGCCCGCGAACCCCGCGAGCGCTACCATCAACTGATGGATTATTGAGCGCCTATCCAGCGCAAAACGTCTAAAAGGGGAACAATATGTGCCTTGCCGTCCCCGGTAAAGTAGTCAAACGCGACGACGGCCTCAAGGCCACCGTCGATATGATGGGCGTCGAGCGTCCGGTGTCGCTGCGACTCGTGCCGACGGCGCAGGTTGGCGACTATATTCTCGTACACGCCGGCTTTGGCATCCAGATCGTCGACGAGCAGGAAGCGCAAGAAACACTCGAGCTCGTTAATGCCATGACCGAACTGGCCGAAGAAGACCAACTGGCCAGCAACCCGGCCGAGGCATACTAGTGGCGGCCGGACAGCCGGCTCGCTCCGGTATCGACTTTTCGGCATTTCGCAATTCCAAGCTGGCCCGCGAGCTCATCGAACGCATTCGCGGTCTTGTCGGCGACCGTACCATCAACCTTATGGAAGTCTGCGGCACGCACACCGTGAGCATCGGCCGCTATGGCTTTCGCTCCATTATGCCGGCCGGGCTCAAGCTGCTGAGCGGCCCGGGCTGCCCCGTCTGCGTTACTGCCAACCGTGACATCGACCACGCGATCGCGCTCGCCAACATAGACGGCGCCATCATCACCACCTTTGGCGACATGATGCGCGTGCCCGGATCGTCCACCTCGCTCGCAGCGCAAAAGGCGGCAGGGCGCGATATCCGCATCGTCTACTCCCCGCTCGATGCGCTCGACATTGCCGAGCAAAACCCCGATCGTCCGGTCATTTTTATGGGCGTGGGCTTTGAGACTACGACGCCCACCATCGCCGCTGCCATCTTGGAGGCCGAGGCGCGCGGGCTTTTGAACTTTTCGGTCTATTGCGCCCACAAGACCACGCCGCCGGCGTTGCGCGCCATCGCCAACGATCCCGAGACCGCCATCGACGGCTTTATCCTGCCGGGCCACGTCGCCACCATCACGGGCTTGGCGCCCTTTAGCTTTTTGGTCGACGAGTTCGATACCCCGGGCGTGGTCACGGGATTTGAACCGGTCGACATCCTGCAGGGCATCTGCATGCTGGTCCAGATGGTTGTCGAGGGCAGGCCCGCGATCGACAACGCCTACCGCCGTGGCGTCAACGCAGGCGGCAACCCCGTGGCGCGACAGCTGGTCGAGCAGGTGTTTGAGCCATGCGACACCACATGGCGCGGGCTGGGGCCAATTGCCAACTCGGGCCTTTCCATCCGCCCTGAGTTCTCGCGCTTTGATGCCCGTACCCGCTTTGACGTGCCCGTTGAGGCGACGGTCGAGCCGCGTGGGTGCCGCTGCGGCGACGTGCTGCGCGGGGCCATTACGCCGAGCGGCTGCCCGCTCTTTGGCCGCACCTGCACGCCCGAGCACCCCGTCGGCCCGTGCATGGTGAGCTCCGAAGGCAGCTGCGCGGCGTACTACCGCTACCGCAACTAGTCCGGACGCACCCGCACACTGGCACCACCCACGATTGGAGTTTTCGATATGTCCCGTACTGCCACCGATAGCACCGTCCTTTTGGGCCATGGCTCCGGCGGTCAGATGATGAAACGCATCATCGATGAGGTCTTTTTGGATGCCTTTGGGGCGCCCGAGTTGCTCGAAGGCAACGACGCCGGCGTCGCCGCGCTGCCCGCGAGCGGGCGCATCGCCATGTCGACCGACAGCTTTGTAGTCTCGCCGCAGTTCTTCCCCGGTGGCAACATCGGCCGTCTCGCCGTGTGCGGAACCGTCAACGATGTCGCGACCTCGGGCGCCAACGTGCGCTACCTATCGTGCGGTTTTATCCTCGAAGAGGGCTATCCCATGGATAAGCTCCGCCAGATTGTGCAGACGATGGCCGAGACGGCGCGCGAGGCGGGCGTGTCCATAATCACGGGCGACACCAAGGTGGTCGAGCGCGGCGGGGCCGACGGCGTCTACATCAATACCGCCGGCGTGGGCGAAGTGCCTGCGGGTGTGGCGCTCAGCGGTGCAAACTGCCAGCCTGGCGATGTCATCCTGGTGTCGGGCACACTCGGCGACCACGGCATCGCCATCATGAGCCAGCGCGAGGGCCTGGCATTTTCGAGCACGATCGAAAGCGATGCCGCGCCGCTCAACCACCTGATTGCCGACGTTTTGGCCGCAGCGCCCGGCACGCGCTGCTTCCGCGACCCCACGCGCGGCGGCCTGGCATCCACACTCAACGAGTTTGCCCAGGCCAGCGGTGTTGCCATGGAGATCGACGAGGATGCCGTGCCCGTGCGCCCCGACGTGCAGGCGGCATGTGAGATGCTCGGCTACGATGTGCTGCAGGTGGCAAACGAGGGCAAGATGGTCGCCGTGGTGCCGGCCGAGCAAGCCGATGCGGCTCTAGCCGCCATGCGCGCCGCCCGCTACGGCGAGAATGCCGCCATCATCGGCCGCGTGCTGCCGCTTGGATCGGACGCCCGTCCCGCCGTGCGCGTGCGCACCGGCTGGGGCTCTACCCGCATCCTCGACATGCTCGTGGGAGAGCAGCTGCCGAGAATTTGCTAGGGCGGAATCTCATGAGTGGCGCGATGTCACCTGATATCCCTGGAGATGTTCAGATTCCAAGCACACCCAACGCGTAAGCCCAGTATTATGGGGTGCGTTTTGAAACCCAACGACGGGAGCTTTCATGGCAGCAGCTTTTTCCCATGTGATCTTCGATCTGGACGGCACCATCCTCAACACGCTCGAGGACCTGGCAGCCGCCGGCAACCATACCTGCGAGGCGCACGGCTGGCCCACGTTTGCCGTTGACGAGTACCGCTACAAGGTGGGAAACGGCATGCTCAAGCTGGTTGAGCGCTTTATGCCCGCCGAGTACGCGGGCGACGGCCGTATGTTTGAGCAGACGCTTGCCGAGTTTAGGGCTTATTACGGCGAGCACAAGGAGGACCACACCGCCCCCTATGCCGGCACGATCGAGATGCTCGACCGCTTGCGTGCCGCGGGTGTGCAGCTTGCCGTGCTCACTAACAAGGACCACGTCTCGGCGGCCCCGCTTATCGAGAAGTATTTTGGTTCCGAGCGCTTTGCGCTGGTACAGGGCCGTGTCGATGCGTTTCCGCCCAAGCCCGAGGCACCCGTCACGCTGCATGTGATGGAAGAGCTGGGCGCCGACCCGGCGACCACGCTCTATGTGGGCGATTCCAATGTCGATATCCTGACCGGCCACAACGCCGGTATTAAGAGCGCGGGCGTCAGCTGGGGCTTCCGCGGCCGCGCAGAGCTGGAAGCCGCCGGCGCCGACTACGTGGTGGACAGCCAGGCAGAGCTCGCGGCGCTGGTGCTGGGCGAGTAGCGGAGCCGCCGCTTAACGTAGCTGCGACAATTCTTCCACGCGGAAACGGCATCCCGTTTTGGGGCTCCGGAATGGGATGCACTTTCCGTTTGAGGCGCGTCGGGGAAACGACATCCCGTTTTGGAGCAATATTCCGGGTCGCACTTTCCGCAACCCACCCCATCCGGAAACCGCAACCCACTATTCGGCCAAAAACCGGGTCGCATTTTCCCAAGCATTCGATGTAACGCCGGTGCAAGGAGTGTCCCCAGCTGCCGGCAGAAAAGGAACGTCCCCAAGTGCCGCAAGAGTGTCCCTTTTGACTAGTCATTTAAGAACGTCCCCAATGACTACCATGGCAACGTCGATGTTTCGGCAATGTCAGCGAGCGGGCACCAGAGCGAACAAATTGGCATGAAAAGAGGACGGCATAGACCTTCTGGTCATGCCGTCCTCTTTGAATGACAAGTTGTCGCTCTGGTGCCCACGCAGCGTCGAGCAGTTGCGGCGTTTGGTAAAACGCCGCAACGAACTAGTTCATCATCGCATTCATCATCTCGGTGGTTGCGGAATCGTCGGCAGACCACTCGTTATCCTCGTTGGCGGAATACTTAAAGGTGACCTTGGTGTCCTTGGTCTCAGCGGCCTTGGTCACGTCGACCATCACCTGGCCGGCCATCTTGTACAGCTCGTCCTCGGAAGGCATCGTATCGAGTGCGGCGATCTTCTCCTGATACTGGGTGGCAAAATCTTCGACGATCTTGTTCATGGACTTGCAGGTGATGGTGACCTCGGCGGTCGCGGTGCCCTTGTCCTCATCGACCGTCACATCACCGATCTTGTAATCAAAACCCTCGAGATAGCTCTTGGCATACTCCTTGGGATCGATGCCCAGCTGCTCAAACTCGTCGCCCGAAGCCTCTTCCAGGCCGGAGAGGAAATCATCGCCGCCGTTCTTGATCTCGTCAAACTGACTCGTAAGGTCGTTGGTGATGAGCTCCTCCACCGAAGGCCCTCCGCAGCCGGAAAGCAAAACCACGCACGCGACCAGGGCAGCCATCAGGGGCGCAAGCAGCAGCTTCTTTTTCATGACATTCCTCCAAACAAGCGGCGCTGCGTTTCCCGCGCAGCGCACGTCGTAACAGTAGGTCCATATTAGCGGCTCCGTTCAACCCCCTACGTCGCAAAAGCGTGGGCGGCTCAATTTGACGAGTGAATGGCCCATAAAGCAAGCCCCCTGCAATAAAATGCGCCTGCTCGGCCTATTAAAAAAGGGTGGCCGGATAACCCGACCACCCTTGTGCATCTTCTGGATGCCGCAGACTACTTGCGGACGACCTTAACGATGGCGTCACCGGCGGCGACGGCAGACTCGGCCTCGACGGCGAGCTCGACATCGGCAAACTCGGCGGTGTTGGACACGGCCACGACGACGCAGTCCTTGTAACCGGCGGCAGCGATCTTGGTGCGGTCGATCTTGAGCAAGGGCTGGCCGGCCTTCACGACGTCGTCGGCCTTGACGAAGCCCTCGAAGCCGTCGCCATTCATGTTGACGGTATCGACGCCAACGTGCACCAGAACCTCGATGCCGCTATCGGACTGCAGGCCCACGGCGTGACCCATGGTGACGGTCACCTTGCCGTCGCAGGGAGCGTAGACCAGGTCGTCCTCGGGCCACACGGCGCAGCCCTTGCCCAAAACCTCGCCAGCAAAGACGGGATCGGGCACGTCGGCCATCTTGATGACCTTGCCCTTGACGGGCGAACACAGCACGTCGGCGCCGGCAGAAGCAGAAATGGAGGCCGGAGCAGCGGCAGCCACGGGCTCAGCCTTCTTCTTGAACATATCAAACAGACCCATACGTTTTCTCCTCTTGATTAAGCGCAACGTTATGCGCATACCTATGGTGATTATAGTGCCAAATGGCCAAAATGCTAAGGCGAGGGCCCAAATCACAAGCCCTTCCAAGCCCTTCCAAAACCTTTTCCCATGGGCACTCATATTGTCGATTAAGCCTCGATAAGCCCCGGGTGAACAAAAGCGTTCCAGATGCCGTCGTCATCGACGTCGGTGGTCACGTAGTCGGCGGCCGGTCCGGCGTTCGGCGGAACGCCGGAGCTCAATTATTCCAAGCCCTCGGTGCCGTTGGACTTGATGATCTTCTGGTATGCGAAGAAGCTGTCCTTGCGGCGGCGCTCGTAGGTACCGGTGCCGTCGTCGTACTTATCGACGTGGATGAAGCCGTAGCGCTTGCGCATCTCGCCAGTGCCGGCGGAAACCAGGTCGATGGGACCCCACCAGGTGTAGGCAATCAGGTCAACGCCATCGGCAATGGCCTCGCCCATGGCCTTGATGTGGCTCTGCAGGTAGGCGATGCGATACGGGTCATGGATGGAGCCGTCCTCCTCGACCTCGTCGTAGGCGCCCATGCCGTTCTCGACCACCATCAGCGGAATCTCGTAGCGGGCGTAAATCTCGTTGAGGGCGATGCGCAGGCCCAGCGGATCGATCTGCCAGCCCCAGTCGGTGGACTCCAGATAGGGATTCTTACCGCCAAAGGTCATGTTGCCCTCGGTCATCTCGTGATCCTTGTGGGTGCCCACGGTGCCGGACATGTAGTAGCTAAAGGTGTAGAAATCAACCTTGCCGTCGGCGATATCCTGCAGGTCGCCATCCTCCATCACGAGCTCGACATCGTTCTCGGCCCAGAAGCGCTTGGCATAGAACGGGTACTTGCCGCGCACCTGCACGTCGGAGCAGTACCAGTTCATGGTATTCATCTCCTGCTGCGTGGCGAACACGTCGGCCGGATCGCACGTGGCGGCATAGGAAAGGATGAAGCAGTCCATGTTGCCCATCTTAAACTGCGGGTAATGCTCATGGGCATAGCGCACGACGCGGCCGCTGGCGACAAACTGGTGATGCAGCGCCTGCATACGAGCCTGCGGCGTGGTGTGGACCGCCGACGCCGGACCCTCAAAGCCCTGAATCATGCTGGTCTCAAAGAGGTTGCCCATGTCCTGAGTACCGCAGTTGATCTCGTTGAAGGTGAGCCAGAACTTGACCTTGTCCTGATAGCGGTCGAAGACGGTCTGGCAGTACTTCTCAAAGAAGCCGATGAGCTCGCGGCTCGCCCAGCCGTTGTATTTCTCGACCAGGTGATAGGGCATCTCGTAGTGCGAGAGGGTCACGAGCGGCTCGATATTGTGGGCGCGCAGGCAGTCGAAGACGCGGTCGTAGAAGGCGAGGCCGGCCTCGTTGGGCTCAGCGTCGTCGCCGTTGGGGAAGATACGGCTCCAAGAGATGGACATGCGGAACATATTGAAGCCCATCTCGGCGAACAGCGCGATATCCTCCTCGTAGTGGTGGTAGAAATCGATACCGTCATGATTGGGGTAGAAGCGGTTGGGGTCGATGTCGGTCGTAATCTGACGCGGCTCCTTGTAGCTGCCGCCCAAGAAATGGTCGTCGACGGAAGGACCGCGGCCGTCCACGTTCCAAGCGCCCTCAAACTGGTTGGCGGCGGTGGCGCCACCCCAATAGAAACCCTCGGGGAACTTGATGTTTGCCATGAGCATCTCCTTTGCATCGCGGATCGATGAGCTGAGTATCGCCCACGCGCGGGACGGGCAGAAGCGGTCGCACCAAACCCGATACTTCTTTTCGCCCTTGCGCCCCGTCACCGCCCCGCCCCTGACACTTCCTGACACCTGCCAAAAAGGGACAGGTTTATTTTGGCAGGTTTTATCTGGGCAAACGCCGGCGGTAGACGGCCGACGTGCAGCCATAGCGCTCGGCAAACTTTTTGTAGAAGAAGCTCATGTTGGCGTAGCCTGCCTCGCGCGCCGCGGTTTCGGCAGTGGCGCCGGCGTCGAGCAATGTTGCCGCGCGTGCCAGGCGGCTCTCCTGCACGAGCTGCATAAACGTGCGGCCCGTCTGCCGTTTGAGCAGCGCGCTTGCGTAGTTGGGACTCAGATGCAGGTGGCGAGCTACGTCCTCGAGCGTACAATCGCAGGCATGGCGCTCGATGTAGCTCACGGCGGCCGCGACCTGCGCCGAAGGCAGCGTGGGCATGTCCGCCTGCAGCAGCGATGTCTCATAGCTTTGCATAAGTTCGACCAGCAGCAACTCAAACAGCCTCGACACGATCTGGGGACTCGCCGCCGTCGGCTCCAGAAGTTCGCACAGCATCTCCTGCATATATCGGCGCACGCGGCGGCTGTTGCCCGTGCGGAAATGCACATGACCGCGGTGGTCGGTTTCGTCATTGAGGGCATTAATAAGGAACTGCGAGACGGCGCTTGACGGCGACAGGCTCTGCTCTAGGCTGCGGTGCAACATCACCCGCGAGATGACGATGCTCAGCATAATGTCATGCTCGCCGAGCTCGCCTACGGCATGCGGACAGGCCGCGTCGAGCAAGAGCACCTCGTTTTGGGCAAGCGTGAGCCGTGCGCCGTTGACGACCTGCGGCGCATGCCCTCGATAGACATAGCTGATTTCGACATAATTGTGCACATGCTCCGGCACGGGGTTAAAGCGCGAGTTGCGCACGATTGACAGGCCCTCAGGCATGCCTTCTTGGTGCAGGGCTCGCGTCGGGTCACCGATTTCATGGATATGTTTTTCACCGATATTCTGCTGATGACCCGAGCTGAACGCATCGTTCCAGTCATAGCGGGTGCCTGCGCAGTAAGCGCGCTCGCTGTCGGTCAGCTTGAGCAAAAGATTGTCCAAACGCGCGATATCCATAGCGCCACCATCATTGATTTGGTCATATTCTGCCGTGGTTTTGATATTAGCAGGAGTGTGCGCGCGACGTACTCTGACTTCAATCGATTTAAAAGGTTTGTTTTAGAGGAGTGGATATGGCGGCATACGACAACCATGTGCTTCCGTTCTTGTGGCTCAAGGGCGAGGCGCGCGAGACGATTACCGAATACTTAGAGCAGATTGCCGGGGCGGACATCCACGAGGTCTGCCTCGAATCGCGCACGCATCCCGAGTTTTGTCGCGACGGCTGGTGGTCCGACCTGCGTTTTATCATTGGCGAGTGCAAGCGCCTGGACTTGAAGATCTGGCTGCTCGATGATGCCCACTTTCCCACGGGCTACGCCAACGGCGCGCTTGCAGGCGAGGATGTAGACCCCGCGCTCAAAAAGACCGTGCTTAAGCATCACACGGTAACGGTCGTCGGTCCCCAGCCGTCCACGACCATTAAGCTCGGCAATCTTATGGATCCCACGGAGCGCTTTGTGGGCACGGCGACTTTCGACGCCGCCGGTGCACCGCTCGACCTTGAGCTCGCCGTTGAACAGACCGAGGACGGCACTCCCGTCCGCCTGCGCTTTGACGCTCCTGCCGGCATCACCACCCTCGAGCTCTATGTCACCAGCCAAAAGACCGGCTTTCGCGATGAGTACATCAACATGGTCGACGCCGATTCGTGCCGTATGCTCATCAACGCCGTCTACGAACCCACGTTTGAACATCTGGGCGACGAGTTCGGCAAGACCATTCTGGGCTTCTTTACCGATGAACCGGGCTTTATGAACGAGAAGGGTGCGACCCTCGAAGACGCTTCCACCAGCAGCTTTATTGGACGCGGCGATATGTCACTGCCCTGGTCGGATGAACTTGCCCGCCGCTTGCACGAGGAGTTGAGCGCGAGCTGGCTTGCCGAGCTCCGCGGCCTTTGGACGCGCGACCCCGCCGGCGCTCGGGTCCGCCACACCTACATGGACATCGCCACGCAACTCTACCGCGCGTGCTTTGACGAGCAGATTGGTGACTGGTGCCGCAAGCGCGGCGTCATGCACATCGGACATGTGATTGAGGACAAGAGTTGCCACACGCGCCTGGGCCAGGGCGCCGGACACTACTTCCGCGCGGTCGCCGGGCAGGATATGGCGGGCATCGACGTTGTCATCAACCAGCTTGCCCCCAGCGTCGACCACGGACGTTACAGCTACTTCCACGGCGCGTGGAACATGGAGTTCTTTACCTACGCGCTCGCCAAGTTGGGCTCTTCGGCCGCACGCCTCGACCCCAAAAAGCAGGGGCGCTGCATGGCCGAGGTCTTTGGCGCCTTCGGCTGGCACGAGGGCTTGCGCGAGATGAAATGGATCGCCGACCACATGCTCGTCCGCGGTATTAACTGGTTTACACCGCACGCGTTTAGCATGGCGCCCTTCCCCGATTGGGACTGCCCGCCGCACTTTTACGCACACGGCAACAATCCGCAATGGCCGCACTTTGGCCAGCTCATGAGCTATATGAACCGTACGGCAACGCTGCTTTCAGGAGGCTATGCCATGCGCCCCGTTGCCATCCTGTACCATGCCGATGCCGAATGGGCCGGCAACGCCATGCCTATCGAGCGCGTGGCGGCAGAGCTCACGCGCGCGCAGATCGACTTTGATTTTGTGCCCGCCGAGGCTTTTGAGGATGAGAACCGTTACGAGGTTTCGATTGCCGACGGATTACTTACCGTAAACGATTGTCGTTACCAGGCGTTTGTTATGCCAGGAGCTTCATTTATTGGCGCTGCGACGGCGGAGGCAATGAGACGCATGGCGGATGCAGGCGTTATGGTGCTTGCCGTCGACGAGGTGCCCGGCACATTCTACGATACCGATGGCGCGGTCGAGCTGGGAGGGCTCGTCGCAACGCCGCTCGCCGATGTCGCCCGCGCGCTTGCAAGCGCGGGACTACAGACCGTTGTGCCTGACACACCGCAGCCTTGGCTACGCGCACTTCGCTACGAGCGGGTGGGCGAGACCTACGTTATGCTCGTCAACGAACACCCACGCGAGCGCATCGACTGCACGGTTGCACTTGCGACAGGCGAGCGCCTTTGCGGCACGCGGCTCGACCTGCTAAACGGCGCCGGGCCCGTTGCGTTTGACGGTGCGTTGGAGCTCGCACCCTTCGAGAGCTGCATCGTTGTTTTGGAAACGAGCAGCGAGAATGCGCCTGGAGACGGCGCAATCGACGCTGACACGTCGCTCGGCCTGCGCATCGAAGGCCCATGGACCGTCGCCCTCTCTCCTGCCGGCAGCAATGGTGCCTTTGGTGAATCACAAAAGCTCAAGCACCTGTGCGACCTTACAGCCGATCTGTTCACCGGCACCTGCGGTACCTACCGATATCATGCGTCGTTTGAGCTGGCCAACGATTGCGTCGACGCCACAATCGACCTGGGAGACGTCTACGAAACCGCGACGCTCACGCTCGATGGACGCCCGCTCGGCACACGCATCTGCCCGCCCTATCGTTTTGCCGCCGGCGCACTTTCCGCCGGTGCGCATGAGCTCACGATCGACGTCATCAACACGCTCGACCATGCGATCCCCGACATTTTCGCCCTCACCGAGCCCGTCGCCCCCAGCGGCATCCTCGGCCCCGTTACCCTTTGCGGGCAAAACCTGCCAAAATAAACCTGTCCCTTTTTGGCAGGTTTGGCGAGTGTGGGAGTTCGTATGGATATCAAACGCAAGATCACCGAGGCGCAGGGTCTCACCCCCACCGAGCAACAGCTCGGCATTGCAGCCCTTGCCATCGGTCAGGACATCCGCGGGCTTTCTATTAAGGAATTTGCCGCGCGCACCAACGTTTCGGTCGCGAGCGTGCATCGTTTTTGCAAAAAGCTCGGCCTCGAGGGCTTTAAGGATCTCAAGGTCGAGCTTATTCGCTTGGCAACCGAGGCGGGAAACCGCCGCGACGTGGACATCAACTTTCCCTTTGATGCTACGTCCAGCCCTGCGCAGGTTATGGAGCGCATGGAGGGGCTTTACCAGACCACGCTGGCCGAAACGCAGGAGCTGCTCGACCCCACGCAGCTCGACCACGCCGCCAAGCTCATCGCGAACGCCCGACAGGTCGACATCTACACGGGCTCGCACAACCTCTATCCAGCGGGAATGTTCCGCGACCGCCTGCTCTCCGCCGGTAAAAGCGCGACGTGCCACAACGGTGTCGAGGCCCAGGTGCGAACGGCGCTCGCCTCGGATCCCGACCATGCGGCAATCGTCATCTCCTACAGCGGCCTTGCCCCCAACCTCAAGGACATCTTGCCGATCCTCAGCAGTCGGCATGTCCCGGTCATCGTCATCGGCACGCCTTATTGCGCTCGCATTCACCCCGGCTTTGCCGCCTACCTTACGGTGAGTGACCACGAGAGCATGACGCATCGCATCACGCAGTTCGCCAGCCACATCGCCGTGCAATACGTGCTCGATTCGCTCTACAGCAGCTACTTCGCCAAAGACTACGCCCATTGCTCCGAATTCCTGGAGCGTTCGTTCCCCTATACCCGCCTGCCCGGGCTTAAGTAGTCGTTTAAGAACGTCCCCAATGGCTACTCTGGCAACGGCAGCGAGCGGGCCGCATCCGGAGCAAGACAACGCCGCAAGTAGAGGACGGACAGCGAGCGACGTCCAGAGCGAACAAGTTGGCATGAAAAAAGCGAGGCATTGACCTTCTGGTCATGCCTCGCCTTTTGAATGACAAATTGTCGCTCTGGGCAGCGCGCAGCGTCGGTGGGTCCGCCGTTCGGCAGAACGGCGGAACCGATAGGGTTGGTAAACCCACGTAACTACCTACTCCCGAGCTCCGTACTGCTCGTAGTAGGCGTCGATGGCGGTCTTAAGTTCGTCATCGATGACGACCTTGCCATCGATCTCGTGGTTGTAGAGGGTCTCGACGACCTCGGCCATGGAGACGATGCTCGCGACGGGGAAACCGTACTTTGCCTCGATCTCCTTCTGAGCGGTGGTCACGCCACCCTTGCCGACCTCCATGCGGTTGAGAGACACGATCAGGCCCTTGATTTCGACGTCGGCGGCAGCCTTAACCTTGGGATAGGTCTCGTCGATGGACTTGCCGCTGGTGGTAACGTCCTCGACCATGACCACACGGTCGCCGTCCTGGGGCTCATAACCCAGCAGGTTGCCCTTATCGGCACCGTGATCCTTGGCCTCCTTGCGGTCGCAGCAGTACTTGACCTCCTTGCCGTACAGCTCGTGGTAGGCAATTGCGGTCACGACGGCCAGCGGAATACCCTTGTAGGCCGGTCCAAACAGCACATCAAAGTCGTCGCCAAAGTTATCGTGGATGGCCTGGGCGTAATACTCGCCCAGCTTCTTGAGCTGATAGCCTGTCACGTAAGCGCCGGCGTTCATAAAAAACGGGGACTGACGGCCGCTCTTGAGCGTAAAGCTGCCGAACTTAAGAACGTCGGACTCAACCATAAACTTGATGAACTCTTGCTTGTAAGCCTCCATGCGGGCTCCTCTCGTAATCGCGTACGTGCCCTCCAGTTTAGCGCAGGCGAAGCGTCGATGCGGGTGCGCTTTGGAGCCACATCCCCCCGTTAGAGTAAGGAACTGGGCGGCGCCTCATACGCTAGTCCTTGGGTGCCCAGGACCAGAAGAAGTTGATCAGGGCCACACGGGAGGCGGTACCGGTCTTTTTGTTGATCGAGGAAATGTGACGATAGAGCGTGGAGCGCGAAAGGAAAAGCGTTGCGGCAATGTCCTGAACGCTCTGGTCCGAAACGACCAGGGCCTCAAGAATATCGCGCTCGCGCTCTGTAAGCCCAAAGGTGGCGACGAAGGCGTCGAGGCGCTCATCAGGCGTGAGCTCCGCTGCCTCCACGAGCGCGGGGTCGGAACATGCGGGCGCAAGATCTCCACCAAGATTGTCGGCAGCAAGCGCCAGCCCGTCCTGCATCACGGCATCATCGGTTCGTTGCCCCAACTGTCCCAGCAGCGTAATCGCAATACCCACAAACATCACGAGTGCCGCGCCGACTGCAGCCAGCACGTTTTGACTCGAGATAATCGCCACCGCCGGCGCCGTCACGAGCATCGAGCACACGTTATTGACGACGCGACCCATGCACGGCCAAAAATATGACCAGCGCGCATAGAGCGAGATAGCGGCGAATTTTGTGGTAAAGAACACCACAAAGAAGCCCGAGCCCAGATAAAAGATGATCGTGGCAGCAAGCTCGTTACCGCCATTGCCATCGATGATGAGCACAAAGAACGAAAGCGTGGACAGCATGGCGACACATGTCATGCCGATATTCATATACGAACGGCCATGCAGGTCAAATAGGGCGCCGGCAGCCAACGAGCTCGCAACAAGCAGCAGGCGCGGCCAATCGCCCAAATCAACGGCTCCGGTAGCATGCAAGGTCGTGAGGCCCGCGTTAAGAGCGGCGAATACGCCGGAAAGATACGCCGTCGCCACGGTCAGGCGAACTACGGCGCGGCGGAATGCCGCCTTTGCCTCGGGATCGTCATGCCACTTGGCGCCATATTCCAAAGCATCTACCGAAAGCCCGGCAGCACTGGGTTCAAAGTTTGGATCGGACTCGTCGCGCAGCTTGGCGCGTCGGACCCCATGAAGTAACGCCACCTGCGCGATCGCACAAACAACCAGAACAGCCTGCTGAGGAATGCCGACAGGCATCACCATGTGGTTGAGAACCTGCACCAGAATGCCCATGGCATAGGAAAGCGCGGCGGCGCGCGCCAAGCAGGGCGTCCGCGCAAAGCGCCGCGCAAAGTTTGCATGGGCAGTCGATCCGCAGTAGCCCAGCGCACAGCACGCCACCAAACCGCCGGCGATTACCACCTCAGCCCGAACCGCCATGATCAACAGCAGGAATGCCGCCACCAGCAAAACGCCCGTGATATCGCTCGTTGCGTCGATGACATGGGGGCGGCGATAGTACAGAACGGGACGCACAAAGAAGCCAATCACGCTCGCGCCGAGGACAAGGCTCTCATAAATAACGACCTCGTTCGGAGACACGAGCTCGGCCATGCGAGTATCAAAGAGATACTCGCACGCCAAAAACGTGAAGAAGAACAGCGCCAGGCATATAATCTCCCGAATGCCCCGACGCAAATATGCGGTTGTGTCTCCCATGCCCCTCATGGTTAACCCCCAGCCGCTCAATTGTCTGGAAATCTATTTTAATGCAGAACCAGTCTCAATATCGAAGCCAGGCTCGAAATGCCGCTCATTTCGAGCCCACCGTCCACATCACGCCGCGATTTTGAGCCGCATGGACCAGAAGGGACACGCGAGACCTCTAGCTCGGCTAGGAGCGTCTCCAACTACCACTCATTTAAGTACGTCCCCAATGAGTGCGACGGAATGGCTCCCTTGGCAGCTTAAAGCTGTCATGCACGAACCATTCCGTCGCAACCTCATGAAAGGGACTGGATTGTAAATGTTGGAGAAGAGCCGTTAGCGCCCGGGAGCCAAGATCACCAGTGCGTCGTGCTCAAAGGGATGCTGAGCCACGCGCACGGTACCGTCACCGTTGTCGCGAACGGGCAGCTTGGCGATGCGCTTGTCCTCCATGTCAAGGACCGTCGCCGTCCAGCCGCACGCGCCGTCGAGCTTAAACTTGAGCGCCGTAGTGCGCGGCAGGTACGTGACGACGTGATCGCCAACGCGCGCCACACGAATGGCCTCGCGCGCGTCATCGAGCAGCTCCTGCGCCGGAACCACGGCAAGTGCGTCGTCGCCAGCCGTAGCGCCCAGACCGGCAAGCACATGCTCGATCGCGCCAAAGTCCCAAACGCCCGCAAACTGCAGGCACTCCTGCCAGCGGAACGGCATGTCGAAGCCCTCGCCCAGCACCGAGCCCTGGCTCTTGCTGGTCTGCCAGTTCCAAACGCCGTGCGCGCCATAGGTCACACCCGCGCTCGCACCGGCAAGGATCGACGACCACACGCTCGCGCGGCAGTCCTGCGCGGTGAAGCGCCAGTACACGTTGCGTGACGCGCCCATCTGCTCGTAACAGGGCTCGGAGTTGACCATCGGCTTTTTGGGGTAGTTGGCGATAAAGTCCTGCGGCAAGCGCCAGGCCTCGGGCTGGCCCTCGTAGTTGTGGCCGGGCTGGAACATGTAAAAGTCCAGACGGTCCAGGTACTGTGCCGGAATGGTGCGGTTGCCGCGGTTGATATGCATAGTGCGCAACGCCTCGGGCGCGCGTTTGACGACTTCGTCGAGAGCATCCTCGTAGTAGGCGATCGCCTCGTCGCTGGTAAAGTCGGTATCGCCCGTCACCACGTAGACGGGGTCGAACTCGCCCAGGTTCTCGACGACGCGGGCAACGTGGGCACGGACCTCCTCGCGCGGCATAACCTCGGCACCGCAACGCTCGGCGATCTTAGCGCCCCAGGTACCGGGCACGTAGTTGCACCACATGAGCACGAGCGCCGGACGAATGCCGTGCTCGACGGCAGCGCGGCACATGGCGGCGGCGCGATCCCAATACGCCTGGTTGGGTTGAGACCAATCAAAGCGCACGCCATCCTCGCTGGCATAGGGCCAAATGCCCAGATCGGGGCAGCAGCGATCCCACTGCGGCAGCGTGTTAATCTGCAGCACGTTCATGCCCTGCTCGGCGCGGCGGGTCAGATAGTAGTCCCAGTCGGCCTCGGGGATGCTGGTAAACGCACTCCAGCACGTATCGGCAAACCAAAAGAACGGCTTGCCCTCGCACAAAAAACCGTCCTGACGACCGTTGACGGTCAGTTTTCCCAAACTCATCTGCATGTCCTTTCGCTCGATAAAGGAATTGCGAACCGGCAGAAGCTTTCGCGGTAACCCCTGATGCGAAAGCCCCCGCCGTTTAACAAACCCCTGCGGGCGGACACCACTTGCCCACTCCAGTCTACCTTGCAAGAAGGGCCCCGCCGGGCTTGCGCCTGACGGGGCCCTGTCGTGTAGGTAAGGTCGTATGCGACCGAATGGCTTGGCCTTAGGCCTCCATCTCGGCGAGCTCCTCCTTGGAGAAGCCGGCGACGAAGACGACGGCAGCGGCGATGACAAAGGAGATTGCCATACCGACGATAGCCCAGACGGTGTTCATCTGGCCACCCTGCAGGTAGTTGGTGAAGACCAGGAAGTTGGAGGCACCGCCAGCGAGGTAATAGGTAACGCCCATGAGGCCGGAGAACACAGCGCCGATGGCACCGCCGATGAACATACCGAACATGGTGCGACGGAAGCGCATGAGGATACCGAAGAGTGCGGGCTCGGTGACGCCGCCGGCGATGGCGGAGATGACGTAGCCCAGGGCAAGACCCTTCTCGTCGGGGTTCTTCATCTTGAGGAAGGCACCGAAGGCGCAGCCCCAGACAGCGGCCATAGCGCAGTTGGTGGAAACGAAGACGAAGGGATCGTAGCCGGCAGCGATGATCTGAACCTGAGCGAGCAGGATGACGGGCATGTGCATACCGCAGACCACGAAGAGCTGCCAGAAGGCGCCGAGGACGGCCATGACGAGCAGGATACCGATGCCACCCATGTCAGCGAGACCGAAGAGGGCGTTAGCGATGAGGCTGCCGATCTCGTTGCCGAGCGGGGCGAGGACGATGAAGGCGATGGGGATGGTAACGATCATGGTGCAGAACGGCGTGAAGACCGTGGAGAGCACGTCGGGCATGACCTTCTTAAAGAACTTCTCGACGAAGTAGAGGACAGGCACCGAAAGGATAATCGGCAGGACGGACTGCTGATAGTTGGCAGCGGCGATCTGAATGCCGTAGACGGAGATGATTCCGCCGCCATCCTGGGTCGCGACACTCACGACGGACGGGGCCATGAGGGCGCCGCCGAGGAGCATGCCCAGAACCGGGGAGGCGCCGAGCTTCTTAGCGGCGGCATAGCCCAGGTAGATGGGGATAAAGGTGAACGTGGCCTCGTACAGGGTGGTGTAGAGGAACGTGTAGGTCGGATCGGTGTCAGAGAGAACGCCGAGCATGGTGGGACCGAGGACCGCAGCGATGGTGCGGAACAGACCGCCGGCCATGAGCAGCGGGATCAGCTGGGTCATGGAGCCCGACAGATAGTCGAGGATGATGTTCGGCAGGTTCTTGAGCTCGAACTTCTCCTTGGGAGCATCGAGGTTCTCGTCGACCGCGGCACCCTGCTTGACGCCGGACATGGCAACGAACTCGGCGAGCACCTTGGGCACGTTCTGGCCGATGATGACCTGGAGCTGGCTGCCGGCGAACTGGCAACCCAGAACACCCTTGACCTTCTTGATCTTCTCCACGTCGGCCTTGTTGTTGTCCTTGAGCGTCAGACGCAGACGCGTCATGCAGTTGGTGGCGACGGAAACATTCTCCGCACCGCCCACGAGCTCGAGGACATCGGTGGCAATCTGCTTGTTATCTACTGCCATGGGACCCCTCCCCATATCATCGTGTGCCTACTCGTTTGGGCGTAGGCACGCCTTTGGCTCGGCGACTATAACCCCTTACGGCCACCGAACCCTTGGATACGCTGTCGTAAACAATGTGTTTACTGAACGTTTACGGGCTTTAGTTTACACGGAACGTCTAATTTGTGGCAATTTTGCCGTCTGTAGTCCGGTGAACGGTAGGAAATCGGGGGTGAACGTACTTGAACGGTAAGGGATTGTCTATTTGACGCTCTGCTGCTAAATGCCTATTTACGTGGTCTTTTAATTTGGTAAACACCTCTATTCTTTGTTGACCCATCAACAAAAGCCCTGCTAAATGGTGATAAACGAATGTTTAGTAATTTGTTGAGTGTTCATTTTGACCGTTTACCGAGTTCATCTGCCTGTTCTGTAGCTCTGCATTAAACTAAACATGTTTAAGTTGTATTGCCGCTGATGTTTACCACTCGCGGCGCAGAGGAGGCAGCTCATGGAACTCAAATCGTGCACCTACGCAACCGTCACCACGCTGGGAGACTTTGGCCCCTGGATCAGCAAAGTCGTGCTCGACCTGCCGTGCACCGTTCGCGCCAACGATATCAATGCGCGCACCTTCCATATATATGTAGAGCGCCATGAACGCACGGGCGAGATCCTGATGCGCAAAGAGCGCGGCGCCGACCACGCCGCACCTTCCGTAGGCTATGTCGACGTCCTCGCCGCCTATCCGTGCGATGAGTGCGGACGCAAGCTCGCCTTTGGCACCCATGTGGCGCTCGAGATCGCCGAGCAGCGCCTGACCAAGAAGATCGAGGGCAGCGTGATGGGCTCGCGCTTGCTCGACGACCAGCTGCGCATCACGCAGCTCGCGGCCCTTCCCGGCAATGACGGTGACGATCCAACCTGCGGCCTGGTCTTTGACACCTGCCGCGGCGACATCTGTCCCGCGCTCAAGGGCTGGAGCAATGCCACGCAAAAGACCGCCGTCAACGGCATCGCGCTCGAGTACGGCTTCTTTGAGCCCAGCTTTAAGGCCGAGGACTCCGCCTGCTTCAACCCCTTCGCGCCCGAAACGATAGTCGTGCCCCAGAAGGCCCCGCTCGTGGTGTACCTGCACGGCGCTGGCGAGGGCAAGGGCGCTACGCAAGGCGAGGGCGCCACGCGCGCTTATATCGGCAACCGCGTGACGGCCATCAGCCAGGCGCAGATCCAACGCTACTTTGGCGGCTTTGCCTGGGTTCTCGTGCCGCAGTCGCCCACGTTTTGGATGGACAACGGCACTGAGCAGCTCGGCCACTCCAACCAGAGCATCTACTCCCCCGTCATTAAGGCGCTCATCGACGAGTTTGTCGCCGAGCATGCCGACCGCATCGACACCGACCGCATCGTGGTCGCTGGCCTTTCCAACGGCGGCTTTATGACGCTGCGCCTGTGCGCCGACTACCCCGATTTCTTCGCCGCCGGCCTTCCCTGCTGTGCCCCGTGGTACAACGCCACGGACGAGGACGTAGCCGCGCTCGCCAAGACGCCGCTGTGGTTTACGCACTCCAAGGGCGACGAGCTCGTGTCGCCGCAGCAGACCGTGCTGCCGCTCACGGCACGCCTGCGTGACGCCGGAGCCAACGTGCACCTTACCTACTTTAGCCATGTCGAGGACCTGACCGGTCGCTATCGCGAGGCCGACGGCTCGCCCAAGAAGACGTTCAACCACGGCGTGTGGATCCACCAATTCAACGACCTGTGTTATCAAGACTTCGACGGGGGCAGCGTACTCATCGACGGCGAGCCGGTGGGCTGCTGGGAGTGGTCGGCCAGGGTCAAACGGTAATCCGTCCCGGCGCGGGGACCGGGTCCCGTCTTGCCTTGCGCGTAACTGGCTGAATTGATTTTGATTGGAGCTGCTCCTATGTCCCAAGAGTTAACTCGGGTGATTGTTACTACCGATATGGAAGTCGACGATATGAACTCGCTCGTTCATTTGGCTCTGTATCTTAATGTGCTTGATGTTCAGGCTGTGGTGTATACGGCTTCGCAGTATCACTTTCTTGGGGATGGGGTTCATACGCTGGGCGAGGTGAATTCGCATTGGCGGACCAAAGGGCGTCGCTCTTATGAGTGGGATGTTGTGCCTCATGAACCCGATCCGCTGGCCGGCGAGCTTCGTGAGTATCGTCCGTTTCCCGAGCATTGGATTGAGAGTCTCTGGAGTAATGAATACGCCCAGGCTTGGCCGCAGTTGCAGGCGAATGCGGGCGCTGCCGGTGAGCCGCCGTTTCCCACGCCCGCCCAGATGATCGAGCGCACCTTTGTGGGAAATGTTGCCTTTGAGGGTGATGTGACTGAGGAAACTGAGGGATCTCGCGTAATTGCGCAGGCAATCTTGGATGATGATCCGCGTACGTTATGGTTGCTCAGCTGGGGTGGCATGAACACCATCGTTCGCGCCCTCATGAGTATTGCCGAGCGTTATCGCGCCACGCCCGAATGGCCTGCCGTGCAGCAGCGGGTCTATCAGAAGGTGCGCGTGATGGGCGTTGCCGATGGCGTGGGGCAGGACAACTCATGGCTCGACCATGGACGCGAGCTCTTTCCCGAGCTCATCTTTTGGTGTGTGCCCTATATGTATGGCGGCTATGTCGATGCCAAGATGGCTCAACCCGATACGCTGCCGCTGTTTAAGGCACCTTGGCCTGAGCAGAATCTCACGCAGGGCAACGGCCCCCTCATGGCACGCTACATGCTCTATGGCGACGGCAAGGTCTACGAAAATGAGCCCGAGCGCTTTCAGTTTGGCAAGCATGCCCGTCTGGATTGGGGTCTAGAAGGCATGCCCGCGATGCAGTTTGAGCGCGGCGACTTTATGGCCGAAGGCGACAGCATGACCTATATTCCGCTGCTGCCGTTTGGCCTGCGCGGTATCGACGACCGCGGCTTCGACACACTGCTCGGCCGCATGTTTCTTGATGGACATCCCGATACGGACGCACCCGCCGGTTTTGCCGCCATCGGCACGCCCGTAGACGGCAACCCCAATCCCTACCTGCGCGCCTATCAGGAAGACTTTGCCGCCCGCGCGCAATGGTGCGCCCATGATCCGGCAGCCTGCTCGCATCCGGCATATGTTGTCGAGGTCACGGCCGACCGCAGCGCTACAGCCGGCGAGCGCGTCACCCTTGCAGCGACCGTCGTCGACCCCGACGGCAAGGGCTTTGATGCACATTGGGATGTCGCCGTGGACCCGTCGAGCTATGCAGGCACGCAGGATCTTTCGCTGTGGCAGGAATGCACGGTGAGCACCGCTTTTATCGTGCCCGCCGACGCGCAGCCCGGCGACCGCTTCGTGCTCACCCTTACCGTGCAGACGCGCGCCGAGCGCCCCTGCAGCCGCTACGCCCAGGTTGCCGTGACCGTGGCATAGCAGGGACGGCGCCCATATTCGTCAGCCGCCACATTCGGCATGGACTGTCCCCAGCTGCCACTCATTTAAGTACGTCCCCAATGAGTGTAAGTACGTCCCCAATGAGTGGCCGAAAATGGGCCATGTGTCCCAGTTGTGGAGACTCCTTGAGCCGTCTGGGTATCGTGAAAGATCGCGCGCTCACCCATCATCAAAAGTGACACACGCTACCTGTTGATGGGAGGCAGCCATGGGCTTCTTTGACAAGATGTTCGAGAAGAAAGAGTGCGCGATTTGCGGTACCGAACTGGGGATTTTGGGAAAGACCAAAATCAACGAAGGCTACCTGTGCAAAGAGTGCGCAGGCAAGCTCTCCCCCTTCTTTAGTGGTTGGCGCTCCAGCACCGCGGACGATATCCGCGAGCAACTCGCCTACCGCGCGGCCAACGCCGAGCGCCTGGCCTCGTTCAACCCCACGCGCACGCTCTCTGCCGGGCGCACCAACATCATGCTCGATGAGGACGCGGGCCTGCTGATCATCACTTCGCAGAGCCGCTGGCGCGACGCCAATCCCGACATCATCGAGTTCTCACAGGTACTCGGCTGCGATATGGATATCGACGAGCATCGCACCGAGATCTATCGCGAGACCAAGGACGGCGAGCGCGAGAGCTACAACCCGCCGCGCTACGACCTGGATTACGACTTTAACCTGACCATTCACGTCAACACGCCGTACTTTACCGAGATCAACCTGCGCGTGAACGACTCCACCATCGATCAGCGCGGGTCCATCGAGTACCGCGAGGCCAAGCGCCAGGCAACCGAGGTCCGCGATGCACTGGTGCAGCTTCGTCAGGAAACGCGCGACAGCGTCGTGGCCGCCAAGGCCCCCAAGACCGCGGTCACCTGCCCCTTCTGCGGTGCAACCACCATTCCCGATGCCAGTGGACGCTGCGAATACTGCGGCGGCGCCATCGGCGCATAGCCTCCGGCACGGAAAGGACCGATCATGGCCTTCGAGAGTGTCAACTATCAGTGCCCCGCGTGTGGCGGCCCCCTTCACTTTGCCAGTGCCGAACAAAAGCTTGTCTGCGACTACTGCGATTCGCGTTTTGAAGTCGAAGAAGTCGAGGCCCTCTATCGCGAGCGCCAGGACAAGGCAGATGCCAAAGCCGATGCCGCAGCCGCGGCTCGCAAACCTGCTGTCGACGATGCCGTGCAGGATCTGGCCCAAAACGCCGGCTACATCTGCTCGTCGTGCGGCGCCGAGCTGGTCTCGGACGGCACCGTCGCCGTTACCACCTGCCCATACTGCGGCAACTCCGCCGTGGCGCCCGGCCAGCTCTCGGGCGACTTCTCACCCGACCTGGTAATTCCGTTTAAGCTCGGGCGCGATGATGTTATGGCAGCACTCAAAGAGCACTACAAGGGCAAAATCCTGCTGCCCAAGAGCTTTGTCACCGGCAACCACATCGACGAGGTCCAAGGCGTTTACGTGCCGTTTTGGCTCTACGGCGCCCGCGTGGACGGCGAAGTGCACTTTGATGCGACCAACGAGACCGTGACCGAGGAATCCGACCGCACCGTCACGACCACCGACCACTACGACGCCTACCGTAAGGGCAAAATCTCGTTTGAGCGCGTGCCCGTCGACGGATCGTCCAAGATGCCCGACGGCCATATGGACGCCATCGAGCCGTTTGACTACGACGCGCTGCGCCCGTTCTCGGTCGCGTACATGCCCGGCTACATCGCCAACCGCTACGATGAGGATTGCGAGACCTGCAAGGCGCGCGCCGAGCGTCGTATGGAAGAAAGTACGATTTCGGCCCTGCGCGAGACCGTCGTCGACGAATATGACGATGCCACGGTCGAAAGCAAGCAGCTCGACTACACCTGGGAAGACAGCAACTACGCTCTGTTCCCCGTGTGGATGCTTTCCACCTCGTGGAACGGCAAGAGCTACCTGTTTGCCATGAACGGCCAAACCGGCCGCATGGTCGGCGAGCTTCCCTGCTCCAAGCTCAAGCTCGCCATCGCCTCGGTGCTGTTCTTTGTGATCGGGTTTGTCCTCTCCCAGATTCTCTTTATGGGCGAGAACGCCTTCAATCCGGACTACCTCACCTTTGATATCGAGGGCATCCTCATCAACATCGTCGCACCGCTGATCATCGTAATCATCGGAGACGTGCTGCTGGTAGGCCAGCTCAAGACGGCCAACGAGGCCACCCACGCCGATTGCTACTGCGGCGAGCTCGACTTGACCGAGAAGCACGACACCTTCAGCCACACCGAGACCACCGTTGTCATGAAGGACAACAAGGACGATTAGCCATTCTGACCAATACCACCCGGCCTTTGACGAGAAAGGAAGATCACCATGGGACTCTTGAAAGCTGGATTGGGTGCTGCCGGCGGCGTCATGGCCGACCAGTGGAAGGAATATATCTATTGCGAATCGATGCCCGCTGACGTCTTGGCCTGCAAGGGCAGCAAGCGCACCGGCGGCCGCAGCTCCAACACGCGCGGCGAGGACAACGTCATCTCCAACGGCTCCGTCATCGCCGTCAACGACGGCCAGGGCATGCTCGTGGTGCAAAACGGCAAGATCATCGAGGTCGCGCTGGAGCCCGGCGAGTTTGTCTTTGACACCGGCAGCGAGCCGAGCGTCTTTAGCGGCAACCTGGGCGACTCCATCAAGGAGACGTTCGCCAATATCGGCAGCCGTTTTACCTTTGGCGGCGACGCGGGCAAGGACCAGCGTGTCTACTTCATCAACACCAAGGAGATCATCGGCAACAAGTACGGCACCGCCTCGCCCGTGCCCTTCCGCGTGGTCGATAACAACATTGGCCTGGATGTCGACATCTCCGTTCGCTGCAACGGCGAGTATTCGTACCGCATCACCAACCCGCTGCTGTTCTACACCAACGTGTGCGGCAACGTGACCGATAGCTACACGCGCGATAAGATCGACAGCCAGCTTAAGTCCGAGCTGCTCACCGCTCTGCAACCCGCCTTTGCCAAGATCTCGGAGATGGGCATCCGCTACAGCGCTATCCCCGGCCACACCACCGAGCTCGCCCGCGCGCTCAACGAGGTTCTCTCCGCCGACTGGCGCGACCTGCGCGGCGTCGAGATCGTGAGCTTTGGCGTCAACTCCATCGCCGCCTCGCAAGAAGACGAGCAAATGATCAAGGACCTGCAGAAGGCCGCGGTCATGCGCGATCCCACCATGGCAGCCGCCAACATCGCCAGCGCCCAGAGCGATGCGATGCGCGCGGCAGCCGCCAACCCCAACGGCGCGATGGCCGGCTTTATGGGCATGGGTATGGCGGGCGGCATGGGCGGCATGAACGCCAGCCAGCTGTTCGCCGCCGGCCAGGCACAGCAGCAGGCCGCCCCACAGCCGGCTCCGGCACCCGCCCCCGCACCGGCTCCTGCCGCTGCCCCCGCGGCCGGCACGTGGACCTGCAGTTGCGGTGCCACCAACACCGGCAAGTTCTGCCCCGAGTGTGGCAGTCCCGCACCCGCCCCGGCACCGACCAAGTGGTTCTGCCCCAACTGCGGCAGCGAAAACGGCGGCAAGTTCTGCAGCAACTGTGGAACGCCCAGGCCCTAGCCCCTCTACCTGGTAATTGGCAGGGAGGTCCGCCACCCCCGCATTTGCTTCTATGGGTTTCGTTCGATAAAGGAGGACACCATGAAGACAACGTTCAAAAAGTCCGTACTCGCATTCCTGACATGCGTCCTGGCGCTCGCCTTTGCCCTGACGGGCTGCAGCGGCGGCGGCAAGGACCCCAAGGCCAACTTCGTCGGCAGCTGGGAACTCTCGGGTGGAACCCTGGAGGGCGAAGAGCTCACCAATGAGTACATGGATATGCTCAAGGAGTGGGGCCTCAACTGTATCCTGATCCTCGACGAAGACGGCACGGGCGTCCTCGACATGTTCCTTGAGGTCGCCGACCTGAAATGGGAGGCCAAGGACGCCACCACTGCAACCATCACCGCCGACGGCGATTCGCAGGACATGAAACTCAAGGACGGCAAGCTCGTCCTCGAGGTGGAAGGCGACAAGCTTATCTTTACGAAGTCCGACAAGGATCTTTCCGGTACGCTAAAAAAGGATCGCGAGGCGGCCGAGAAGGAAGAGGAGATCGATGAGGCCGTCGAAGACGACGACGTCCAGAGCGTCGAAATCTCCCCCGCCGTCACCGTCGCCGATGACGATCTGTGCACCATCACCATCACCGAGAAGTTCAAGGACGAATGGGGCGACATCGGCTTTGTCGTCAACATCACCAACAAGAGCGACAAGGACCTGACCTTCTACGCTCCCTCCGGCAAGACCAACGTCAACGGCACCATGAAGGAACCCTGGTTCTCGGCTAACCTGATGCCCGGCACCAACGCCACCGAGGAATTCACATTCTCGAGCGGCGAGCTTGACAGCCTTGACGACCTGGTCAACACGACCATCGGCATCGACGCCTATCTGACCGATTCCTACGAGGACGTCGCCTCCTACACCGCAACCATCGCGTAGCGGCACGTAACATCAGCCACGGATTGGCGGACGCATCCGCGCACTTGCCAGGCGGGGCCGCAGGAGTTGATCCTGCGGCCTCGTCGTTTTTATGCCGACAGCACAGCCGCACAAGCAGGCCGCCCGTCGTTTTCTGATGCAAAACGGCGGGCGGCCTATCTTTACGGCGCCGGAACACGGCGAGCGCATCGATTACGGGCGCTCCATGTTGGGAACGATGCTGCCCTCCGTTACCGCGCGCACGGCAAGACGCATGATGTTGTCGTAGCCGGTCTTGCTCAGAATCTCCGAGATGCGACGCTTGATGGTACCCTCACTCATAAACAGCTCGGCCGCGATCTCGCGGCGGCTTTTGCCCTCGCAGGCAAGGCGCAAAATCGACAGCTCGACATCGTCGAGTGCCGCCGTGCCCGAAAAAATGCTCTCGGGCGGCTTGGGAAACGTGCAATAGCCCGCCAGCGTGGAGCGCATCACGGCGAACAGCTCGTCGATACCAACGTTCTTGTACACAAAGCTATCGACGCCCGCCTCGCGAGCCTGATCGACAAAGGTGATCTCGGGCATGCCGGTCATGATGATGACGCGGCACTCGGGCAGCTGCTCCTTGATGCGCGCCGCCGCCACGATGCCGTTTGAATCGTGTTCGGTGCACACGTCCATCAGTATCATGTCCGGGTGCTCCTTGAGCGCGACACCCAAGGCCTCGGAGGCATCGGCGATCGCGGCGACGACGGTCATATCGGGCTGGTCGCCAACGGAGCGCGCCAGGCTTTCGCGCAGAATGGCCTGATCTTCGACAATTAACACGCGGATCATGAACTTCTCCTTTGGACCGTGGCGTTGGGGCTCAGCGGGATGGACACCGCAAGCGTAAAGGGCTGGGCGGCGTGGACTTCCAGGCCGCCGCCCAAATCTTGCGCGACATGCCTCATACCTGGGATACCCGTTCCCTCGCGATACGATACGGAGGCCGGGGACCCGTCGTTAGAAATCGTCATGCGCGCGACGGCGCCAGCATTCGTCCCCTCCTGCCACAGGCGCACGTGGACCCGATGCGCCTGCGCATGCCTGGTGGCATTGGTCGAGGCCTCGCGGATAATCTGCAAAAATGCGGCGGCGACACGCGCGTCCTCAGGCAGCGCACCCTCAACATCGATCTGCACACTCACCAAGCCAAAGGCGTGGACGATATCGCTCAGCTGCTCTGCAGGCTCGCTGGCACCGCCACTGCGCAAATCGGCGGCGATTGAGCGCAGCAACGGGTCAATCTGCTCGAGCGACTCATCATCCAGACGTCCCTCCTCCAAATAGCGATGAAGAATGGACAGGCGCTGGCCGATCACATCGTGAACGCGGGCACGCATACGTAGGTAGGCCGCATTGTCGGCAACCTTTTTGGCTTCTTCGATCTGGGCCTGGAGCTCTTGCCCAGCACGCTCAAGCAGGTGGTTGGCTTGCGCCAGACGGTCGTAGGCGTGTGCGTATTCCGTCACGTCCAGGCCGACGACGCGCTCGAACGGACGGCTCGAGACCGTAACGGAGTCACGCACGAACAGACGAATCTCGGAAGGAGAGATCTCGACCACGGCGCGATCCCTACCAAAGCGATCAAGGTCGATATGGGCGCGATTAGCGCTGCTTTCGGGCATTTGCATGCTCAGTTTACGCAGGTCGTTCCATGTCCTGCTCATGTCGCCCAGGTCGGTGGGCATATGGAGCTCTACGAGGTTTTTGCGCATGCAGCGGTTCATGAGCAGCGGACGGCCCCTCGGGTCTAGATACAGGATGCCCACGGGAATCACGTTGATGGTCTCGATCGTCGAGAACATGGTGATATCCTCTTGGCGGTTACGGACGTCCATCAAGAGCGCCGCGATGGAACGGAACAGGAAGAACGCTCCCTCTGCGATAAGGACAACGGTCCACGCCGAGCCCATGGCAAAAACCACCGGTGGTGTAACGGCGACAACAAGCAACAGCTCGACCAGCATGACGGGACGACGATAGTGCACCATAAGTACCACGCCATAGGCAAAGATTGCGGCATTGAGCCACAACGCTCCGCCCATTGCCCTGGCGCAAACGTCAAGCGGCGCCACCAGATACGAGCCAGACGACGTGAACAAGATGAGCGCCGAAATCATCAGGTGAAGCACAAGACTCGCCTCGTAGGCGCAAATCACCTTACGGTTATAGGACGAGCGGCGCGATGCGATGAGCGGGACGTGGATCGTCTGCAGACACGCAGCCAGGGCAAAGACAACATCGAGCGCAACGATTTGGGGAAGTATGAGCGAAATCTGCATCGTCACTCACCCGCCCTCGGCATCAAGACGATCATGCGCAGCTGACCGGACTCGCCCTCAAGGCGGTATGCCACGTTGCGCCCTTGCAAAGCGCTTTCGAGCTCTTGCGCAGCGGGCGTCTGCGAAAGATCTTCATCATCGTTGGAAAAAAGTGTGGCGCGCAGCTCGACGCTGCATCGGTCATGGTCGCCCAAGTGATACATAAGTGCCGGATGATCGGTGGCGTAGGCAAAAAACGCAAAGTCATACACGCAGTCGTACAGCGCACTTACCGTACTGGCGTGCATCGGGCGCCGTATGGCAATAATCGAGGCGCAATCGACATCGATCGTGCGCAGGTCGCTTGCGAGCTCGTTGGCAATGAGCTGAATGCGGTCGCGGTCAAAACCGCTCTCCCCGTGCTGTGCCAACGTGAGCGACCCCTTCCGTTTGCAATAGGCAACGAGCATCTTGGCGCGCTGCAGCATGCGGTAACGCTCGCGCGAAGATTCCTCGTCAGTCAACGGCGGCAGCGAGCTCAACAAGTCGTACATCTCTTCGAGCGCGCGGGCAAGCGCCTGGTCCACGTCTTGGACTAGCAAGGTCTCGGCCTCTTGATCTGCCAAATGTGTCTTAAGGTCGTAGTCGGCGGCAAGCAGCTCGTTTTGGCGTTGCAGCTCCATGCGACGATGTGCCAGTTCGCGATTGAGCTCGTTGAGCTCCGAAACGTCTTGGGCAAGCAGGGCCGATCCCCCCAGCAGCGGAAAAGCACGATACATCACATCGGGATCGGACGCCACGGTAAAGGCATGGGCGCGGCCGTGCTCCTGGTTCCGCAACTCCTCGCGCACGCCTACCGGCATTGGCTTTGACACCGGCGTGGCATAGACCTCCTGCAGGTCGCGCGTTAGAACTTTGAGGTCAAGCGGCAAGGTGTCGAAGATGCCGGCGATATCGTGGTACGACGGAATGACACCGCAATCGAGACAGATTTCCATCGCCACCACGCACAGGATGCAATAGACGAGCGAAAAGTTGAGCCTCCATGCCCAGGGCACGCGCAGAGCATATGAGATGCCAAAGAATGCGCCGCCCAGCAGCACGAGCGCCGCCGTGCCCGAGAAACGTTGGATGCGAAAGGACGAGGACCGACCAACCAGGATAAAAAAGCCACGAAGTTAAAGGCCGTCCACACGAGGAAGGCGAAATAACCCCGGCCGTACGTGTAATCGTTGCTCCAGGTGTCGCTTGTACGGTCAAAGCGGAAGACCTGCTGGTGAAAATCGTTGGTGAGCACAAATCCGATAAGCAGGATGGCCACAATCCACAGCGCAGCACGGTAGCGGCGACCCAGGCGGCGTTGCTCCAGGCCCGCAAGGCGCAGGCCGCAGAGCTGGTAGAGCAGCGGAATGAGCGTCATGGGCACGTAGTACAGGTACCACAGCAAGGTGGCATAGAACGGCGTGTACGACTTGTACTTGAGAATGACCTCGATCATCCACAGGGCACAGATGGTGGCGATGGCAACAAGGCGGCGGCGCAACACATAGTCCAAACAACGCAGATAGACCAACACGCCCCAAATCGAAAATACAATTGCGGCGACAAGCAGCGGGAGAGGGCTCGAATGGGTGAGCCCATCCACGACCTCTTCGGACACCTCGCTATAGGCGGGCACGGCGTTAGAAAGTTTGGGGTCGAAGGCGAACAGCACCGGCAAGATTGCCAAAAGCATGAGGAACAGCGCGGTGATGGCGCCGGCGATAGCAAAGACGCGGTGACGGTACACCTGATGCGTTATGCCAACAAGGAATCGCGGCATAGCGAAGAGCCTGCCGCCCCTGGGATCCGCAACCGGAGCGGTCCGGGCGGCCGCGTGGCCGATATGTCGCTCGCGGGTACTCATAGTCCCTTTAGTGTACCGACAGGCGGGTCCAAAAAGCGGGCCGCATGTCCCAAAATCCGCAGACGGCAAGACGCCCGGCGAGCAATAACTACTCGCCGGGCGCCTTGGTTAGAAGGCTATGAAGTTGAGTGTCTCAGCTTCCTTAGGACAGGTCCTCACCATTAGAAGCAATAACCTTCTTGTACCAGTCGAAGCTCTTCTTTTTGGAACGCTTGAGGGTACCGTTGCCGGCGTCGTCGCGGTCCACATAGATAAAGCCGTAGCGCTTGGACATCTCACCCGTGCCGGCAGACACCAGGTCGATCGGGCCCCAGGTGGTGTAGCCCAGCAGGTCAACGCCGTCCTCGGTCACCGCATCGCGCATCGCGGCGATATGCTGGCGCAGGTAGTCGATACGGTAGTCGTCGTTGATGGAGCCATCCTCCTCGACAACATCCTTGGCGCCCAGACCGTTCTCGACCACAAACAGCGGCTTCTGATAACGGTCGTACAGGTCGTTGAGGGTGATGCGGAAGCCCAGCGGATCGATGGCCCAGCCCCACTGGCTCTCCTGCAAGTAGGGGTTCTTGGCGCCGGCGAAGGCGTTACCCTGGGTGCGCTCGACATCGGGGTTATCGGCACCGGCAGAGCAGCGGGTGCTGTAATAGCTAAAGCTGATAAAGTCGACGGTGTTAGCGGCCAGGATCTCGCGGTCCTCGTCCGTCATGCCCACATCGATGCCTAGACGCTCGAGCTTCTTGACGGCATATGCCGGGTAGTAGCCGCGGCTCTGGACGTCGACGAAGAAGTAGTTGTCCTGGTTATCGAGCTGCGCCTGGCGCACGTCGCCCGGACGGCAGCTGTAGGGGTAGTAGCTACCCGCGGCGAGCATGCAGCCGATCTTGATCTCGGGGTCGATCTCGTGGGCGATCTTGGTTGCCCAAGCGCTGGCGACGAGCTCGTTGTGAGCGGCCAGGTACTCGACGGCCTTCTTGTTCTCGCCCTCCTCAAAGACCAGACCGGCACCCATAAACGGCAGGTGCAAGATCATATTGATCTCGTTGAAGGTGAGCCAGTACTTCACCAGCCCCTTGTAGCGGGTAAAGATCGTGGTCGCGAGGTTCTTGTAGAAGTCGATGAGCTTGCGGTTGCGCCAGCCGCCGTACTCCTTGATGAGGTGAATCGGGCAATCGAAGTGCGTGATGGTCACGAGCGGCTCGATGCCGTGCGCCTGACACTCGCGGAATACGTCCTCGTAGAAGGCCAGGCCAGCCTCGTTGGGCTCGGTCTCGTCGCCGTTGGGGAAGATGCGGGTCCAAGCCAGGCTCATACGGAAGGTCTTAAAGCCCATCTCGGCAAAGAGAGCGATGTCCTCTTTGTAGTGGTGATAGAAATCGATGCCGGTCTGCGCGGGATAGTAATAGCCGTCCTCGAAGTCGAGCATTTTACGCTGGCCGGAGACCACCGCATAGCGCTCGGGGCCGTGCGGAGCCACGTCCACGTTGGCCAGGCCGCGGCCGTCCACGTCGTAGGCACCCTCGCACTGGTTGGCAGCCGTTGCGCCGCCCCACAGGAAGTCATTACGGAAAGCCATGTATCAATCCTTTCGCACGCTGTTGTCATAGGCTCAGTATCTCTATAAACGGCACGTCGCTCAACGGCAACGGCGCAGGTCGACACTTCTTTTCGCTCCCGCATATCGGCAGACGGTGCGCTCCTGACACTTTTTGATACCTCGCGTGCACGAAAAAGCACCCGCCCACACGCCGCGAACGTCAAGTGAGTAGACTTTTTGGCAAAACTCAACCAGACCCGCCTTTGACGCCATCAAAACCGCAGGTAGCTTACCTGGCATGTTCCGGCGTGGTCAGACTAAGCCAAAAAGTCTACTCACTTGCAAAAAAGGGCGCCTCCACAACAGCGAAGGCGCCCTCGGGTGGCAGACCATTTGACTGAATAGGAAAGAAAGGAAAAAATAGGAAAAAAAGGAAAGGAGACTTATGACTGAAACCATCTTCTCCCCCTCATTTGGAAATCGCCCGTCCTATCTGGTGGGACGCGGGAGCGTGATTTCGACATTCATCTCCGGCCTTGAGCAGGAGCCGGGCAATCGAGACCGAGCCATACTCATGCTCGGCCAGCGAGGCAGCGGCAAAACGGTTCTGTTGTGGGAACTTGCCGATCGCGCCCGCAAGCTCGGCTTTGTTGTCGCCACGCCCACCGTAGCCTCCGAGGATATGCTCGAGCGCATTGTTGAGAAAATCCAGGAAGCGGGCGAGCCTTACGCCAACAAGCATCGTCTCCCCAAACTTACAGGTGGCAGTTTGAGCGTCTTCGGTTTCTCAGCCGGCCTCGAGTTTACGCGCGACGTACAGGAAACTAAGAGTTTCCAGTTCAAACTCACGCAGTTGGCACGCAAGTTAACCGAGCAGGGACACGGCATCCTCATCCTCATCGACGAGCTCCAGGCAAATTCACCCGAGATCAGACAGCTCGTCACCGCCTATCAAGAGCTGGTCGGCGAGGGACTCAACGTCGCGCTCGTCATGGCGGGCCTCCCGGGAGCAGTCTCCGCGACACTCAACGACCGCGTACTGACATTTCTCAACCGCGCACGCAAAGTCACGCTCGAACCGCTTTCAGTCGGAGATGTCGATGCCTATTATCAGCGGGCTTTCGAAGAGCTCGACCTTGATATTCCAGGCGATCTTCGCCTCCGTGCCGCTCGTGCAACCCAAGGATCGCCCTATATGCTGCAGCTCATCGGCTACAACATCGCCAATCGCTGCCAGGCAGGAGAATACGTAACGCCAGAGCAAGTCGACGGAGCTATCGAAGCGTCAAAGGCCGATTTCGAAAACGATGTTTGTGAAACGACGCTCGCCGCGCTATCGGACCAAGACGTCGCGTTTCTCGACGCAATGACTGATGACAAAGACGGCGTGTCGCGCATTTCTGATGTTGCGAAGCGCATGTCAGTCACACCCGACTATGCGCAAAAGTATCGCCGGCGCCTCATCGACGCCGGCGTTATCGAGCAGGCGCGCCGCGGCTACGTGCGCTTCGCCGTCCCCTATATGGCCGATTACCTGCGCAGCCAGCTCTAGGCAACCACCGCAAAGGGGACAGGCACCTTTGTGGTGGGTTGGGCCCGCTTGTCTCGATCTGTAACAGTTAGGCCGTCAAAACCGGGCTTGGCGTTACAGATTGAGATTGTTCGGGCGGCCCCCGTGGTTCGTCTTGATCTGTAACAGATAGAGACGATTTAGCGCGCCAACTGTTACAGATTGAGACGGAAGACCCTAGTCACAGGCGATGTCGAGGTTTTTGCCGATGAGACCTACGTAGCCGCCTTCGGCTGCCTTGGGGCTGTCAGCATGGCAGAGAACCCACTTGTCGGCCTTCCAGTAGCAGTAGCTGTCGCCGGCAGCAGGCATATCGGCTGCAGCCTCGGGACGCGGACCGTTGGTGCCGGCGGGCAGCGCAACCATCACCTGGAAGCCACCGTCGTCGACCATGCACGGCGTGTAGTGCAACGTGGTGGCGTAGACCTCGACGAGCGTGCCGGCGGGCGCGCGGAACGCCTTGACCTGCGCGGTGTCGAGCTTGCCGTCGACAATCTGCTCACGCTTGGCGAGCAGCAGAATAAAGTCGCGAGCACCCAGGTTGAACTCGCTCGCGCGGTGATACTCCAAGCAGTTGAGCTTCGTGTTGTGGCCGTTGCACCAGCCCAGCTGGAACGGACGGCCGCCATACATGAGCAGGCCGAGCGCATCGGCGCCCTCGACCTGCTCCAGCTCAGGCGCGGAGGCCACGTACTTGCTGCCCTCGGGGATGGGCGTTGCGGAGAGCGCCTCGACGAGCGGGGCGGTCAGGCTGGACGGGACGTCATCCCACACGCGGCCATAGGGTTTGAATTCGGGGTCGGTAACAGAGTAGATATGCATGTTCGCTCCTGTTCGTTTGTGTGATATTACGAACATTCTAGAACAATCACGCGCGGTTTTAAACGTCCGCCATGTCCGCTCAACAAAAAGGCACCCCCGCATAAGCGAAGGCGCCCAGTGAACTCATTTTGAGCGACGAAACCTTTACGCCTGCTGATAGTGCAGGTGTGCCTCATCGATATCGATCAGATCGCGGTCGAGATAGCGACGCGCGAGCCAATTTGCCATAGGGAGATTCTGGTCCAGGTAGTTACCGCACTCTTCGGGAGCGGCACCGGGGACATCGCCCTCGAAGCCAGCAACAAACTCGAACAACTCGCGCACGAGCGGCAAGATCTCCTCACTCGTCACCTCGCCAAACACAACCAGGTAAAAGCCCGTGCGGCAGCCCATAGGGCCAAAGTAGACAATACGGCTCGACCACTCGGCATGGTTGCGAAGGAACGTCGCGCCCAGATGCTCGATGGTGTGGCACTCGGCCGTGTTCATAACCGGTTCTTTGTTGGGCGTGGTCAAGCGCAGGTCAAAGGTGGTGACGGCGGCACCGGTCGCCGGATCGCGGTCGACGCGGCTCACATACACGCCGGGCTCAAGCAGCAGATGGTCAACGGAAAAACTCGCGATGCGCTCCATGGCAGATCCTCTCGGTAGTCAATTTGGGACAGGGCTCTTTTAGCTGGTTCGAATGGTCGCACCAATCATACCAGTCAAAAAAGCCCCGTCCCAAATGAGCTGCCCGAGACGGGGATCAATGAGTTTTTAATCCCGTCCCAAAAAATCATGCTAGGCAGTGTATGCAATTGTTGATTTGACAGCGTGGCGCCAGCCGGCGATCTTTTTGGCGCGTTCGTCAGTGGGCATCGACGGCTCCACGATGCCGCGGGCGCCGTAGACATCGACGACATCGCGCGTGTACATGCCCAGCGCGATGCCGCAGGCCCAGGCCGCACCCAGGCCGCTCATCTCGTCGTTGCTCGCGATGCGGATGGGCGAGCCAACCAAGTCGCTCTCAAACTGCATCAGGTACGCGTCGCGCGTGGGACCGCCGTCAACACGAAGCTCGGCCAACGTTGCACCCGAATCCTCAACCATCGCATCGATCACGTCAAAGATCTGATAGGCGATCGACTCGTCGGCGGCCTTCACGAACTCCGCGCGACCCGTGGTGCGCGTCATGCCAAAGACGCAGCCCTCGGCGTCACTCGCCCAGTGCGGCGCGCCCAAACCGGTAAACGCCGGCACAAAGTAGACGCGGCTCGCCGGATTGGCGGCGTAGCACAGGTCGGTGACCTCCTCGGGGTTGTTGATGAGTTCCAGATCGTCGCGCAGCCAGGTCTTGACGGCGCCGGCGTAGCTCACGTTGCCCTCGAGTACATACTCGGTCACGCCATCCATACGCCACGCAAGCGAGCTCGAAAGCCCGTGCGAGCTGGCGACAAACTCGTTGCCGACGTTCATCATGACCGAGCTACCGGTGCCATAGGTCGCTTTGGCCATGCCGCGGCTGTGGCAACCCTGCGCAAACAGGGCCGCATGGCTGTCGCCCAGCACGCCGTGTACCGGCACGGGTGCGGGCAAAAAGCCATCCAGGTCCGTTGTGCCAAACAGACCGTCGGAATCGGTCACCTGCGGCAGGCAGGCCGGATCGATGCCAAAGGCCTCGCACACCGGCTCGCTCCAGCAGCCACGGCGCAGGTCGAAGAGCTGCGTGCGGCTGGCATTGGACCAGTCACAGCGAAACTCCGCGCCGCCCGTGAGCGTCCAGACCACCCAGGCATCGATGGTGCCCAGACACAGCTCACCCGACGCCGCGGCCTCGGCAGCCGCCGGAACGTTCGCGAGAATCCAAGCCATCTTGCCCGCCGGATAGTAGGGCGAGAGCACCAGGCCCGTTGTGTCACGCACCAGCTCTGCCACGCCTTCGCGCGCCGCAAGCTCGTCACACAGCTCGCGGGCGCGGGCACACTGCCACACCACGGCGTCGCACAGCGGCTCGCCCGTCGTGCGGTTCCAGGCAACGGTGGTCTCGCGCTGGTTGGAGATGCCAATACCAGCAATGTCGGCCGGATTGACCCCGGTCTCCTCCACCACGGCACGCGCCACGGCCAACACGTTGGCGGCGATCTCGACCGGATCATGGCTCACCCAGCCGGCATCATTGACAATCTGGCGATGCGAGCGGTCGGCACGATGAATCAGATGGCCGCCCTCGTCCACCAGCAGCGCCTTCGTGCCCTGCGTGGATTGATCGATTCCGATGATGTATTTGCTCATGTACTCTCCCATTCCTTCCGCCAAATCAAAGACGACTGGCGGACAAGGAGCGAGCGGCCGTCAAGTGCCGCAGATTGCCGTGAAAGAAGAGCGCCGCGTACTTTGCGTACGCAAGCGACGGTTTGAACGGCAAGGTGCGGTGCTTGGCGGCCGCGCAGCGTCTGTATCTACTAGTTGCCGAGGAACTCGGCGACGGTCTGCGCGATTCCGGCACCCGTCAGGCCGTAGTGTGTGAAGACCTCGGGGCTCGTGCCGGTGATGACCGGTGCGTCGGGCAGGGAGAGGCACTTGACCGGACGCGGGCAATGCTCGCCCACCACCTGCGCGACCATAGAACCCAGGCCGCCGAAGGGGCTGTGCTCCTCGACCGTCACGACGGCGCGCGTGGCACCGGCAGCCTCAATCACGGCCTCGGCGTCAAGCGGCTTGACGCAATACATGTCGAGCACCGTTGCCGAGATGCCCTGCTCGGCCAGCAGGTCGGCAGCGTCCACGGCATGGCGGACCATCTCGCCGGTGGCGACGAGCGTCACATCGGTGCCGCGACGCACCCAGGTGGCGCGATCCATCTGGAACGGGCACTCGTCCTCGGTGTACACGTCCTCGACCGGGTTGCGGCCCACGCGAATGTAGGCCGGCTTGTTGTCGGCGACCAGGGCCCGCACGAGCTCGGCGGTCTGGAAGCGGTCGCTCGGCAGATACACGCGCATGTTGGGAATCGCACTCATGGCGGCGATATCCTGCGCGGAGTGATGGCTCATGCCCAAGGCGCCATAGGACACGCCGCCCGAGATGCCGATGAGCTTGACGTTGGTGTTGGAGTACGAGACGTCGACCTTGCACTGCTCATACGAGCGCGTGGTCACAAAGGACGCCGGCGAGGCGGCCCAGGCCTTCTTGCCGCACGAAGCCATGCCGGCGGCGATGCTCACCAGGTCCTGCTCGGCAATGCCGACCTCGACGGACTGTTGGGGATACTGATCAAAGAACGGCATGAGCGATGCGGAGCCGCGGGAGTCGGAGCATAGGACGACGATGTCCTTATCGGTCTTCGCGGCCTCGAGCAGCGTGTCGCAGATAACCTTGCGATTGGCGATCTTGTTAGCCATTGACGGCCTCCTTATGGGCAGCGAAATCGGCGATGATCTGGGCATATTCCTCATCGTTGGGCAGGTGATGGTGCCAGGCGGCCTTGTCCTCCATGACGGGCGAGCCATAGCCCTTCACCGTATTGAGGATGATGACCGTGGGCTTGCCGCAGGTCTCGGCCGCAAGCGTCAGCGCGGCGTCGATGGCCCGGACGTCGTTGCCCGGAATGGAGAGCACGTTCCAACCGAAGGCGGCCCAGCGCTCCTCCTGCGAGTCCTGCTTCATAACATCCTCGGTACTGCCGCTGATCTGCAGGCGGTTGCGGTCCACGAGTGCGCACAGGTTATCGAGCTGGTAGTTGCCGCCGCTCATGGCGCCCTCCCAGACCGATCCCTCGGCAAGTTCCCCGTCGCCCATGATGGTGTAGACGCGGTAGTCGCGGCCGTCCATCTTGCCGGCGAGCGCCATGCCCACGGCCACGGGCAGGCCGTGACCCAGCGAGCCCGAGTTCATCTCGATGCCCTTGAGCTTGTTGTTGGGGTGGCCGATGTAGGGGCTGCCGAACTTGGAGAAGCGGGCCTTGACGTCATCGAGGTCAAGATAGCCCTCGTGGCAGAGCACCGCGTAGTAGGCTTCCATGGCGTGGCCCTTGGAGAGCACGAAGCGGTCGCGGTTGGGATCGTCGACGGTCTCGGGCGAAATGTTGAGGTGGTTGGCGTAGAGGGTCATGAGGGCGTCGATCACCGACATGTCACCGCCGATGTGGCCGCCAGCGCCAGCCATGATGATATCGACGCAATCGCGGCGAAGGTCCCAACGCAGGGACTCAAGCTCTTCGATAGTTGCCATTTCTACTCTCCTCGCAGGTAGGCTTTAACGTCTTCTTCGATGGGGTCGTACAGGTCGGGGGCAATACCGAGGTACTTGCACGCCTCGTAGAGCACCGGCACCACGTTGGCGTGAATAGCGACGCAGTGGTGGATGTAGGGACCCTCGACGATTTTGGCCTCGAGGCGCTTGAGGTTGTCGACCTCGACCCACAGATAGGTGCCCATGCCAGCCGGGCCGTCGATGCCGCGAGCGTTGCCCAGCAGCAGCGAGTACTCGCCGTTGTCGCCGTCAAAGCGGGCAAGGGTGAGATCGCCGTGCTTGGCCTCGGCCGTCAGCGCACCGGGGTGATCGAAAGCCAGCGGGTAGGTGAGCTTGGGCTTGACGGCCGCGCAGCTGCAGGGCCAGGGGCCACAATGCTGCAGCAGCTCGCCGTTCTCATTGTCGGGATGGCGCACGGTCCAGTCGGCGAACATGCCGCGGTGACGGCCCAGGTCGGCGGCCTCGACCATCAGCGCGGTGATGGCGCCGTGGATATCGGTCTCGCATACGATAGGAATGCCCATCTCGTTGAGGATGGCGTTGGCAGCGCAGGGCATAATGCCCAGCTCGTCCTGCAGAGCGTTCCAGCACTGAATGGCGCCGGCGTTGCAACCGTACTTCTCGACCAGGCGCTTCATGGCGATGGCAAGACCGGCGACCGCGGGAACCTTATCCTCGGGGATGCAGATCTCAAAGCTGTCGTTGATGTGGGCAAGCATGGTAGCCATGGCCTGCTCGTCGGCCTGGGCGTCGCGCACGGCCTGGACAAGCTCGGTCATGGGAATGGGCGAAAGCTGGATGTTGAACTTCTCGAGCAGCTCGCCCTCGTTGCACATGGTCGACCAGAAGTCGAACGGACGGGTGGCCATCTGCAGGATGCGGGTGTGCTTGAAGGTCTTGACCACGTTGCACACGGCCAAGAAGTCCCAAACGCCGCGCTCGAACTCGGGATCGGTCAGGCGGCAGTTGGTCATGTAGGTGAAGGGAACCTGGAAGCGGCGCAATACTTTGCCGGTGGCGAACAGGCCGCACTGGCTATCGCGCAGGCGGGTGCCGTCGGGCTCGGGGCGCTCGTCGCGCGGGCCCCACAGCAGCACGGGTAGGCCGAGCTCGCGGGCAAGGCGAGCGCAAACGTACTCGGTGCCAAAGTTGGCGTGGCACAGCATAATGCCATCGACGCCCTCGGCGCGGAACTTCTTGACGATAGGCTCAATGTGGCTGTCGTCGAACAGCAGGCCCTCGTCATTGATGTCGTCGATATCCACGATGTCGACGCCGATCTCACGCAGGCGATCAGCCGTCAGGCCGCGATACTTGATTGCGTCCGGCGCGCTAAAGATACTGCGGCGCGTGGGCACAAAACCGAGCTTGATCTTGTCCATGTACGTCCTCCCCTAATCACATGTTCAGTAAACAGACGCATGTTTCGTTTTGTTCTGTTTACTAAATTTTTACTCCAGTGTTTAGAAGTTTAACGCGAAATACTCGTGGGCGGTAGAGAAATCAGCCTAAACGGTATGTAAACAAACTGAACATACAAGGGCAACAAAAAGAGGGCCCCGAAGGACCCCTTTTGGATGACGTTATTTTTCTGCCTTAGCGAGCTTTGCCGCCCTGCGGCCCGGCGTTGCCTTTGCCTAGATCTCACGCACGCTCTGACGCTCGACAAAATAGGTCGATACGGCTGTCTTGCAGGTATAGCTCTTGGGATTGCGGATGTTGCCCACCAGGCGGCGCACCGCGATCTCGCCCACCTCGTGCTTGGGAACGTGCACCGTGGTGAGCGGCGGGTTGGAGAAGGCGCCCAAAGACAGATCGTCAAAGCCGATGATCGAGACATCCTCGGGCACGCGAATACCGTGCTCGTTGAGCGCGCGCATGGCACCCACGGCGAGCACGTCGTTTTCGGCAAAGAAAGCCGTCGGCAGGTCGTCGCGCGAGACGCTGTCGAGCCATGCGCCCATGTCGCGATAGGCGCCCTCGAGCGTGGTGCCCAGCGTAACGCGCCATGTCGGGTTGGCCTCAAGGTCTGCGTCCTCAAGCGCTTGGCGATAGCCGCGCTCGCGATCCTTAAAGTTGCGGATGCGAAGGTCGCCTGCCAGATAGCCGATTTGCTTGTGACCCTTCTCGATAAGGTAATCCACGGCGCGCAGCACCGAGTCGGTGTTGGCAATGACCACGGCATCGAAGTACTGACGATCGCTCCAGCCATCGAGCACGATCAGGTGGGCGGCAGCGTTGGCAAACAGGGCGTAGTCTTCCTCGCCCAGCTCGGTACCCATCAGCACGATAGCGGCGGACGGATCGGCGATCAGGCCCTCGACCTGCGGACGCACGGCGTCCAAGTCGCTAAAGTCGAGCGAGACAAAGCTCGTGCTCATGCCGTGACGACGCGCCTGGCGCTCCACGCCCTCGATGACCGCGGGATGGAAGGTGCTCTCGTCCAGAATGGCGCCCGTCTTGCGCGCGAGCACAAACTGAATGCTCTCGAGCTGCGTCGACTGCTGATAGCCAAGCGATTGCGCGCACTCCAGGATGACCTTGGCGGTCTCTTCACTCACGCTGCGCTTGCGGTTGAGCGCGTTGGACACGGTCGCAGGCGAAAAACCGGTGATGCGGCTGATCTCGCGAACACTTGCTTTGGCCATTGTTCCCCCTAGCAACGGCCGTGGCGGAGCATCGCAACTTGATGACTCGACAACTAAACGACCGCAAATTCAATCTAAACAGAATAGTAAATGTTTATGAGCTAGTTTAGCCTGTTGTCAAGCGAAGTGGCACGACTATTCCCCCAACGGGCACATTTACTCGGTAGCTATTCGCAAAGGCGCATGGCTTCTTGCACGGCACCATACAGGTTAGCATCGTTACCGAGCTCGGCCGCCCTGACCTGCGGCGCAGGGATGCCGGCAAGAAAGCCCTCATAGCCCGCAAGAGCTGCGGGCATCTGATCGCGAAGCGCATCGATGAGCTCGGGGTGGCAAGAAATGCCGCCCGCGATCACAAACACCTCGGGGTCGAGCACCGCCTGAAGGTTTACGAGCATGGCATCGAACGTGCGCGCATAGCAGTCAAGCGCGCACTGCGCCGCCGTATCGCCGGCCTCGATCCACTCAAAAACGCGACGGCCGTCCACCGTTCCATCGGCGGGCAGACCTTTCTCGGCCACGACGAGATCGCGCAGCGCACGCCAGCCGCCTGTGCCGGCAAACATCCTGCCGCCCGACGCAGGCTGCGTCACATCGTTGCGCAGGAAGCTAAACTCGCCCGCAAAGCCATGTGCGCCGCGAAGCACGTGTCCGTTGATGACAATACCGCCGCCAATACCGGTACCGATAGCAAGCACGACGCCAATGCGGCATCCACGGAGGGCGCCCGCCGCGTACTCGCCGAGCGCACAGCATTTTCCGTCGTTGTTAACAGACACCGGCATGTCAAACCGCTCGCGCAGCAGCTTTCCCAGCGGACAGCCGTCCATGTAGGTGAGCGCGCCGCCGCGATGGATGGTGCCGTCTGCGTCATCCTCATAGATGCCGCCGGGCGCACTTACGCCCACGGCGGACACGCGGTCACGATACGGCTCGACAAGACCGGCCAAGGCCTCGACCGCTTCGTCTGCCGTAGCAAAATCAGTCGGCAGGCTTCCCCGCTCGCGAATGGAAAAATCCTCGCCCAGCACAGCCCACTTAACTGCCGTGCCGCCCACGTCAATGCCAAAATACTCTTTCATGCTGCCTCCGATTCTGCACCGATACGTCAATATCGGCAGACCATCCCGTCCATGCAAACACAGACAATTCCAGACAAGGCCAAGTATTTGGTTAACGGTCGCTTTTAGGCTGTAAACGGTGTTTAATCCGTTTACAGCAGCTAGTTCTATATATTACGCAATTATGCGCTCATTTGGGGCGGGGCTTTTAGCAACTTTTAGCTCCCCAAGTAGTTAAAAAAGCCCCGTCCCAAAAAGACTACTTAGCCCAAAACGTGAGCCATGCGCGTCTTGAACTCGGACAGGAAGCGCGGGGCATCCACGGTCAGCGCCACAAGTGCACTCTTGTCCGGATCGGACAGGCGATGCTCGTCGCAAATGGTGCGGCCGCGATACTCGCCCAGCAGATCAACACGCAGATTGCAGCCGAGCGCACCCACGAGCGTGGGGTCGATCGCCACGGCGACGGCCAGCGGATCGTGCAGCGCACAACCACCCAGGTAGGGTGCGTTCATCTCGTACGAGCCAATGTAGTGCTCGACCATGCTCGCAAACGCACAGCCCGCCATGGTGCCCGAGCCCGTCCATCCGGCAATGTCGCGACGCGTGAGCACCACGCGATGCGTCACGTCCAGGCCCACCATAGTGAGCTTGCGGCCCGAGCGCAGCACGGCATCGGCCGCCTCGGGATCGCTTGCCATGTTGGCCTCGGCACCCGCGCTCACGTTGCCGGGCACGGTCAGGGCGCCGCCCATCACCACCACGCGGCCGATAGACATCACCGCCGCCGCATCGCGCTCCAGGGCAAGCGCCAGGTTGGAGAGCGGGCCGGTCGCTACGTAGACCAGATCGGGACCATAGGTGCGCGCGGCATCGATTAGATAATCGACTGCAGCGTTGCCATCGGCCGACGTCGCCCCCACCGGCTCGTAGGGCGACGCGGGCACGCTCGCGCCGCCGATGCCATTCTTGCCGTGAATGAGTACGGTGGACGCCGGCGGCGTATAGGGCTCAGTCGCCTGCAGAGGACGGTCAGCACCCAGGTACACCGGCACCTCGGGACGGCCCAACAGGTCAAGCACCGCCAGGCAGTTGCGCGCCGACTGGTCGACGCGCACGTTGCCAAAACACGTGGTAATGCCCACGAGCTCAACCTCGGGGCTCGCGATGGCATAGGCAAGCGCCATCGCATCGTCCACACCCATATCCAGATCAAGGATCAGCTTCTTGGTTGCCATTGTTCTACTCCGCTTCTCCGTCTTGTACTAAATCGTCTAAACCAAACACGCGCTCAACTTCGGCACGCGTGGGAATCGACTGCTGCGCGCCCAGGCGCGACACCGTCACTGCCGAGGCGCGAGCACCCGCGGCCATGCACTCAAAGAGCGGCAGGCCCTCCAGACGAGCCGCGGCAAGCGCACCGATAAATGTATCGCCCGCAGCCGTCGTATCGACCACCGAGCTCGAAAGCGCCGGCATGCGCAGCAGCTCGCCGTCGTCGCCGAGCGTAACCGAGCCGGCGCCGCCCAGCGTGATGACCGCGGCGCCGGCACCCTTGGCGAGCAAGGCGTTGATCGCCGCGACGCAGCTCGCATCGTCTGCAGGCAAGATGCCCGTCAGTACCTGGCACTCAGTCTCGTTGGGACAGACCAGGTCGACTGCAGGCCAGACCTCCGCAGGCAACTCGCAGGCTGGCGCTGGATTAAAGACCGTATAAAACCCCTGCTCGTGAGCGCAGAAAAGCGCCTCGACAGTCGCCACAAGGTCACATTCGCCCTGGGCGATAAAGACGCTTCCGGCAGCCGGGGCAATCTCGCTGGCGTCGCCGTCGAGCTCATCGGCCACCAGGCGCCTCAGCGCGCGGGCAACGTCCTCGCCCGCAAGTGCATGGTTGGCGCCCGGCGACAGTACGATGCGGTTATCGCCCTCACAGCGAATGATGGTCGCCGTTCCCGTCTCCACATCGTCGCGACACGCCACAAAGTCACAGTCCACGCCAGCATCTTGGAGCCCCGCCACGAGCGACGAGCCAAACGCGTCGCGGCCGACCGCGCCGATCATGCGCGTGCGCGCGCCCATGCGCGCAGCTGCTACGGCCTGATTGGCGCCCTTGCCGCCGGCGTTGGTGATAAACCCGCTGCCGCCGACGGTCTCGCCCGCACGCGGCATGCGCTCGCACGCCACCGAAAGGTCCATGTTCATGCTGCCAAACACCGCAACGATGCCGCAATCTGCCATGAAAACCTCCTCGTCCGCGGGCCCCGCACCCGCTGTCGGCCGTCAATCGTGCGCTCTCGCACCTCTATAACTTTAGTTCACTTTGATGTGGACGCGCGCTTGAGCTTACGCCAGCAGCAAGCATTCACAGGAGTAGGCGGCTACAATGAAAGCGTGCTGATTATTCTCGTCATTGGATGATGTTTTATGGATCAATTCCCGCGATCGAGCTCGCGCAGCTCACGCCATGCGAGCGATCAACAAGCGCCGCACGAACGTTCGCGCACTAACCGCCAAACCACCGAGCCGCGCCGCGCTGCAGGCTCCCATCGCTCGCCCGCCAACAAGGGCGCCCGCACCGACAGCGCCGCAAAAGAACAGGCGCCCACGCGTCCCAAATCTCGCTACATCCCCGCCCTCGACGGCCTTCGCACGCTCGCCGTTGTCGCGGTGGTGCTCTATCACCTCAACCTCACGTGGGCTCAGGGCGGCCTGCTCGGCGTCACGATCTTCTTTGTGCTCTCGGGATACTTGATCACGCGCCTGCTCCTCAACGAAATCGCAAAGACCGGTCGTATCGATCTCAAGAGCTTCTGGATCCGCCGCATCCGTCGCCTGTTCCCCGCCGTGGTAACCGTCGTGGTGGTGACCTGCGCACTGTGCACTGTCTTTAACCATGTGATGCTCACCAAGATGCGCCCCGACATCCTGCCGTCGCTGCTGTTCTTTAATAACTGGTGGCAGATCATGCAGGACGTTTCGTACTTTAACGCCCTGGGCGACCCCTCGCCGCTCACGCACTTTTGGTCGCTTGCCATCGAGGAACAGTTCTATCTTATTTGGCCGCCGCTGCTGCTCGCCATGGTGTCGGTGCACATGAGCAAGCCCAACACGCGCCGCGTGGTCCTGGGCCTTGCCGCGGTATCCGCCCTCGCCATGATGGTGCTCTACAACCCCGCCACCGACCCCAGCCGCGTGTACTACGGCACCGACACCCGCGTGTTCTCGTTGCTGCTGGGCGCCTGGATGGCCTTTATCCCCGACCGCGACCTGGCGCCTGCGCGCCTTGTCCGCCATCTGGGGCTCGACCGACTGGCCGGCGCCGCCAAGCACGGCAAGTCAAAGAGCGACACCGCCGAGGCCGCCACGACAAAGCCAAGTGAGCTCGCACGCTTTTGGTCCTCCCCCGCATCCATCGATTTGATGGGCGTCGTTGGCCTGGTCGGACTCGCCGCCATGGTCGCGCTCACCAACGGCTATACCGCGTTTCAGTATCGCGGCGGCACGCTGCTGTGCTCCATCCTCACACTGATGGTTATCGCGGCATGTGTGCAGCCCCAGGGCATGGTCGCACGGGCCTTGGCCGCCGAGCCGCTCGTATGGATCGGCAAGCGCTCCTACAGCATCTACCTGTGGCATTATCCGCTGCTGCTCCTCATGAACCCGGTCGCCAACATTAACGACACGCCCTGGTGGCACTACATTTTGCAGGTGTTGTTGGTGGTCGCCGTGGCCGAGTGCTCCTATCGCTTTATCGAAACGCCGTTTAGGAAGGGCGCTTTTGGGCGCACCGTTGCCGAGCTCCGCGACGGCACCACCACGCCCGCCGGCTGGATGCGCGCACATGTCCCCACCTGCGCCGTTTGCGCCGTCGCGCTTGTTGTGGCGCTGGGCGGCCTGGTCTTTGTGCCCGACACATCCGCACTGAGCGGCGAGGGCGCCGAAATCCTAAACAAGGAGGCCAAAAATGCAAAGCCTCAAGATCAGCGGGCGGCCGATGACACCGACAAAGATGACGACGGCTTCCCCGACGGAGCCTACGACCTGCTAATGATTGGCGACTCCGTGTCCCTGCGCGCCGTCGATGCCTTTGACGGCGTGTTCCCGCACAGCCACATCGATGCCGAAAAGGGCCGCCAGTTTGATGCGGGCCGCGCGACATTTGAGGGCTATATCCAGCAGAACCTTGCCGGCAAGATCGTGGTCTTTGCCCTGGGCACCAACGGTTTGGTAACGGACGCCCAGGTCGACGCGATCATGGCCGACGCCGGTAATCAGCGTATTGTCGTGTTTGTAAACACGCGTAGCCCGCAGCCGTGGGTCGGGTCCACGAACCAGGCCATCGCCAACGCCGCTACGCGCTACAAGAATGTACGCGTTATCGACTGGTACGGATACAGCACAAATCGCAACGACCTGTTCGATGGCGACGGCACACACCTGTCGACTACCGGCGTGACCGAGTACCTTAAGCTCATCCACGATGCCGTCAAGAAGGACCTACCCGTGCACCCCGAGGACCACGTTAACGATCCGCAGCCGGCGGCTGTCAAATCCGCTGCCGAGGCACTCGTCAACGCCCTCGCCTACAAACCGCACAAGCTAGGCACCGACAAGTAACGCACCGCCAAATCTGCTTACAATCCGGCACTTGGGACCACTTCCGCGACTTACAAAGCCGCCTCTGGGCTGTTAATTCACCCCAGAGGCGGCTTTATAGCTGCACATCGGTATATAACTAGCACCCTATAGCAGACAAAAACAGGCCACAGCCCATGGCGGCGGCCTGTTTAGAGTCCAAGAGAGGTGCTACGCGCTGTAGCCCATCGCTTGCAGAACAAACATAACGACCGTCAGCACCGTAATAACGCCGATAGTCGCCCAAGTGAGCACATTCCACACACGGCCGTTGCGGTTGGCGCCCATAATGTGTCGATCGGCGGCAATAACCACCTGGAACACCAGAACCACGGGCAGCAACACGCCGTTGATGACCTGCGAGGTCATCATAATCTGGAACAGGTCGACGCCGGGCATGAGCACCAGCACGGCAGAAATGCCACTGATTGCCGTAATGATGCCGCGATAGACCGGGGCCTCGTCCCAGCTGCGATCGGCACCGCGTTCCCAGCCAAACGCCTCGCAGATAGCGCTGGACGTAACGCCCGGCAGCACACAGGCGGCCAAGAAGCTCGCCGCAACCAGGCCCGAGGCAAACAGCACCGTGGACCACTGGCCCGCAATGGGCTCCAGCGCGCGGGCAGCGTCTGCAGCATCGCTAATCTGAATGCCCGCGGGGAACAATACCGTACCGGTCGTGATGATAATAAAACCGGCAATGACATCGGCGGCAATCGAGCCGCTCACGGTATCGATGCGCTGCAACACGATATCGTCCTCGCCCGCATTCTTATCGACCACGTTGTTCTGTGCCAAGAAAATCATCCAGGGCGCGATGGTGGTACCGATCGTCGCGACCACAAGCGACACGTAGCTGGGGTCATTTTGAATGTTGGGTACAACCAGATCGACCGCCACCTCGCCCCAACTGGGACCAGCCATAATTGCAGCGACAATGTAGGTCACAAACACGCAGCTCACCAGCAACAGAATCTTCTCGATGCGCTGGAAGCTACCCGACATGGTAAGCATCCAAACCATCAGCGCCACAAGCGGCACCGAGATGCTCGCCGGCACGCCAAAGAGGGCAAGGCCGCTCGCGATACCCGCAAACTCCGAAATGGTCACGGCTGTGTTGGCAATCAGCAGCGCCGCCATGGCCAGCACGCTCTTGCGCACGCCAAAGCGCTCGCGAATGAGCGAGGCCAGGCCCTTGCCCGTCACGCAGCCGCAACGCGCCGCGGTCTCCTGCGTCACGATGAGCAGCACGGTCATGACGGGAAGCATCCAGAGCATCTTGTAACCATAGCTGGCACCGGCGCTGGAATACGTGGCGATGCCGCCGGCGTCATTGCCCGAAAGCGCCGCCAGAAGGCCAGGACCCATGGCACCAAAGATGGCCGCGATGGTCAGCTTTTGCTTGGTGCCCTGCTTTTGCTTGCTATTTTGCACGCGACCACCTAACCCATGACCGACATGGTGTGCAGCACCGCAGCGGCACAGTACGCCACGCACGAGATCATGACGGCAATGACGTTCATGGCGGTACCCGACGTATTGAGGTCGTGCTCGTCGCGCCAGAACAGCACCATCAGGTAAATCACAGCGCTCATGTTGCCAATCAGGCAGACGATGGCCGCGATGTTAAAGCAGCCGGTAAAGAGCTGCTCCTCAAGCATGGGCGCGTCGGGGAACGCCGTGGTGCGCACCAGCTGAGCGCACAGGTAGGTCACGAGCGACAGGATCAGGCCCATGCCCGTGCTCTGGAAGAAGAATCCCAGATACGGCTTGGGTTCATCGTCATGGCCGTCGTACTCCAGGAAGTAGTTCTTGACGAACGACACCATACGCGAGGCAGCCAGCAGCACGAGCGGCATGGCGCACATGGGGAACACCACCAGATGTGCGGAGCCCAGCGCCGTCCCCAGCACTGCCGCCATGATGCACGAGGCAATGCCCCACACGACAACCCAGTACTGGCGATGCACAAACCAGCTGAGCACATTCGTCGAGTCGTCGGACGCGCTGTCGCCCGAGCCGACGCCTGCGATCTGCAGGTCCTCCTGGTGCTCCTCGGCGATAACGTCCATGGCGTCGTCGAAGGTCACAATGCCCAAGATGTGGCGGTTCTCATCGCAGACGGGGATGGCGACCAGGTCGTACTTGGTCATCTCGTCCGTTACGTCTTCCTGGTCCTCGTCGGGCGATACATAAACCAGGTCGCGGTAGGCCAGCTGGCCCAGCGTGGCGTCGCGGTCGGCCACGATCAACGTGCGCAGCGAGAGCACGCCGGTCAGCATACCGCTCGGATCCTCGGTATAGACGTAGTAGACGCTTTCGAAATCCTCGTCGAGCTTGCGGATCGCCTCGATGGCGTCACCGACCGTCGCCGTGGCAGGCAGGGAGACAAACTCCGAGGTCATAATGCGGCCGGCAGTGTTTTCCTCATAGCCCAGCAGGTTACGAATCGCCTTCTCCTCCTGAACGCCCATCAGGCGCAGGAGCTTCTCGGCCTTCTCGTAATCGAGCTCGTCGATCAGGTCGGCGGCGTCGTCCGGGTCCATCATGGCCAGCATCGACGACGCATCCGTGTCGGACAGGCCCTCGAGCATCTCGGTCATGAGCTCGTCGTCATCGAACTCCGAGATGGCCTCGGCGGCCTGGGCGGTGTCGAGCTGCGCGAACACCTGCGCGCGTAGGCGAGGATCGAGCTGCTCGATAATGTCGGCAATGTCGGCAGGATGCAGCTCGCCGAGCGTCTTATGCGACACCGACAGCTGGATGTTCTTAGTCGATCGATCGAGCAGGTCCATGTAGGACCAGGCGATGATGTCCTCGCCGAGCGGTTTGCCCAGGTGCTTCATAAAGCCCTCGACGACATGTTCAAGAGCGGGGCTGATTGCGCGCAGCAGACCGCGGGCACCGACTTCGGCACCCAGCAGGCGCAGCTGATTTTCGCCCGACATGGAAAACTTGATGTCGTTTACGCGCACGACCTTCATGCCCTGCGTGTCGACGATTTGTTTATTGAGCACGTCGCGCGCGAGCAGGAGTTCGGTCGGCTGCAGGTACGAAAAACGGATTTCGGTGGCCGACGTCTTAAGGTATACGCCCGTCTCGTCGATACGGTCGACCCATTTTCGCCAGCTGATCATAAACGGCGTCTTGCCGGGACCGCGGAACGCGAGCGACGTCACGTGCGGAAAAACTTCGCCGGTAGCAATGCCAAAATCGTTCACAACGCCGAGCTTTTCGCCATCGACGTCCAAGACCGGCAGCTTGAGCATCTCACTCAGATAATTCACTGGTGCTCCCCATCATTATTCCTTCGGACCGTGGCCATGCCGGCACGCCATCCGTGGACTTTTAGATATGTATACGCATGCGCGGGCGGCACACCGCTCGGCGCTCACACCCCGTGCATGCGCAAGAAGCACCTGCAAGGGGTCATCGACTGTATGGTCGAGGTTTGGATTTCACCTGCAACCTTTCTCTTGACCCTTGTTATCCGCAGTAACTATAGCATCAGCATCGCGCCGTGACGCCAAATTTATGCTCCAAACATCGCAGGCATACCAAACGCTGACGCATCCGTGACATAGTCGTTTAAAAACGTCCCCCGTGACTAGTCTGTGGTGTCGTTTTCTTCGGCGAGCTGGGGAAACACGGCGTTCTTGGGCATGGAAGTCTTCGTTAGCGAGGTGAGTTTTTTGCTCAGCGACGTATCCGTCTTAACCAAATCGCTCAGCGTCACGATCTTGTAGCCCTTGGCGACAAGGCCATCGATGATCTGCGGCAGCGCTTCGAGCGTCTGTTCGGAGCACTCGTCGCTATCGGTGAACAAAACAATGTTGCCCGGAGTCACCGATTCGAGCACTGTCGAAACCTGTTCGTCGGCGCCGTTGAGCAGCCAGTCGCCCGAATCGACATTCCACGAGACCACGGCAGACACCAGGTCCATCGCATCGATCCAGTTTTGCTCGTCAAACGCGGCGTAGGGAGCACGCAGCAACATCGTCTCGACGCCGGTCGCCGACTTAATCGCCTCGGTGCCCTTCGTGATCTGCTTGCGCACCGCCTCACGATCCTTGCCCTTGAGCGAATCATCGCTGTAGCTGTTGGAGCCGATCTCGCATCCGGCATCGACAATCGCTTTGGCAGTAGCGGGCGAGGCTTCCGCAGCATCGCCCGAAAGGAAGAACGTCGCCGTGACGCCCTTTTCCTTGAGCACCTGCAAGACCTGCTTGGTCGCGCCGCTCGGACCCTCGTCAAATGTCAGGGCCACGTACTTTTCGTTGCCCTTGGGCGCTACGCTCGCGCACTCGACTACACAGTCGGTGGCGGGCACGACCTCGCCGCGGTCCTGCGTCTTGCCCGACTGCTCGCCGACCCATACCTCGGAGCGGCCCCGAACGCCCCAGGTTTTAACGTATTCGATAGCGCCCGTGCCCTCGACCTTCAACTTGGGCTCAATGGTCGTGACCTGGACCTCGTGCTTCTCGTACGTGTCGCGGCCGTCTTTGACCGTCACTTTCTCGCCGCCCGTTAGCTCGCGGCTATTCCACTTGCCCTGCTTCACCCGTTTGCCGTCCACCTTCACCGACAGCTTTTCGCCGCCACGGCGGGTAAGCACGCTATCGTCGACAGCCAACAAGTCGCCGGCATCGTAGGTGTCGGTCAGGCCTTGATCATCGATAAGGTTCTGCAGCGTGGAGCCCACGCGCACCGAAGCCTGCTCCCCATTGAGCACAATGTCCACGCTGCGATTGACATAGCCCACGACGGCAGCGATAAACAGCACGAGCGCACAGCCGACAGCGATGAGCGCATAGGGCAGGCGGGACGGTCGGCGCGGTGAGCGCCCGTTGCCGATGCGCGCGCTGCGATCGCTAAACCCACGGCTATGGTTGAGGTACATCGCGCCGGGTTTACGGCGACGTCGACGCTGACCGCTGGGCAGCTGCCCCAGGTCGCGTCGCGCCGTCGGACGCGCACCCGAGCGCCCGTTTAAGTTAGATCCGTTTTGGCGCATGTGCCCTCCCCCATAAACACAGCGAGCCGGAGCAACATGTCTCCGGCTCGCCCCCCGTCATTTGGTACGTCGCTATTTGCTAGCTTTTGACGAGCCCCCGCTCGCCTTTTGATATTCGTCCTTAAAGGCCTTGAACATACCGCGCGTCTTGCCGAGCTGCTTGCCCAGTGCGCGACTGCCCTTGTCCACGGCGGCCGATCCCTTGTCATCGAGCACCTTGGCGCCCTTCTTGACCTTATCGCCCACCACGACACTGGCCTCGGCAGCCTTGGCGGCCGCGCCGCCCGAATACCCGAGCGACTTGACCTCGTCCGAGACAATCATCGCGCCGTTCTCGTAGCCGCGCAGCATCGTCGGCGGCATCAGTGTGTCGCCCACCAGCACACTCGAGGCAGTGCCGGCGGTCACGTAGAACGTCTGCACGATACCCGAACGCGGCTTGAACTCAACGTCCGAGCAGTAGCCCACGACATCGCCCGATTCCGTGCGCACGTCCATGCCAACCCAGATGATGCAATCGTCCAGGTTGATATCGAGGCGCTTGGCCGCGGCGGCATCGTAGGTGCCCTTGACGTCGTCGACCGCAACAGCACCCTCATAGACGCCGATGGCATCGAGCGCCACAAATCGATCGGGGCGCTCGATCATGCCCGCGATATCGGACTGGCGAACCATAAAGCCCACCACGCGCGTACCGCCCGGGGTAAAGACCGGAAAGTGAATCTTGCCGAGCTTTTTGGGGCTGCGCGGCGTGCCGTCCTTTTTGGTGCGCTTGTCTTCGGCAGGCTTACGATAAACCTTGACGCCAACAAAATCCCCTGCGCGCATTATGCCTCGGTCGAGGGCTCCGTGGCCTCGGTGCCGGCCTCAGTGACGTTCTCGACCACGACGTCGGCAGCGGGCGTCACGTTGCCGCCCGAGATGGCGTCGTTGAGCTGCTCGCGAAGCTGGTCCATGCGCTCGCGGGCCAGGTCGACCTTGGCGCGCAGGTCATCGGTCTTGGCGTCGACCATCGGACCAAAGTCGTTGACCGCGGCACGAGCCTCCTCGGCACCGTGCTCGTAGGTGTCGCGCATGTTGTCCCAGGCATCGTTGGCGATATCGGCGGCCATGGCACGGGTCTCGGCACCCGAGCGCGGGGCCAGAGCAACGCCGATGATAGCGCCGGCGGCAGCGCCAAAGAGCGCACCGGAGACAAAGCTGAAAGTCTTTCCCATGATCATTCCTCTCCTGCGGGCACCTCGATGCCCACCGTTTAAATGCTGTCCATTATACCCGCAGCGCAACACTTGCCGTCGCGCACATCTGCGTACGGTAAAAGCGCAGGTACATGATAGTGATAAGCGAGTGAGCCTACTCCTGCGGCATGGCAGGCATGGCCACCGTGGCCGCCGGGTCCTCGCCGGCGCCATCAACGAGCGGAAGCGCACCTTCCTGTGCGGGGCCTGCCGGAACCGTCGCCGCGCCACCGTAGACGGCAGCGGGGGCCTCGTGGCTCTCGGCGGTCGCGCCCTCGGTATCGATTGCCTCCTGCGGCTCATCGTCAAAGCTCGGGACACCCTGGGGCTCCGCGGGCTCGGACTCGACGGCTTCCTCAGCAGCTGCCTCGACGCCGGGTTCGGAATCGGCAGGAGCCTCGCCTTCGGCCCCGTCCTCGGCGTTTGCGGCGGCGATGGCCTCGTGCGGATCCTTGCCCTCGGCCTCGGCGCGCATACCCAGCACCAGGTTGCGCAGGCCCGCGACCGTGCCCTCCACGTCAGGGGCAGGCTGGTCGGCGTGCAGATAGGCCCAGTCCATCATAAAGGTCGCCGAAGACAGCGCGCCGATGGCCAGCGCGTCATCGGGGCATGAAAGCTCAACCTCAAAGACACGCTCATCGTGCTCGCTTACGCGGGTACGGCCGCACGAAATGCTGCCGGCGAGACCGGTCTCGTTCATGAGCTCCACTGTCACGTGCTCCAGCAGATGGCAAAGCTCGGTCTGGCCCATGCAGTCCTGGAATTCACGACCGGAATCGCCTAGGCACAGGTGCTTGGCAATCGCGGGCACCAGGTAATACACGCGCGCCGTGGCCTCGATGTCCTCCGAGGTCATGAGCGGCATGCCGGGGTTCACCAGCACATGCGCGCAAATCTTGTCCTCGCTGACGGTGACCTTAAGGATGTTGAACAGGCCTGCCATAACTCTCCCCTACTCTTCCTTGCCCCACTCGTCGCCGTCGTGCGGGCCCGCAGAGCCCGCGCCCGGCGCCGCCGGCTTATCTGCCGAGGACTCGGAATCCTTCTTATCGGTTTCGTCCGGAGCGATCACGCGAATAAGCGAGATGCGCTGGCCACGCATCGACTGCACCTTGAACTTGTACCCTGCAACCTCAAACACCTCTCCGATGTCGGGCACCGAGTCGCAAAGTTCCAAAATCCAGCCGGCGATGGTCTCATAATCATCGCTTTCCTCGAGCGGCCAACCAAGCTCAATCGCATCATCGCACGAAAAACGCCCATCGACGAGCCACTCACGGCGCGAAAGACGCGTGAGGTACTTGTTGTCGGGGTCGAACTCATCCTCGATCTCGCCCACGATCTCCTCGACGATGTCCTCGATGGTAATGATGCCGGCCGTGCCGCCGTACTCGTCCACGACCACCACGATCTGGTCGTGCGAAGTCTGCATCTCGGACAGCAGCGGCAGGATGTCCTTGGTGTCGGGCACAAAGGTGGCATCGCGCAAATAACCGGCGATGGGCTGGTCGCCCTCGCCGTCGAGCGAGGGCTGAATCAGGTCCTTGATGTGCGCGATGCCCGCCACGTTGTCGGGATCTTCGTGATAGACGGGGATGCGGCTAAAGCCGGTCTGGCGCATAGTGGACAGCACGTCGGCGACCGTCTCGTCGTCCTCGCACATGGTGGTGTCCACGCGCGGCACCATGACCTCGCGGGCAACGGTATCGCCCAGGTCGAAGATCTCGTGGATCATACGCTTTTCCTCGTCGAGCAGGTCGTCCTGCTCCGAGACCATGTACTTAATCTCTTCCTCCGAGACGTTTTGGCGATCGTCGGCGCTCTTGATGCGCAGGATGCGGGCCAGACCATCGGAGCAAGCACCAGTCAGCCACACGAGCGGACGGGCGATCTTTTGGAAAAACGACAGCGGCCCCACGACCTGCTTGGACACGCCTTCGGCATTGGCCAGACCAATGCGCTTGGGCACAAGCTCGCCAATCACGATGGACACGAAGGCGACCGCAACGGTGATGATGACCGGCGCCAGTCCGCGCGCGATGGCAGAGAGCGGCGCGATGCCAAAGCTCATGAGCCACGTGGCGAGCGGGTCGGACAGGCTCGTCGAGGCGACGGCGGACGAGGCAAAGCCCACGAGCGTGATGGCGACCTGGATGGTGGCGAGCAGCTGGTCGGAGTCGGCAGCCAGCTTAACGGCGCGCTCGGCGCGTTTGTCGCCTTCCTCGGCCTCGTGCTCCAGCACGGCGCGCTTTGCCGTGGTGAGCGCCATCTCGGACATAGAGAAGTAGCCGTTGATGAGGGTCAAAACGAGGGTGGTGATAAGGGAGATGGTTATGTCCATCGGGAGTTTCTCGAACCTCCAAGATTCGGGACGTTAGGTAGTAAGCGTAGATAACGGATAGGGCAGTTGCGTCCGGCGGCCGCTTGGATGGGTCCGCAGGCACAGACGTGATCGCTAGATTACGAAGAGGATCACCGCCATGAACTGGAAGATACTGCCGGCGAGCACCCACAAGTGAAACACACTGTGCAGGTAGCGCACGTTTTTAGCGATGTAGAACGGCACGCCCACGGTGTAGCACACGCCGCCGACAGCGAGCAGGGCAAGTGCCACGGGGTTGAGCAGCGACACGAGCTCGGACAGCTTAAAGACGACGAGCCAGCCCATCAGCAGGTAGACCAGGCCGCTTACCCAGTGCGGTTGACGCTCGCGCATAAAGCACTCGAGGGCGATGCCGATAATGGCGATGGCCCATACGGCAAAGAACAGCATAGGGCCGCCGTCGTTTGCGAGCGTGATGAGGCAAAACGGCGTATAGCTGCCGGCTATGAGCAGGTAGATGCAGCTGTGGTCGATGATGCGAAACACGCGCTTGGCGCGTGCGGGCTGAATCGCGTGGTAGAGCGTAGAGGCTAGGTATTCGAGGATAATGCTGACGCCATAGACAATCGCCGCGGCCATGTGAGCCGGGCCTCCGCCGCGAAGAGCGGCAAATACGATCAGGAGCACCAGGCCCGCGATGCCCAGCAGGCAACCGACACCATGGGTGACGGAGTTCATGATCTCCTCACCCACCGTGTAGTGTGGAACGGCCGCGGCCTTGGGTCGCGGCTTAGAACTGTCGCTCGAATCGGACATGCCGGTTACATCCTCCAAGTAAATAGTTCTCAACACTATATCAAAGCGTCTGGGTACGTGCGAAATTTGCACCATACGTGACCCCTTGTTTACCCATTCTTTTCTTGTTGACGCATCAACGGCGAACAATCATGGTTGATTACAGCGCTGGAGGACCGTTTTGGCTCCCGCCTTCGGAAGTATGCGGCAAAATCTGGAACTGCCGACCAGACCGCAGTTTTACCAACAATTTATCAGGGGTTTTGTTGCCAAAAAATGTCGTGTGCTCGGCTGTCTCGAAATTTGCCGCATACTTCCGGAAAGCCGCCCGTGAGCGCTGTGCTCGCGAGCGGCTTTTGCTCGAATTACGCCACAAAGGCGCTTATATTGTCCAATAGCTAGGCGCTATTTGACCTCGATAAGCTCGTACTTGCTCGTGCCCAGGCCGATCTTCTCGGCGTGCGCGATGCACGCGCGCCAGTCGGTGTCGGGATGCGTGATGCAGAAGGGGTCACGCGCCTGCTCGCCCTCCAGATGCTCGTGGTTATGCTCCATCTTGGCCGCGCTATCGGTGAGCTCGGTGTTGGGCAGCGGCTCGGACGCCATGACGGCATCGGCACAGGCCTGGTCGATGGCGACCGGGTCGAAGCTCGCGAACATGCCGATATCGTTGACGATAGGCGTATCGTTTTCGGGATGGCAATCACAGTTGGGGCTGATATCCATGGCAAGCGAGATGTGGAAGCTCGGGCGGCCGTCGACGACGGCCTTGGTGTACTCGGCGATCTTACAGTTGAGCACGTCGGCCGCGGCGTCATAGACGGGCTTGATGGCGTCCTGGTTGCACACGCCGATGCAGCGTCCGCAGCCCACGCAGCGATCGTGGTCGATGGCAGCCACGTGCACCGTGCGAGTAGCGCCGCTGGCAAGCTCGCGCTCGCGGGTGTCGTCGAACGAGATAGCGTTGTGCGCGCAGATCTTTTCGCAGGCACGGCAGCCAATGCAGTGCTCGGTCGCGACGTTCGGCTTGCCGGCGGCATGCTGCTCCATCTTGCCGGCACGGCTGCCGCCTCCCATGCCCAGGTTCTTCATGGCGCCGCCAAAACCGGCCTGCTCATGGCCCTTAAAGTGGGTGAGGCTGATCACGATATCGGCATCCATGAGTGCCTGGCCGATCTTGGCCTCGCGCACGTACTCGCCGCCCTCGACCGGGACGAGCGCCTCGTCGGTACCCTTGAGACCGTCGGCGATGATGATCTGGCAACCCGTGGCATACGGGGTAAAGCCGTTCTGATAAGCGGTATCGATGTGCTCGAGCGCGTTTTTGCGGCTACCGACATAGAGCGTGTTGCAGTCGGTGAGGAAGGGCTTGCCACCCAGCTCCTTCACGACATCCGCGACGGCGCGGGCGTAGTTGGGGCGCAAAAAGCTCAGGTTGCCCAGCTCGCCAAAGTGAATCTTGATAGCGACGAACTTGTTCTCAAAGTCGATCTGCTCAATACCGGCGCGGCGGATGAGGCGCTTGAGCTTGTCGAGCTGGCTCTCGCGAGCATGCGTACGCAAGTTGGTGAAGTACACCTTAGCGGGTGCTGCAGGTGAAGTTGCGGTCATAGATCTATCCCCTCGGTCTATATGGCGTTACAGACATAGAGGATGGTACCCGTTAAAGCGGGGTCAAAGTCAAGTACGGCGCCTAGTCATTGGGGACAGACTTAAATGACTGAAACCACTCATTGGGGACGGACTTAAATGAGTGCCTCGCCACCTGGCGGCTAGGGACGTTCTTTTCCTGCCGGCAGTTGGGGACAGTCCTTGGCAACCCTGCCGGCGAGCCAGCGAATCGGCAAAGACTGTCCCCGATGACTAGTCGTTTAAGTCTGTCCCCAATGACCACTCTTGGTCGTTTAAGTCTGTCCCCAATGAGCACCCAATGACTAGGTGGCTAGGCGTGGGATTTGGCGTGAGTGAGGGCTAGGCCTACGGCGGCGATGGCCATGGCAAAGAGCACCGTGACGCCCAGATCGCAGACGATGTCGCCCAGCACGGCGGACGTCAGGTCCGACGAGAGCGCCTTGCCGATTGCGTCGTTCACCCAATACGTCGGCACAAAGTGCGCCACCGTCTGCACGGCCGGGCCCATCAGCGACAGCGGCATCCAGGCGCCGCCCAAAAACGTCATGAGCATGCCGAGCAGGTTACCCACACCGTTGAGCAGCTCCTCGCGCGCGCCCAAGCCCGACAACGCAAAGCCAACGGCCAGCGGCGTGCACGCCAGGGCAAACGTTGCCGCCAGCGCCAGGCATACACGACCTACGCCGACCTCGGCGACCGCGCCGGCAAAGCCCACGACGCCCATCATGCTCGACACAAACCAGATGCAGACGGTGATCACGGCAGCGGCCGCAAACACGGCAAGGGAGCGCTGGCGCTCGGAGATTGGGCCGGCCTCCATGCGGCGCACGCGCTCGGGTTCGTTCATGCCCGAGAACACCAGCCCCACCGACACGATGACCGACGAGATAATCGCGTACGCGCCAAAGTTGAAATACGACTCAAGCGTGGCGGCGGCTGTCGAGTCGACCTTGACCTGCTCGATCTCGACCTCCGCGCGCTTGGCGGCGGCATGCTCGGCGGCCTTGGCGACGTCACCGTCGGAGGCAGTAGGATCAAGTGCGGCCGCAGCGCCCGCGAGCGAAATCCAGCGCGAGGCCTCGGCAGACGAAAGCGCCGCCGCCATGGTGCCGGCACCGTAGGTCACATCGAGCTTGGGCAGGGGCTCCCCCGCTCGGGCGGCTGCAACGAGGTCGTCCTCAAACCCCTCCGGAATAAAGAACACGCAATCGGCGCTACCCTTGGCGCTGTTGCTCTTGGAGAGCGCGTCCGCAAGGTCGTAGGTGTCCTCGCCGATACCCGTGACCAGATCAAAGCGCGAGCCCAGGTGCTTGGTAAGCGCACGCGAAAGATCGCTGTCGTCGCGGTCGACCACGATCACGTTGGCATCGTAGGGCTCGTACTCGGTGAGCTGCGACGAGTTCCAGCTCACCGAGGCCGCGATGAATACGCCCATGAGCGAGATGAACACCGTATAGATGAGCAGGTAGAACGGGTGCGCCAGCGCCATGCGAAGCGCAGTCTTAAAGGTGCTCATAGCGGCTCCTTCCAAAGATCAGCGTGGCGGCGGCAACGAACAGCAACGCCATAAGGACCAGCGCGCCGGCACGAACGGCAAAGGGACCCAGGTCCTCAAAGAAATACAAGCGGTTGAACATGTCGCAGATAAGCTTGACGGGGTTGAGCCAGCACTCGGCCGGACAGGCGCGGGCGACGTCGTCGGCAAGCGCCATCGCCGGCTCGCCGTAGAGACCGGCGAACAGGGCGCACGTGGTGGCGAAGCCCGTGAGGATGCCCGACTTGGATGCCTTGCCGCCTTTAACGGGAAGCGTGCCCACAAAGAGCCCCAGGCCCGTCGCGGCAAGCGCGGAGGCAGCGCCGCCCACCAGGCAGAGCCCCTCGCGCCCGCCAAAGCCGACGCCCACGACCAGGCGCACGTAGCCGATCGCGATCGTCATCGAGGCAAAGGAGACCAACCACGCGCCCACAAAGATGCCGGCCAGCGACGCCGTCTTGGAAAGGCCGCCCACGCAGCGACGCGCACCAAGGCCAGACAGATTGGGCTGCAGGTCGACAACGCCCAAGGCAGCAAACTCGGCAGACATCATCGCAACCAGGCCAAAGAGCGCGTAGTAGTAGATGACCGTGCCATCGGGCGTGGCACGCGTCAGGCTCACACGGCGGGTTCCGCCCTCAAGCGACAGAGCGCGCGCAACCACCTCCGGGTCGGCGAGCGCCGCCTGGTTGTCCTGGGCAATCTGGCGCATGAGTTCGGCATTTTGCGTATACGAGCTTGCCACCGTCTCCAGGATGCTGCGGTCGGTGAGCACCGACGTCGCACGCGAGCTGTCATAGCTCGAAAGCAATGTGAGTTTGGGCGTGCCCGCGGCATCGACCGTATAGATGCCCGCGACCTCGCCGGCTTTAAGCGCACGGCTCGCATCGACTGCGTCATCGCACTCGTGGATCTCGAGCAGTTGGTTGTCGCCTTCCTTGGCAAGCGACGTCGCCACGTCCTTAAAGGTCGAGGCGCCCCAGGCCTCATCCGCCACGACGGCCACCGGCACCGGGTCGACCGTGCCGTCGGAGCTCAGATTCGCAAACATAAACATGAACATCGTGGAAAGCGCGACGGGAAAGATCGCGCCCCAAACCCACGTGCTCGGCCGGCGCAGCAGCGTCTTGACCGTGATAATAATGGTGTTGAACATGACCGCCCCCTAGTCGCGCAGCTCGCGGCCGGTGATCTCGAGGAATACGTCGTTGAGGGTCGGCGGCTCGCTCCACACGCGGCCGAGCGCCACATCGGCGGCGCGCAGCGTGTCGAGGATGTCAACCAGGTTGTGCGGGCTCGCTTCGCAGGTGCAGACGAGCTCGCCGCCGGAAAGCTCGACGCTGAGCACGTGCTCGAGGGCGCGCAGTCGCTCGACCGTGGCGAGCTCGACGGCGCCGACCTCGACGGTCACGCGCTCACCCATCTGAATCATGCGCTTGAGCTCGTCGTTGGTGCCCTGCGCCAGCACGCGCCCGCCGTCCATGATCATGATGCGGCTGCAGATCTGCTCGACTTCCTCCATGTAATGGCTGGTATACACCACCGTGGCGCCCTCGTCGCGCAGGCGGCAGATGCCCTCCAGGATGGCGTTGCGGCTCTGCGGGTCGACCGCCACCGTGGGCTCGTCGAAGAAGATGAGCTCGGGCTTGTGCGCGATACCGCAGGCGATGTTGAGGCGACGCGCCAGGCCGCCCGAGAGCTTGCCGGGGCGAAACTTGGCAAAGTCGCCCAGGCCGACAAAGTCGATGGCCTCGTCGACCAGCGCGCGACGGCGTTTGCGGTCGTTGACGTAAAGGCTGCAGAAATAGTCGATGTTCTCGCGGACGGTAAGCTCGTCAAACACCGCAACTTGCTGCGGGACCACGCCGATGCGGCGCTTGAGGTCGTAGCGGGCGGGCGTCATGGGCTCGCCGAACAACTCGATGGTGCCTTTGTCGTAGGCGAGCAGCTGCAGAATGCAGTTGATGGACGTGGTCTTGCCCGAGCCGTTGGGGCCCAGCAGGCCAAAGATCTCGCCGGGGGCTATGCTCAGGTTAAAGTGGTCGAGCGCGATAAGATCGTCGTAGCGCTTGACGAGGTTTTCGACGTGGACGATGTCTGTCATGAGGTGGCCCTTCTGTTGATTTCGGCCCGGAACGATTGCATCATCGCAGGAGCCGCCGGCGCGCACCAGTGAGCTTTGTCACGAGTGCGGCGGGGGCGGGCGGGAGGAATGTCACGGTTGCGGCACCTGAGCAATCGTCGCGCGCACCATCGCGTACAATACCCGTATGAACAGGCTATTCGACAAATCGATCGTGCTGGCGTGCTGTATCGCGGCCGCTCTGGGCCTTGCTGTGGATGCTTGCTTGGTCGCGGCGTTTTGTCTTGGCGTCGTAGTCGCCTCGCTTACGGAAATTGCGCAAGGCGAACGTGCCCGCCGCGCCGGTGAGGCCGCGAGCTACGCTTACATTATGGTGGCCGTCTTTGTGCCGTCGTTTGTGCCGTTTGCGCCCCTCGCCCTCTATGACATCGCGCGACGCGTGCGCCGTGAACACGTTTGGGTCGCGCTGGGCGCCGGCGCCATCTTTGTCTGCGCACTCGTCGCATATGCCCACGCCGGCGCGCTTCCCACCCGTGCGCTGCTGTTGACCGCCATCCTTTCAGTCGCCGCCACCTTGCTGTCTCTGCGCACCGCTCAGCTGGAGCGCGAGCAGGAGCGCATGCGTCGCACCCGCGACGAGCTGCAGGAGCGAGCCCTCGCGCTCGAGGCGCGCAACCGCGACCTTGCCGACCGCCAGGACTACGAGGTCGAACTCGCAACGCTCGCCGAGCGCGCCCGCATCGCACGCGAGATCCACGATAACGTGGGGCACCAGCTCACGCGCGCCTCGCTGCAAACCGAGGCCCTACGCGTGGTCCACGCCAACGAGCCCGGCGTCGCCGCCGACTTCGCTGACGTCAAGCGCACCGTGGACGAAGCGCTTCAGCTCGTGCGCTCGAGCGTCCACGCGCTCAACGACAACGCGGCGAATCTCTCCGTACAGCTCGAGCGCATCGTGGAGGGCGCGCGCTCAGATGGCGGGCCGCAGATTGAACTTGAGGTTTTGGCCGAGCATGCGCCCGCAAATGTCGCCAACTGCTTTGCGGCGGTCCTGCGCGAGGCGCTCTCCAACACCATGCGCCACGCTTGCGCCCAGACCGTCACCGTACGATGCATGGAGCATCCGTCGTTTTACCAGCTCATCGTTACCGACGATGGCGCGGGCGGGGTCCAAGCAAGCGGCCGCGGCACCGCAGAGGGCATGGGGCTCGGCTCCATGCGCGAGCGCGTCGAGGCGCTTGGCGGCACCTTCACCGCCGGCCCGCGCGCCGGCACCGGCGGCTGGCGTGTGTTTGCCACCGTTCCCAAACAGCAAGGAGATGAGGTCCGATGAGGCTCATCGTTGTCGACGACGACCGCTTGGTGGTCGATTCGCTCAAGATAATCCTGGGCGCCCAGCCGCAGATCGAGGTGGTGGGTACCGGCGCCGACGGCAACGACGCAATGGCTCTTTATGCCGAACACGCACCCGATATTGCGCTGCTCGACATTCAGATGCCGGGGCGCGACGGGCTTTCGGCGGCCCGCGAGATCCTTGAGCGCGACCCTGCGGCGCGCGTGGTATTTCTGACGACATTCTCGGATGACGAGTACATTGTGTCGGCGCTCAAACTGGGTGCCCGCGGCTACCTGATCAAAACCGATGTCGCTGCCATCCCGCCGGCGTTGGCCCAGGTCATGGACGGCAAACGCGTGCTCGAGGGTAAGGCGATCGAGGATATCAACTTTGGTGGGGCGGGCGTCGAGGTGGGCACGACCCGCCGGCCCGCGGCCTTCGTCAGCCTGACCGACCGCGAGTTCGAGGTCGCCGAGCTCATTGCCCGCGGCCTCGATAACAAGGAGATTGCCGCCACCGCCTATATGGGCGAAGGCACCGTGCGAAACCACATCAGCTCAATCCTGGCCAAAATGGGCCTGCGCAACCGCACCCAAATCGCCATCGCCTACCTGCGAGGGTAGTTGCCCGAAGACCGACCGCCCCGACATAACAAAATGTCTGCTACCGGTTTAATGCTATTTCAAAACTATGCCGGTTTACGGGGCCAAACTCAGGGCCCCCATCCATACCCGCGTTTTCTGTAAAATGACGGCTCGTCTACCTGCGGTTTTATTTTCACGAATATCAGCATGGTTGGAGACTCGTGACTCAGCCCCGTAAACCGGCCTAGTTTTGTCCGAGCGGCCACGTCAAGTGTCTCCGCAAGCCGCTTCAAGCCAAAAATGATCCGTTTTCCTCCGTCCCCAAGGGATCAGCCGGAACCGCTCCACGAAATCGGCCCATCTACTACGTTTAACTCGATACCCCTGACCATACCTTCGTTTTGAGCAAAACCGCAGGCGTTCTACCTGCGGTTTTGTTTTCGCGTTTTTTGACATGGTTGGGGGTAAGGGACTAAACGTAGTAGATGGGCCGGTTTCGTGGCGAGCCCTCCTCGCCTACGCACAAAAGCGCCGCCACGGAGGAGGGAGATGCCTCCGTGGCGGCTGGGGGTGGGGGGGGTGGGGCTATGTTCTGGCTCCCCGCCGGCCGCCCGGGGCCTTTTGGCCCCGGGCGCCGCCAGCGTGCCTAGCGTTTACGGATACCCCAGACCAGGGCTCCGACGCCGGCTATGGCGATAACAAATGCCATGAGCAGTGCGGCGGTCTGCTGGTCACCCGTGGTGGGCAGGAAACCCTTGACCGTCTTGACGATGTTCGTCACGGTCTTGGGCGTGCCGGGATCGGGCGTCGGCACGGGCGTCTCGGGCTTCTTGTACGTGTTGTTGAACACGATGCCCTCGACGCTCTTGTCGCCCTTGGTAAAGGCGACATTCGCCTTGAGGTTGCCCTCGCCGTCATCGGCCACGTTGACGGTCGCGGTAAAGACGGACTTGTCATAGGTCATACCGGCCTCGTCGCCCTTGACCTCGCTGATGGTATAGACGTACGTTCCGGGCTCGTCGTACTCGAACTTGTCGAAGTTGATCTTGCCGTCGGCATCGTTGGTGATAGTGGACTCGATGTCCTCGCCAACGAGCTTAAAGCTAAACTCGTCCTTCTTGAGCTCGCGTCCCTCGAGCACCTTGATGGCACCGATGGAGACCTGCGTGGGCATGGCATGATACTTGTTGGTAAAGCCAGCCGACTCAGTAGTTCCCTCGAGCTTGTGCGTCGCGGTCAGCGTGCCGTCGCCGTTGTCGGAGACGGTGGTCACGACGGTGTAGGTCGTGCCGTCATAGGTGACGCCCTTGTACAGGCCGAGCGCGTTGGGGCAAGCCTCGCGCAGCATGTACGTGTGCGCGCCAGGTGCCTCGTAGCGGATCGGGCTCAGCGCGACGGTGCCATTGGCGTCGTTGGTGCCGGTCGCGACAACCACGCCGTCCTCGAGCAGCTCAAACGTGAACTCGCCTGCTGCAAGGTCGCGTCCGGTCAGGCGCTTGACCGTCTTGACCTGATCGGTCACCACAGAATCGGTAGGCGTCACGCTGTAGGTGTTGGTGAACGTGAAGGCAGCGCCGTCGTCACCCTCGCGCACGACCTTCAGATGTCCGGCACCGTCGTCAGTCACGGTGTAGGAAACCTTACGCGTGGCGTTGGCGTCGTTGGTCACGCCAGGGGCGCTACCGGACTCGGTCACCGTGTAGGTAAAGATGTGCGAGCGCGGGGCGGTGGGGGCTGCGGGCTCGGACTCGCCGCCGGACTCGTCGTCATTGGCATCAGCGTCGACGTCGGCCCCTTCAGCCTCTGCCTCGTCGGCCTCGGCTTCATCAGCTTCGTCTGCCTCAGCCTTATCGGTCGCATCATCCGTCACGCCCAAGGCGCGGTTGAGGTCCTCGAGCGTAAAGTGGATCTTGCCAAAGTCCACGTTGCCGGCCGCGTCGTTGGTTGCGGTCGTGTGCTCGGGCATCGGGGCGCCCGCCTCATCGGCGGTCACGGTAAAGGTGAACTTACCCGTGATATCGACCGGGGTCAGGCCCTCGGCAGCCTGGAGCTTCTTGGCGCCGGCGAGCGCGGCGTCAACGGCATCGGCGCCGTAGACGTTCTCGAACACGGGCTCGACGCCACCGTAGTCAGGATTCGCCGTCAGAGTGCCGTCGCCGTTGTCGACGACGATGACCTTAAAGCTAAAGCTCGACTTCGCGGCAGTAATACCCTTTGCTGCGAGCGGGGACGTGTACTCAAACGCCGTGTAGTTGATAGTCCACGCAAGCTTGGCGTCCGTGTCGGTACGGATGGCGCGTCCGGCGCTCACCAAATCGGCGAGCATCTCAGTCGTGTAATGCAGCGTGCCAAAGCTCACCTGGCCGTTGATGTTGGTCGCCACAGTGCCGTCAATGGCTTCCGTCTCGCCCGCATAGGCGATGCCAAAGTAGAACTCGCCGTTGGCCAACGGACGACCGGTCAGGGTCTTGGTGGCGACAATCTGCGCAAGCTCGCCGCCCGGGTTATCGGTCGAGGCGTGGTAGCTGTTGGTGAACGAGACCAAGGCGCTCTCGACCTTATTCTCGCCGCTCTTGTGGACCGCCACAGGCGTGCCATTGGGTCCGCCAGAAACGGTCGTCGTAGCGGTGAGCGTACCAGCGCCATCGTCGGCGATAGCGATCGTCACGGTGCGCACGGCCTCGTCGTAGGTGTAACCGGGCTGGCCATCGTTCTTCTCGGCAACGGTGTATGTAAAGGTCTTGCCCGCGTCAGCCTGCGTAAACTTGACCTCATGGCCAGCCAGGATGTCGATCAGACCAACCGTTGCCTCTGCCGTTGCAGGGGACTTGTACACGTTGGCGCCCTCGTGCAGGCCGAGCGCGATGGCCGAAGCCTCGTCGGCGGGCGTCACGGTAAAGGTGAACTGACCCTCGGTCATGGGACGTCCGTAGAGGGTCTTGCTGAGCTTGAGGCCGCCGGCCGCGGCGTAATCGAGCTCAGAGCGGTACATGTTGGTGAAGCGGCCGCTTTCCTTCTTGGTGACGTTGGCGGTCAGGGTGCCGTCGCCGTTCTCGGTCACGGTCACTTCGGCGGTTGCGACATGCGCGTCATACGTCATACCGGCCGCGCTGCCCGCGTTCTCACGGATCTCGTACTTGTAGGTTCCGGCAGCCGTGTAGTGGATCTTGCCAAACTTGATGGCGGCGATGCCGTCCTTCGCGTCCTTATTGCTCACGGTTACGGTTGCGGGATTAGGCAGCGGGGCGCCTTCGGGGGCGGTGATGGTAAAGCTGAACTCGTCCGCATCCGTCCAGTCGCGGCCGTCAATGGCCTTGCTCAGGCCAAAGTCGAGCTCTGCATCGAGCGGTGTCACGCTGTAGGTGTTCTCGAAAGTTGCAGCCTTGACGTCGTCCTTCAGGACGTGCTCGGCCTTGAGCGTACCGTCGCCGTTGTCCGTGATGGTGGTCTCAACGGTGTACTTGGCGTTGCTGTAAGTGACGCCCTTGCTGGTGGTTCCGCCGTTGACCTCGCGCAGTGTGTAGGTGTGCTTGCCGGGCTTGTCGTACTTCACGGCGTTCATCGTGATCTTGCCTTCGGCATTGTTGGTGCCGGTGGCGACGACCTTGGCGTCCTCGCCCTCGCCCTCGACGAGCTCAAATCTAAACTCGCCAGCCTTGAGGTCGCGTCCGGTCAGGACCTTGGTCGCGGTGATCTGGTCGGTGACGCTTTTCTCGACGGGCGTCACGCTATAGGTATTGGTGAACGTAAATGCCGCATCGCCGTCCGGCTTGCGGGACACCCTCAGAGTACCCTCGCCGTCATCAGTCACGGTGAAGGAAACCGTACGCGAAGTCTCGGCGTCGTTGGTCACGCCAGCGACCTCACCGGACTCGGTCACGGTGTAGGTAAAGGTGTGCACGCGCTTCTCGGGCTTCTCGCCCAGAGCCTTGTTAAGGTCGTCGAGCGTAAAGGTGATCTTGCCAAAGTCGACCTTGCCCTTGGCATCATTGGTCACGCTCGCGTTCGCGGGCATGGGTGCGCCCTCTTCACCGGTCACGGTAAAGGTGAACTTGCCGGCAATGTCAGCCGGGGTCAAGCCATCAGGAACCTGCAGATTCTTCTTGCCCACAAGCGATGCCTCGACAGGCGCGGCAGTGTAGGTGTTCACAAACTCGTTGCCGGCATCGCCGTAGACAGCCGTCGCCGTCAGGGTACCATCACCGTTGTCGACAACGGTTACACATGCGTCAATTGCCGACACGGTGGCGCTCACGCCCGCAGGCAGCTTTCCGGTCTGCTCGGCAGCAATGTAGCGAATGGTCCACGTGGGCTTGTCGGAGCTAGCATCAACCGACGCCTTGCCCTCCTCGACCAGCTTGGCAAGCGACTCGGTCGTGTACGTCAGCGGCCCGAACTCAACCTTGCCACTCTTGGTGGTTGCATCCAGCAGAACCTCGTCGTACCCCGCATAGCTCAGCGCAAACTTAAATTCGTCATCGGCCATCGGGCGCCCCGTGAGCGTCTTGGTTGCCTCAAGGGTCAGCGGGGTTTCCGTCTTGGCGCTATAGGTGTTCTTGAACTCGGTCTTGCCCGAGATCTTTTCAACGTCAGCCTTAAGCCCACCCGTGGCCTTAACCGCCACGGTCACCTTGAACGTGGCAACGTTCTCGCTGTAGGTGATGCCACCGGCGCCGCCCTTGACCTCGCGGACCTCATAGGTGTACTCGCCCGGCTTGTTGCAGGTGATCTCGCCGAAGTCGATAGCTGCCTTGCCATTGTCGTCCAGGTCGTCATTGGTCACGGTCGCGGTCGCGTGTGCGGGCATCGGGGCGTCATTCTCAGACGTTGCGGAGAGTTCAAACTTAAACTCGTCCGCATCCGTCCAGCTGCGGCCCTCGAGCACCTTGGTCAGGCCAAAGCTGGCCTTGGTATCCACCGTTGTCGGCGTCACGTTAAAGCTGATCTTGCCGTTGTTGCCCAGGTAGGAATTGACATGCGTCGCGGTCGCCTTGGCGGACACGTTGTTCCACTTGGGGTTAAGAACGTCGGTCGCGGTACCAGTGTTGTTGCCGCCCACACTCTCCTTGGTGGTGTGGAGCTCGTCGATAAAGGCTAGGCGCGCGGTTCCCACGCTAAACGAAAGGCTGCCGTCCTCGTCAGCAACAATAGCGCCGTCAAACTTCGCAGCGTCGCCGCCGATAAACTCGATGACGGCAGAGGCGGGCTTGGCCTCATCGTTTTCGCCCTGCTCCTCAAACTCATCCTTGTAGTAATAGGTGCCGGTATCTGCCAGCGAATTCTTTGCAGGCTGCGTGCAGTCCTTGTCCGTGTAAATTGGGGTCTGTTTCTGGAAGTAGTAGTAGCGGTTGGTGTCGGCCGGCTCAAAGGTCGCAACCGTATTACCCAACGCGCCGGTCTCCCACTTGTTCGCGTAGAAGTTCACGGTCTTGGTGCCATCGTCGGCAACGGTCGTATTCTTTTCGATGTAAGCCTTGAGCCCCGTGACCTCCTCGGGCGTAAATAGGTTGTCGAGCGCAACACTCTTCACGCTCGAAGCATACTTCACCTGAATGGGCTTAACGTTGTCGACCGAAAGCTTGCCGTCTACGGTCTTAAAGTGACTCAGCGGAATCAACGACGCAGGAATATTGACCGTTACGATATCGCCCTTCTGGGGATTGTCATCGCCGGCGCGCTGCACGGTAATGAGCAGGTCTTTTGCCTTGCCGGTGAACTCGTAGGTGTCGGTATTGGTTTCTTTGTTGACCGTCTTGCTCGCCTTGGTAAACGGCGTGCCGTTAATGACGACTTCGGTAAATCCGTCAACCTGCATAAAGTCGCCCAGCTCGTCGGTAAACGTGATGTAGCCGGACTTGGTCTCGTCGTAGCCCTTATGGATTTCGGTCGGATAAGGCGCCTCCGATGTGATGGCCTGCGAGATGTCGTCGAAGACCTTCTTGAGCTCTTCGGCATTGGTCGCCGACTTGTAGTAGTCGGAGTTTTCCGCACGCGTTCCGTGAGAATTCCATTTCGTGGCATTGGGGTAGTTGCTCGAAACGGCCTGCATGAACTTGTTCTCTTGGCTTGTCTTCGAATCCTGGACGCTGGCTTTGGGATCCGCACCATCAAAGATGCCGATAGTATAAACGGTGGCCTTGCCGTCCTTCATGTTCTTAGCAGCTGTCACGGCAGCGTTGGCAACACCCGCATCGAATTTATCTTGCTTTGTTGGCGTACCGTCGGTAAAGAACACAATAATCTTCTTGGCGTCTTTGCGGCCAGAAGTGATAGTGATTCCCTCGGCCAGCTCTAGGCCATAGTCGGCGCGCGTGGCGCCGGCAGGCTGAATTTGATTAATTGTATTCTTCTTGAGATCATCCGCATTGCTGCCGGAACAGTAGGTCAATTCTTTCATAACCTGGGTGTAATTGTAGGAGTACCCTCCGTCGCGATACATATTGTTGCCGATATCGTTGGACTTCTTGCCCGCAAACTTAACAATGGCAACCTTATGCTGCCTATCCACGCCCTCGATACCCTCGTTTTGCTTGGCGATGGTATCAATAAAGCTGTTCGCAGCGCTCTTCAGTGCATCGATACGCTTGGTGGAATCTCGACCGCCCATCTCACCATCCATCGAGCCAGAAGCATCCAGCACCATCACGATATCGAGCGGCGTGGTGACCGTCACGGTTGAATTAGACGTCGAGGACATCGCCGAAAGCGTGGTCAAAAAGTCCGACTTTTCGTTTTCTCCAGTTTCCTTAACCGTCTTGTCGGTCCAGATTCGACCGACGTTTTGGGTTGTTACTTTATTACCGCCGTGGCCGGCTGCCCAGATTTCCCAGCGTCCGCTGGTGTCGGGATCGACGACGACCTTTCCGCTCATTGTCGGTCCATCCATTCCGGTGCTGGACCTGGCGTTGGCCTCAGGCAGCATGGCAAATGCTGCAGCCGGCAACACAAGCACTACGGCAAGTATCACCGCCAAGAGACCCCTCGTGTACTTACTCATCGCGTCTCCCTTCTCGCGGTTTCAGACCTTGCATCAGCCTAAAGTTACGGAATGAGACACAATTAGGGCAGGTGACACATGTTCCAGATTCGGTTTTAAGCGTGAGACAAATGTCTCATCAAAGTTGAGACACGAGGGTTTTCGCAGGAAAACGGGTGCGACTCAAGATTGACGGAACAAAAGGGCCCGTTTTCCTCCGTCCGCGGGAGATCAAGGGCTGTTATGAATGTGGTGCCATTTCAAAACTATGCCGGATTACGGGGCAAAAGCCGGAGCCCTCATCCATACCTTCATTTTTTCAAAAACAGCAAGCAGTCTACCTGCGGTTTTGTTTTTGCGGTTTTCAGTACGGTCGGAGGTTCGCTATCTAGCCCCGTAAACCGGCATAGTTTTGTTAACGGCAGCCTAACCGCGCGTTTAAGCGCGGGGCCGGTGGGGCATTTTTGCCCCACCGGCCCCTATTCCAGCGCTATTCCGGCTTGGTTTCTACCGTGGGAGTCTTGTTCGCCGCGACTGGAGTGCGCGCGGTGTCCATAGTCAGGCAGTGCTTGGGGCAGCTCTCGATGCACTCGCCACACACCACGCAGGCGTACGGGTCGATCGACCAGGTACCACCCTTGCGATCGACCGCAAGCGCGCCCGCCGGGCAGCGACGAGCGCACATACCGCAGCAGATGCACACGTCCATATCGTTGACGATATGCCCGCGCAGGCGCTCGGGCGCCGCCAGCTCCTCCTGCGGATAGCACACCGTGACCGGCTGCTTGACCATAGAGCCCAAGGCCGTCTTGGCAAATGTCAGCAAACTCATGCCGCGCCTACCTTTCCGTGCAACTAATGCAGGGGTCGATGGTCAGGATAATCATGGGCACGTTGGCAATGAGCACGCCCTGCAGTGCATGCGTCAGGCCCGCCAGGTTTTGCGACGTCGGCGTGCGCACACGGAAACGGTCTAAATTCTTGGTGCCGTTACCGCGCACATAGTAGTACGCCTCGCCGCGCGGTTGCTCAATCACAACCTCGCCGCGCGCGCCATCGGCTGGCGTAAGCTTGGTACGCCCGCCGATGCCGTCGTGCGGAATCTTGCCCACAAGCTCCTTAATGATGTCCATGGCCTGCGTGACCTCGGCGCAACGCACCTGGCAGCGGGCATAGCAATCGCCATCGGTAGCAACGATGGGCTCAAACGCAGCCAGGTCCGCATAGGCACCATCGCCAAACATGCGCACGTCGTAATCCACGCCCGAGGCGCGCCCAAACGGACCGACCATCGACAGGTCCAGCGCGTCTTTCTTGCTGATCACGCCCACGCCATGCAGGCGCTCGCCGCAGCTGTCGTCGTCCAAAAAGGTATGCACCAGGGCCTCGTAGTCGGGGCGCATGGTGTCGAGTGTCTGGACAATGCCCGACAGCTCGGAGTCCTCAATGTCATGCTTAAGGCCGCCGATCTCGTTAATCGACAGAATCACGCGGCCGCCGCACGTGCTCTCAAAGATCTTGAGAATCTGCTCGCGCAGGGTCCACGAACGATAGAACAGCGCCTCGAAGCCAAAGGCATCGGCGAGCAGGCCCAGCCACAGCAGGTGCGAGTGAATGCGCGAAAGCTCGTGCAAAATGGTGCGAATATACTGCACGCGGCCAGGCACCTCGATATCGAGCATGCGCTCGCAGGCGCTGGCATAGCCGCAGCTGTGACCCACGGCGCAAATGCCGCAGATGCGCTCGGCGATGTAGCCAAACTGGTGCATGTCACGCTTTTCGGTGAGCTTCTCGAGTCCGCGGTGCACAAAGCCGATCTGAGGAATAGCCTCGATAACGCGGTCGTCCTCGAGCACCAGGTCTAGATGAAGCGGCTCGGGCAGCACCGGGTGCTGCGGGCCAAACGGAATAACGGAGCGATGTGCCATGGACCTTACGCCTCCTTTTTCTGCTTATCGCGGGCGGCTTTGGCGGCAAGCGCCGCGCGAACCTTGGCCGCTTTCTCGGGATCCATGGCGGCGAGCTTTGCCTCCATCTCGGCAGCCTTGAGCGCGGCCTTGGCGGCAGCCTCGTCATGCTGAGCATCGGAGCCGGCAGCCGCAGCGGGCTGAGCGACGGCAGCGCCCGCAGCATCGCCAGCGCCCTCCCCCGCAGCGGCCGCGGCAGCGGCGGCCTTCTCGGCCGCGGCCTTGCGCGCCTTGGCCTCGGCGGCGGCACGGACCTTCATGGCCTTCTCGCGCGCAGCCTTAACCTCGGGCGTGATGACGCTCATGGGCTCGGTAGTCGAGACCTGGTAGAAAAAGCCCTTAAAGTCAATCTGCATGTCGGTAATGGCAAGCCCAAACAGGTCGTGTGCCTCATTTTCAAACGGGAACACCGCAGGGTAGTACGAGCTGATGGATGGAATCTCCTGGTACTGGTCGATGCCCTCAACCACCAGGTTCTCAATCGCATAGCTGCCGTCCTGCGCGATCTGCTCCTGGGCAGCACGAACGTTGATGAACGTATAGACCAAGCGATACGTGCCGTCGTCCACGTTGCGCTCGGCGTGCATCTGTACAAAACGGGCACCAGCACCCTTGAGCGCCAGGACATGCGACAGCAGCGCATCGAGCTCGACGGTGGTATAGATTGCCTTTTGCATTACTCGGCCCCCCTTGCAGCGGCGGACGCGGCGGGCGTCCCAGCAGGTGCGTCGCCAGCGGCGGGCGCGTCGCCGGCCTCAGCCGCGGCCACAAATCCGTCCTCGCCCAGCTCAACGCCGCCATCCCAGGTAGCAGCACCGCCCACGGTAAGCGGGTCGCCGCCGGCGCGCATCACGGCCTCCTTCTGGTCCAGGATGCCGCACGCCTCCACGATGGCGTCGATCACCGTCTCGGGACGAATGGCGCACCCTGGCGCGTACACATCCACGGGAATCGCGCGGTCCACGCCACCGATCACGTTGTACGCATCGCGGAACACGCCGCCCGAGCACGCGCAGATGCCGCACGCCACCACGCACTTGGGCTCGAGCATCTGGTTGTAAATCTGGCGCACGACGGGCAAGTTCTGGGCGTTGACCGACCCCGTCACCAAAAAGATGTCCGCATGTTTGGGGTTGCCGGTGTTGACCACGCCAAAGCGCTCCGCATCGAACAGCGGCGTGAGCGAGGCCAGCACCTCGATATCGCATCCGTTGCAGCTCGAGCCGTCGTAATGAATAACCCACGGCGAGCGCGACATTTTATGATCCATGGATGCCGCCTCCTAAATAAACACGTCGACGAGGATGGGCATAAGGTTGAGCAGGCCAAACACCAGCGCCACACCCCAGCCGAGCTTAAAGCAGCTGCGCCAGGTGCTACGGGCGAAGGTGTTATCGATCAGTACCTCGGCAAAATACGTCATGACCATAACGACCAGGGCGACCACCCAGCTCACCGGGTTGTCCCAAACAAAGAACATGCCCACCCACATCAAAAACAGCACGGTCTCGCACCAGTGCATAAGGGTCATCTTGGCCAGCGTGCCGCCGCTCATCTCGGTGGCGACGCCCTGGACGATCTCCTGATGCGCGTGATGCGAGTACGAAAGGTCAAACGGCGACTTGCGCAGTTTGATGGTAAGCACCGCGAGCAGCGCGAGGAAAATGGGCGCGCTGTACACGATGATGGGGGCCGACTGCCCCGTCACGGCGATGGAATCGAAGCTGTCGGTGGCAAGGTACAGGCCCACACTCATCAGCAAAACGGCGGGCTCGTAACTCATGACCTGCAGCAGCTCGCGGTCGGCTCCGACCTGGGCAAACGGGCTTTGCGTCGAGGCGGACGCCAGCACCACAAAGATCGCAGCGAGGGTAACCATAAAGGCGCATAACAGTGTGTTGGAACCCGACACAAAGATGCCGCCGCCCACCACGGTAAAGATGAGCGCGCACGCCATGTAGGTATCGTCCACGGTGTTTACGCTGGCAGGGGCTTTGCGCAGGAGCTTGGCTACATCGTAGAACGGTTGCAGCAGACGTGGTCCCACGCGGCCCTGCATGCGGGCGGACAGCTTGCGGTCGACGCCGTCGATCAGGCCACCAACCAAAGGCGCCAGCAGGGCAAACGCCACGGTGCCTATAAAGATGCCTACGACACCCGAGCCTTCGAAATACTTGCCGCGCAGCACCGAGGGCTCGCCCATGGCGAGCGTATCGGGACCAATCCATGCGCAGCATAGCAGCGCGAACAGGATGATGCTGCAGCACACGATGCTGCCCGCGGGGCCAATGCGATTCTCGCCAAGGGCGTCCTCCAGGTACCAATTGCGCTTTTCGGCCTTCACCTCGTGTCCCATCGAGCCGCGGAAATGACGGTAATTGTCGGTTCCCACACCCGAAAGATATACGTTTACGTGCGGTTTGTCGCTCACGCGGAATGAAGTCAGCAGCACCACGGCGATAAAAGCCACGATAACCACCATTAGATACATGGCATCCTTGCCAATAACATACGGCACGCGGCCAAACACCATGGCCAAGTAAGGCGACACCAGACCGCTCGAGATAATCGGGAACGCTACACAGCACAGAATCAGCAGCGCGGCGATAGTGTTGAGCGCTATCCATTCGGTCTTATGGACATTGCCCTCCACGTTTTCGGCCGTAGAATCCACGCCCGAGAGCTTGGCGAGCCACTTGCCCCAGAAGAAGAACGTCGCGGCCGAGCCAAAGGCCAGCACCATGATCATGAGCACATTGCCGGTCTGCGCAAACGCCACCAGGGCGCCCCACTTAGACACGAGCATGCCAAACGGCGCCACGAACATGCCCATGATGCCCAGCATCATCAGGCGCGTCAGGTGCGGCATGCGACTGAACATGCCGTCCATGTCCTCGATATTGCGGCTGCCGATATGATGCTCGGCCGTGCCCACGCACAGGAACAGCAGCGACTTTGCCACCGTATGGAACAAGATCAAGAAGATGGCGGCCCACACGGCCTCGGGCGCGCCGACACCCAGGCAGGCACTGATGAGGCCCAGGTTGGAAATGGTGGAGTACGCGAGCACACGCTTGGCATTGCTCTGCGAGACGGCCATGAGGGCGGCGAGCAAAAACGTGATGGCGCCCACGCTCGTGACCATAAAGCCGGTCACGGGATAGGTGGCGTACAGCGGGCTCAGCTTGACCATCAAAAACACGCCGGCCTTGACCATGGTGGACGAGTGCAGCAGGGCGCTCGTGGGCGTGGGGGCGACCATGGCGCCGAGCAGCCAGGTGTGGAACGGCATCTGTGCGGCCTTGGTAAGCGCGGCGATCGACAGCAAGACGACCGGCAGCACCAGCAGCGCGGATTGCGCGGTTCCGGCGCCGGAAAGCTCGATCATGCCCGAGATGGTCAGCGGCACGCCGTTGACGTGCAGGAACATAAGGCCCGCCAAAAACGCGATGCCGCCCAGCATGTTGAGGATGATCTGGGTAAAGGCGTTTTTGATGGCCTCGGGCGTGCGCGTATAGCCAATCATAAGAAACGAGCACACGGTGGTGATTTCCCAGCCGCAGAACAGCCACTCCAGGTTGTCGCTCGTCACGATGACGAACATGGCCGAAAGGAACAGGAACATAAGCGCCAGGAACTGCGGGCGTCGGTCGGGCGCGGTCTGCCCACGCAGCGCGGCCTCGCGCTCATCGTGCGCCTGGAAGTCCTTCATGTAGCCCAGGGCATACACGCAGATCAGGCTGCCGACAATGCCGACGGCGAGCACCATGATCACGCTCATATAGTCCAGGTAGAGCGGCGTGGCGGTGACGACCTCGGCCGTGGGCAGCGTCATGGCAGCGAAGGCAACCGAACCCACCAGCTGCACCACGCCGAGCACACCGGTAAACGCGTTCCTATATTTGAACGCGTTGTACAGGATGACGGCGCACAGAATTACGTCGATGACGGAGCTGATGATCGAGAGCACATGCGAGGTGCCGGGGGCAACCTCAAAGCCCTGCGGACCCGTGCCAAAAAATAAGACGGCAACTACAACGGTCACCGCCATAATAATGCCGGAGCCTACAAGCCCTACCGCATCGCGGGCTCGGTCACTGCGCGCGAGCAGCATGCCCATCGCCGGTACCAGCGGAAACAGGGTAAGGAAATACAGTAGCGTCATACCATCACTCCCCCATGCAAAAACGCTGCAATTATTTAACGTTATAGCTCAAATTGGGGGTTCAGGCGGCAGGTTTTCGGTCAACTGGGGGTTTTAGGCGTATGGGGTAAGGGCATGTCCGCTTTGGAGCAGAGAGGCGACGCTCCCCCTATCGTAGCGGCGGGCGCACGGGCCACTGCGCGCGGTTTATTGACCACTTTGAAGGATGTCCCGATAGACTCGCGGCGGTCCAAAAAGTTGGCGCGGCAAGAAAAATGCGCCCCTGCGGACGCACCATCCCGTTCGCTATTCCGCCTTTTTAACGCGCGGTTTACGACCCCGCGGCTTATCGACCAAGGCGGCCTCGCCACCGTCGCGATACTGTCGGCACCAAGCTTTAACCGAAGACTCGCTGGGGATCTTGTGCTTGACCATGACCTCACGCACCGTCAGACCATGTTCCAAGCGGTCCTTAACCACGGCAAGCTTAACGTCAAACGAATATGTGTGGTGATGAGAGCCCGCATTGAGAACGGCGTCGGCGCCGCCCACGGCATACGCACGGGCCCACTGACGGGCTGTGGCCTGGGGGATGCCAAGCTCTGCGGCGAGCGCGCGATGGCCGACCCCTTCTTGGAGGATCTCGACAGCACGCTGCCTAATCTCGGGCGCATGCGTGCGAGTCCTTGTTGTTTCTGACATACCTGCCACTTCTACTTCTTAGCCTTAAACGTTAAATTGCTTTCTTACGCGCAAGTTAGATAGTAGCATTTTACTGTTTGCTCAAAGCAGTTAATTAAAATAGACGCGGCGCTATCTGGGAATTTGACACCAATTTACGACATTTCTTTATTGATTATTTACGCTGGTAACTAGCTCGCAGCTAATCGTCATTCGCTTGCCAGCAAAATTGGCATCTCTTTATATCCTTTGGAATAGAGGATATGATTATTAACCCCTCCTCCAATAATTTTGAGCAGCCTGCAAGGCAGTAGACGCCTCACTCCCCATGATTAGCGCGCATTGCCGTCCACCGGGGCAAAACAAAAAGGGCGGGACCTGCTGCGCTTGCAGGCCCCGCCCCGATTGACACCCGATGGGACGCGGCCGGGCGAGACAGATCCGTGCTACCGCCCCGCCTGGCCGCGATGTTCAACTACAGCTCGTTGGCCGCGTGATATGCCGTGCGAATGGCGTTCGCAATGTCGGCGGTGCGCTCGCCCGAGCAGTCGCCCACACAGGTCACGGGCACCGTAACGCCATCCAAGTCAAACGCGTTGGCCTTGGAACCGACGGCCATCACCACGTAATCGCAGGCGATCTTCACCGGCTCCTCGGCGCCGTCATCGGCAGTGCGAATGGCCTCCACGCCCTCGTCGGTAATGGCGGTCAGACGGGTCTTCACGTGCTGCTCCACGTTGTGCTCTGCAAAGTCGCTCATAATCAGCGGCAGAATGGTCTCGGACTCGCCCGCGGCAATCTTGTCGAGCATCTCCACGATCGCCACTTCGCAACCGTGCTGCAGCAGGTACTCGGCAGTCTCGGTGCCCACCAGGCCACCGCCAATGACGGCGACGCGGCCCGTAAGCTCCACCTTGCCGGCCAGCACGTCCCAGCTCGAGACGACCTTCTTAGAATCGGCACCCGGAACGGGGATGACCACGTCGTGCGCGCCCACAGCCACAATCGCGGCGTCGGCGGCGTTGAGGTCCTCAGTGGTAGCGGCATGGTTGAGCTCAACCTTCACGCCCAGGCCGGGCAGAATCTTCTCGTAATACTCGACCGAGCGCATGATCTCGTCCTTGCGCGGAGGCGCGGCCGCCAGCACAATCTGGCCGCCCAGATGATCGCTCGCCTCGTAGACGGTCACGTCGTAGCCGCGCTTGACCGCCACGCGCGCGGCCTCCAGACCGGCAATACCGCCGCCCACAACGGCGATCTTCTTGTCGCCCACGCCCGGCTTAATCGCGATGGTGGCCTCGTCGCCGTTCTCGGCATTGAGCACACACGAGATGTACTTGCGGTTTTGAATCGCATCGACGCAGCCCTTGTTGCAGTTGAGGCACTCGCGGATGGGTTCGCCCGTGGCGGCCTTCAGCGCAATGTCGGGGTCGCACATGAGCGAGCGGCCATAGGCGACGATATCGGCTGCGCCGTCTTCCAGGATCTTCTCGCCAGCCTCGACCGAGACAACACGGCCCACAGTCGCCACCGGCACGGAGACCAGGGCCTTGACGCGCTCGGCCACGGGCAGCGTCCAGTTGTAGGGCATGGCGCCCATGGACGGAATGGTATCGCCCATATTGCCGGTGTGGTTGGCCTGTGCAACCTGGATCATATCGATGCCCGCGCCCTCGAGCAGCTTGGCGAACTCGCAGGCCTCGTCGGGCTGCAGGCCGCCCTTGCCACGCGGCGTGCCATCGGGGTTCTCCATGATCACGGGGAGCTTATACTCCACCATCAGCTGCGGCGCGGCTTCCTTGATGGCAGCGACGACCTCCAGCGCGTAGCGAACGCGGTTCTCAAACGAGCCACCGTACTCGTCGGTTCGCTTGTTGAGGATCGCAGAGCACAGCGAACCCACCAGGCGGTCGCCGTGGACCTCGATGGCATCGATGCCGGCCTGCTGCGCGCGAGCGGCCGAGGCAGCGATGGCCTCCTTGATCTGGGTGAGCTGCTCTACGCTCGCCTCGTTCACAAAGTGCTGCATATCGTGGTGCAGCTTGGCATATGCCTGCTTGCGGATCTCGTTGGACTCGGCCATCTTGGCGGCAAAGGTCTCCTCGTCGCCGGCGGCCTTGGCCTCCTGCGCAGCTTTGGCCGCAGCCATGGAGCCCATGACCATGCGACCGACACCGGGCACGTCGTACTCGGGGTGGAACAGCTGCAGCGCGACCTTGGCACCGTGCTTGTGGACGGCGTCGGCCAGTGCCTTAAACGTGGGGATCTGGGCGTCGGTTGCCAGCTTGGGCGTGGGGCTTGCGGTCATGACGGGAGCGACGTCGCCGATGACGATGTAGCCCACGCCGCCACAGGCCAGGCGCTCGTAAAAAGCCAGGCTGCGCTCGCCGATGGAACCGTCGCGCTCCTCATAGCCGGTGGTCAGCGGCGGAAACATAATGCGGTTCTTGAGCTCAAGGGGGCCAACCGTAATGGGCTGGAGCAGCTTGGACGCAGGTGCGGTCATGGACATTCCTCTCTTGTAGACGCGGCGGCGATGGTGCCGCGTAGTTGTTTAGAGGATATGGCATGGGGGTACAGCGGCACAACGAAAATCGGCGGATAGCAGGCAGCGGCAGGCGGATGGGGCGGGGCGGCCCGTCGGTTTGTCTCAATCTGTAACAGCTACCCAGCAAAACCGGGTCTTACTGTTACAGATCGAGATATTTCTCTCGACCCATCCTCAACAATCTCAATCTGTAACAGCTAGACCCGCTTTTGACCCCTACCTGTTACAGATCAAGACAAACGGAAGCGTTCCGTCGGAAAATCTCGATCTGTAACACCTACAGGCCAAAAACGACCCCAGATGTTACAGATCGAGACGAACAAACTCGGTCCGACCAAACATCTCAATCTGTAACATCTAGACCGACTTTTGGCCTCCACCTGTTACAGATCAAGACAAACGGCAACTGTCCGTCCGAATATCTCAATCTGTAACAACAACTCGGCAAAATCCGTCCCTCGTGTTACAGATCGAGACAAACGGAGCCCCGCTCGCCGGAAATCTCAATCTGTAACATCTACAGACCAAAATCGGACCCACCTGTTACAGATCGAGACAAACCCCAGCAGCAACACCGTCCCCGTTCGAGGAAACGACCGCCACACTCACCTTTTTAAACAACCTAATACTGCGCAGCCTGCGATAATAATTTGGTCACGCGTCGACTACGGCGAAGACGCGGCAGAGGGGACACCCATGCAACCGAGTACCACCGATAGGTCCACCGCAAAGCAAGCGCTGCTCGAGGCGCTCTTGAGCGACGCGGGACTCAAGAACCTCACGCAAACAGCCTCTACCGTTATGGGCAACCCGGTGCTCGTCGTCGATCCCGTCTACCGCTATGCCGCCCGCGGTGGCTTTGAGCTCGACGATGCCGACGACCCCCCCTTGCAGCCATCACCCGCGCCGAGCTCTCCGAAGGCGATATGCTGCAGGACGAAGCCGTGCGCTACATCATCGAACGCGATCTAGACGAGAAGATTGCCCGCTCGACAGGCCCGCTCACACGCTATAACGACATGTTCTGCCTCAACACCATGACCGGTGCGATCAAGGTGCACGGCACGTGTCTGGGTCGGGCGATGATGATCGAGCGCAATCTCATGCGAATCCTCCTTTATAGGGCTCTCGGACGAGCCCGGGTTTCATGCGAATTGCATGCGTATCGACAGCCATACTTTCGCTCGAGAACAGGCTCAAAACCATGTGCAGGCGCACCGATGTTTGCCCATAGCGACCATGGGCTTTGTGCGGATGAACCATGCGTTTGGGCAACGCTTTCGAGCGCATGGTCCTGGCGCCATACGCACAAGGGGGGGGCGGTGTGCCTTATGGCACCCGCCCCTGATAATCGAGTTTTCTTATGTTTAGTCCTATTAAACAGTCCAATATCTTTAGGCAAGATCACCCCGACGGCGCTCATCCCACTTGGAAGGCCAGACTCCACCCGCCTGCTCGATGGGATGAGTCCGCGCATCACCTGGACTCTCTACGCCTCCAATGGATCGGTAGCCTCTTACGAACACTTTCAAAAGTATGACAAGAGAAAGAAAAGTCCGTAGATTATGCATCTTTAGACTCGCGAAAAAGCACATCATGCCCGTCAGCGGCGACGCACCGGCCTTCGGGACGCCTGAAGGCTACTGGGCACGGCGGCGATATTCATAGCGAATGATACGGACGCTGCAACTGGTATTATATGACGTACTATTGAAAGGATGCTGAAGAGGTTGCGGGAAAATGCTTGCTTACTAGAAGCAGAGCAAGGAGATCCAGAAGACGGATTGCGGACAAATGATATGAATTAAATAGGGCACTGCGCGCTATAGAAGGAAAAGGGTGGTGGGTCCTGATGCTGGTACTGTCTGCTGTTTTAAGTTTATTAATAAAATCTGGCTGTGTAATCTGTGCAGCCCTTTATTTAATCCTCTATATCGGAGGTCAAAAGAAGGAATATCTGTATATCGCTCTGTTTATGCTAAGCCAGTACTTGATTGAGCTAATAGTTCGAGGATACGAAATTAGTTCGCCCCTTTATTATTACTTTCATAATTTTTTTTCGGTGCCCGTAGTAATCAAGTCGCTATTATATTTCGCCTGCGCCTTTCTCATATGTCATTTATTCAAGGGGGCTGTTGGAGGGTCAAAAACATGGATATTGACATTGGTGGAAGCGCCATTGTTCATCTGGCTCATCATGTTCCCTTTGTTAAAGGTGCGTACAGGATTCTTGTATATTTGTTATTTATTGCCATTCCAGCTTCTGGTTATCGTACTAGCCTTTATCGGTAGCAGGTCCTTTGGCAAAACAGTGCATAAGAGCATGTTTTTAAGGTTAGATATGTTCTTGCGACTGGTTGGAATCCTTGGATTAATGACTGTCTTTGAGGATATTCTTACGGGGTTACATTATGGGCTAAATAATGATGTTGCAAGCCTAGTAACTAGCGGCGCGATTCGAAGCCGCAATTTTGGCGAAAGCGTCTCCCAGATAGTTGTTGCCGCATATCTTATTGTTGTTGCGGCGCGTTTTCTTGTTGACAAGATCACAGTGAAACCGATTAGCTATGAAGCCTTGACAGGAGAGCTTTCGGAAGAAATCATAGACGCCTATGCGACATCTATTGGCCTTAGTCTCAGAGAGCGAGAGATTCTGGGATTCTTGCTCAAGGAGAAAAGCACACAGGAGATATCCGAACTGTTGTTTATTTCGACTGGCACCGTCAAATCTCATACACATAACATTTACCAGAAGGCCGATGTTAGCAACAGGATGCAGTTGCTGCAGAAAATCAGATGTTCATAACGTTGATTACGTTGGGCTAATCAATATGAATCCCGCTTCCTTTTGTTTATACAGTTTAGCGCTTTATGAACCCTGGTTCATAAAGCGCTAAACCAGGGTATAGGCTAAGATTGAACATATTTATCGAGACCAGTTCATGTGAAAGCGGATTGGAAAACTACATAATTTTGTCATTGGGTTGTCGGCAACGAGGGGCCTTTGCTTTAGCCATCAAGTTATCGGCAACACGGAACCTCTGAAAGAGAAGGTGACAAGATTATGAGAAGAAAGATAGCCTGCGTATTGTGTTGCGCCAGCCTATGTTTAAGCATGGTGGCAGGCCCAGGATGTTCTGCAAATAATACGCAAGGTGGGTCATCAGACGGCGCGCTGGCAAATGCCGGATCAACTTCTGAAAACGAAGAGTTTGACGGGAAGTTCGATGCAACCGTCAACGCAGGAAATGCGCAAGAAGTTGTGTATGTAAATGGCTCTTGGTTTGACATGGGAAAGCAGTATGGCTTACAGCAAAAGGATCAGTTAGAAAATAACTGGACAGCTGTAATGTCTTCAATTTATGCAGAGGCAGACGATGCCGCATATAACGAAGCTATGGGTAAGATTCTGAAACATTATGAAGAGGATGATCCATCTGTATTTGATTTCTTGTCGGGAGTAGCTGAGGGGGCAGGAGTCTCAAAGGAAGATGCAGTAGTTGCAGTTATGGGCTCATCTGTTCTTAACTATGACCTCATGATGCATTTTGATCCAGAGAGCTCAAATGATCCAGAGCGTTCAAAAACATGTATGAATGTATCTGCTTGGGGAAGTATGACTCAGGATGGTCATCATCTTGGAGCTGCTAATCTTGATGCAGTCAGCACAACACCCGCCGCAATGTTCTCGAGCATGGTTTCTTATCCGAAACATGGCAATGCAGTCATTGCATCAGGTGGATTGCAGGGAAATGCGTTCATGAACTCTAAGGGCCTTATTATTACCTATGCCGGAGGGCCTACGGCATCGCCAAGCGATGATGCTAAGACAATCGATAGGGAAGGCACCTTCCTCGATACTTTGTTTGCTTATTGGTACACAGCCACAAAGTGCGATACGGCAGACGAAGCAGTCAAAATGCTTACGAAAACTGAGTGGATTCACACGGGTAACATCAACGTTTCCGACAACAAGGGAAATGCGTATCTCATCGAGCAAAAAGATAATGCATATGTAGTACGCAAAGCCGGTGACTACGGTGAGACGGACTATCTAATTGCAGCGAATCATTTCAGGGATGAGCTCTGGATGAATGATTCATATGAGGCATATCCGGATAGCGTGCCAAGAGCCAATACTCTAGAAAAGGTTATGCAAGACGAGAGCGGCAGCGTTACCCCACTCACGCTCGCGAACGGACTCGGAAGCATTCGTTACTATGACGAGGGCAAATGGAGTGAGGAAAATTGGGACTTCGGTGGTTTCTATCAGTTCCACTCTCCAGAAGGCGATGACATAGAATTCAAGACAATTTTCAGGACAATTTTTGATGCAACTGATCAGGAAATGTATGTCTTGAGAGGTCATGACGAGAAATTCCGTTCAGACGTTCCCTATGGTACAGCTAATTACTACAAGCTTACCCTCGGAAAGAACATGCAGGCCACTAATAAGAGCGCAGAAATCGACGCGCGTATTGCGGTAAGAAATGCAGGAGCTGAATTGTATAAGAAGGGCTCAGTGGATGACGAGTCCATGGAGTATTACAATAAGGCTGCTGAGGCGGTGCACACGGGATGCAATTACACCACTATGGCTGATTGCGCCAATGCGAAAGGCGATAAGGAGCAGGCTGCGATTATGTATGGCCTTGCTACTTCGCAGTTTGCCAATGCTCAGCGATACGCACAGGCATCCTATACTGCTGAAAATGTAATTATTCAATAATCTTGCGTAACGCTCAGCTCGTCATTTAAAGAAAGCGGAAGTGATCTCGAACCCTCCCTAAAGATAACGCTCGAGATCACTTCCAAGATGTACCATCATGCCGATCATCTCGGCATGATGGTATTTTTCGTTTATTCGCGCTGCCAGGCTTTCCTGCGTCCGACCCGGAGTTTTGATCGCGGAGGGCGGATTCGAACCAACGACCTCCAAGGCGCAGAGATTGACACGGGGGATCCAAAATGCCCGCTCAGCAACTAGCTCGCCGTGCTATTTATCCAAAGAAAAACAGCTCAGAGGAACAATGCCTCTGAGCTGCTGAAAGTCTTGGTCGCGGGGGCAGGATTTGAACCTACGACCTCCGGGTTATGAGCCCGGCGAGCTACCAGACTGCTCCACCCCGCAATGTCTGGGCGCCTCATATGCGCAAGAAGGAATATTACTCGGGAGTTCGGTGGACGGCAAGGAAAATCTCGTAGAGCATAATTCCTTCATATTTAAAACCTCTCAGCCCATATCACCGTAAACGAATCGCAGCCGAGCGCCGTCGACAGCACGTATACAATGGTGCGCGTCCTTTTATGCCGAAACCGGGAGTAGACATGCTGCTCGCTATCGATATGGGAAACACGCAGACGGCCATGGGCCTGTTTGACGGAGACGAGCTGGTGCAGTCGTGGCGCATGCCCACCGACCGCTCCTATACCGCAGATGAAATCCATGTGCGCCTGATGGGTTTTTTTAAGATGTACGGCCTTTCGCTCGACGCGGTCGACGCTATCGCCTTTGCGGGCGTGGTGCCGCAGCTCTCGCGCGAATGGCATACCGTGGCCGACCGCATTGCCGCAGACGTCATCGTCATTGGGCCGCAGACGGCCGCCGTGACCAAGCTGCGCGCGGCGCGTCCCCAGGCCGTTGGTGCCGACCGCGTTGCCAACGCCGTTGCGGCCGAGACCTTCTACGGCGCGCCGGCGATCGTGGTGGACTTTGGCACCGCAACCAATATCGACGTCATCGATGAGGACGGTTATTACATTGGCGGAGCGATCGCGCCGGGCATCCGCATCTCCATGGATGCGCTTGCCGCCCGCGCCGCCAAGCTCGCCAGCGTGCCGCTCGAGGCGCCCGAGCACGCCATCGGCCGCGATACCGAGGAGTGCATCAAGGTCGGCGCCGTGGTGGGCACTGCCGCTATGGCCGAAGGCCTGGTCGCGCGCATGAAGCGCGAGCTGGGCCGCGAGGATGCCACCGTTATCGCCACGGGAGGCCTCGCCGGCATCGTCGCCGATTCGACCGATGCCTTCGACGTGGTCGATGGACAGCTCACCATTAAGGGTATCTGCGAAATCTACCGCCGCATGCAGGAGCTGGGGCAAGACAGAGACCGGAGCCAAGCGTGAGCATTGTCTTATCCCCTCGGTTTCTCTGACGCACGGACTAGGTGACTCTAGTTCTCCAACCCCTCCGTGAGCCAAATCAAGGGACTACGTTTCATTAAAACAGAATAGTCAGCTGGAAAGAGTACGTTGGCAACCCTTGGCATAGCAGCCCCCCTCGCAAACCTCAACCTCACCTTTCTTGCACGTCCACCGACGGCAGCGCGACGCTTGCCACAAAGAGCGGTACGCCGGTGCGAGACACGAGCGCTGCATAGAAAGGCCTGTCAAGCGTTATCTTGCGCGGCTCTGGTGGGTTCTCCGGCGGAAGGCCCGCGACAGCGACCATCACCGTGTACGCGCCGGCCTCTACGCCGTTCTCATCGACAGCGAACTTCGCGCCATGGACAATCTGCGTTGGAGTCCCCTCTACCCCCACCATAGGTGTAAGCTCCATCGCAGTTGCCGTAGAGACGCCGGCGGCCTTTAGCAGCGAGCAGACGTCCGAGAGCGTCGACTCGCATTCAAAGCGAGGAATCCCCAGCTCGACGGGCTCCCATTCTCCCTCGCCTCGGGACAGACGCTCGAATAGCCCAAGCGCGTCATCAACATGATCATCCTCGCCGCTCGGAAGAACAAAACACACGCCGGCATCGGAGCTGAGCGGCAACAAGAAGGCAACCCTGCCGTTCTCGACGATCACCGCGCAATCGCGCTTGCCACGCATAAACGCTGCTTGAACATCACCGTTCTTTGCATGGAAGGTCTCAACTTTGGTCGATTCGCCATCAAACGGATCCGCCCATGCATCCTTCATGTAAAGCGCGCTCACAAGACAGGCAAGAGCCACTGGTGATAACTCGATGCTTGGCGACAGCAGGCCGTGAGTTTGTTCGGCTATCCAATCGGTCACCCGTTGGCTAACGCGCGGATCGGCCAAGTCATCGATTGACACATGCACGCTGCATTTGTCGCACTCGTGCAGAAACGCCTCCGATGGGCTCGCGGACCTGGAAAGCCAAGCCGCCGTTGCCGAGTTCGCATCATAACCGTCATAGCCCCAGTTCCGCTCCAGCTCGATGCCGAAGGGATCACGCTCGCTAAACATGTCGCCATCGCCCAGGAGCATGTCGAGCTCCCGACATGTGGCGCCCGAGGCACCCTTTCGTACAATCGTCAACAAGCTCGCGACGCACGCAGGCGACCAAACCCCGTTCTTGCCTTGAGCGAGTATTTTCTCGGATAGGGATTTTGCAACCCTCCATGCCTGTGGACACGCCGAATTTGCTTTGTCAGCCATAGTCTGCTCCCATCGTTAGGACATAAACTATTATTTCGCACGGCGCGGACACAAATCTCGCACCGAAAAGGCAGCCCAATGGCTTTCTAAGAGGCTCAAAGCCTTTCTATTCCTCAAAAACGAAAAATTTTCAGTTTTGAGGAATAGACTCGATGCACGCTACGCCTCACCGCACAGCCACCTCGCCAGGTCCACGATCTGCACTCCGTCGCGGTCCGTGGCCTCGTGATGCGTGCGGGCGAGAATCATCTTGGGATACGCATCGCCAATGCTCAGCAGATGCGAAATCTCGCGTTCAAATGTCTTATCCGAGCTGATGTCGTCGCTCACCTGAATGTAGAGCTTCTCGCTTCGCTTGATTGCTACAAAGTCAATTTCCTTTTTATAGAGTACGCCGACGTATACCTCATATCCGCGGCGCAGCAGCTCGATGGCCACTATGTTCTCGTACACGCGACCCCAGTCCATATCGCGTGTACCGAGCAGCGCGTATTTGAACGCGTGGTCTGCCAGGTAATACTTCTCGCCGCTCTTAAGATATTTCTTGCCGCGAATGTCGTATCGGCGAACTTTATAGAAGGCAAACGCATCGCACAGGTACCCCATGTACGCACCGACCGTCTTGTTCGTAATCTTTAGTCCATCCGCATTTAATGCATCGGTAATGTTGCGTGCCGACGTAATGTTGGAAACGTTGTCCATCATGTAATCGGCAATGCGCAGCAGCGCCGATTCGTTTCTCACGTTATGCCGTTGCACGATATCTCTCACAATGAGCGTCTTAAAGACGTTGGAGAGATATTGATAGCGCTGCTCCTGCAGTGGATAAGGGTAAGAGCCAGACATACCGCCGGTTCTCGCGTACTCATCGAAGTCACGGTCGACCTCGCCCTCGTCGCCATAGAGACGATACTCCTCAAACGAGAATGGGAAAACCTCGATCTCGAACGTGCGCCCCGTAAAGAGCGTCGACAGATCGCTCGACAGCAAAAAGGCATTCGATCCGGTAATGAAGATGTCATAATGCTCGGATGCGTGAAGGCTGTTGATCGCACGCTCAAAACCTTCGCACATCTGAACCTCATCGATAAGCAGAACGTTTTGTTTGCCGGGCACCCGATGATCTTTTACATAAGCGAGCAACGCGTGATACTCGAGCAGGTTCTCGAACTCATCGAGGTTGTAGTTGATATGGATGACATTCGAATTAGGCAGATTTGCCTCCACGTAATCGCGGAGGGCCTCGAGCAATTTTGATTTACCGCTGCGGCGGATGCCCGTGATGACCTTGATATCCGGCACGCCAATAAGACTCGTCAACGTGTCCATATATGACGCTCTATTGATGAGTTTCATCGGGGGCTCCTCGCGGTCTTTTATCTCTATTCCTCAAAAACGAAAATTTTTCAGTTTTGAGGAATAGGCTCTATAGCGAATATACCTCGCAAAAGGCCGAGCTGCCTTAATCCTATTCCTCAAAAACGAAAATTTTTCAGTTTTGAGGAATAGGGCTGCGATGCCACCCTGTAGTCGCGCAAAGACCCTCCCTGGCAGAGGCAGTTCACTCTGCCGGGGAGGGTCTTGTTGTCATCGTTGTCTTTGAGCGCGGACATCTCGCGTTACAGTCCGCGAATCCGTACGGCCTCGGGCGGAAACTCCTGCTCGCCGGCATCGGTCTTGATGGTCGCGCGACCCCAGATGTCCAGGCCCGCAAACACACCAACCGCAAGCGGCAAGCCGTTGGGCGACACCGCCGCAACCTGGCGGCCCAGCAGCGGCACCATGTCGAAGTACTCGCCCAGCACGGGAGCCAGCGGGCCGGCGGCGCCCTGCGGCGTGTTGGCGACAACCGCCCAGGCGTCCACGCGGGCCAGCACGGCGGTAGTCAGCGCTTCGACCAGCGCTTCATCGGTCACATCCACGCCAAGTTCGCCCAGCGCCGCGCGCTCAATATCCACCGTCACGGCACCGAACATACCCGCGGCACCGGCGCCACCGTTGACGGCGACGCGTGCAAACGACGTCTCAAACGCGGGCGCACCGCACACGATATCGCTCGGCCACTGAATGCCCACCTTGCCGACAAGGCCCAGCCCCGGCGTCGATGCCGTTCCCGCGAGCGCGTCCATCATGCCCATCGCCGCCACAAACGGCAGGCCATGGAAGGCGTGCATATTCACATCCGGGCGCACGACCAGCGAAAACGTCAACGACGCCTCGCCCACGCTCCAAGCGCACCAGCCCGCGGACACGCCCTCGCGGCCCGCGTCACGTGCCGCGTCGAGCTCGGTACCGGCGGCAACAGCATTCATCTCGATCATCTACATACGCCCCAATTCGCCCACGATATGGCCCACGCGATCCTCGGGCTCCTTGACCTCGACGCCGTTGTAGCGGAAGAACCGCGCCGGGTCGTGCATCAGGTCCTCGAGCGGCACCAGCACAAAGTCGCGCTCGCCAATGAGCGGATGCGGCAGGCGCAGCTTTTTGCCGCCATGGGTCTCGCCATCCATCCACAGCAGGTCCAGGTCGATGGTGCGCGGGCCGTTGACCTTGGCCTTCTTGGATCGGTCGCGCCCCAGCTCGGCCTCGATCTTCATAAGCTCGTCGAGCAGCACCAGCGGCGCCAGCTCGGTCTTGATCTCGATGACAGCGTTGGCAAACGCGTCTTGGCGTGTCTTGTAGGCCGGCTCGCTCTCGTAGATGCGCGAGCAGTTGGACACACAGGTGAGCGGAATCTCGGCGATCATGTCGCGCGCGGCGCGGATGTTGTCGCAACGATGCCCCAGGTTGGAGCCCACGGCCACAAACGCGCGACGCGGCTGCGGCTTGGCAACAGCCCAGTAGCCGTTCAGGAACTGCGCAAAGCCGGTGACATCGTGCACGCGCACGATGTTGGCACCGGCCTGGATAGCGCCCAGGCACACGCCAAATGTGGCGGCATCGCGCTCGGCGGCCTCGGTCACGCCCGAGACGGCGCCCACAAAGCGCTTGCGCGACACGGCGCACATGAGCGGATAGCCCAGCGACGCCATCTTGGCGGTCTCGCGCTGGATGACGATGTCTTCGTTGGCCGTCTTGCCAAAGCCCGGGCCCGGATCGATGCAGATACGGTCGCGTGACACGCCGGCGTGGATGAGCGCGCGGGCCTGATCGGACAGAAAGCCCATGACGCGGCGCATGATGGGCGCCGAATCGGGCAGGGTAAAGCGGCGGAGCTGCGAGGTGGGAACATAAGCCTCCTCGCGGCGGGCGCTGCGGCGCATCATGGCGGCCAAGTGATCGCTGGGCTCTGGCGCGGGCTCAGGGGTCGCGGCGGCCTCGGCGGCAGGGGTAGCCTGCTCGGCGGCCGGCGTCTCCTGCTTCTGCTCGCCCGTTGGCTCGGGCGCTGGCTCCGGATCGCCAAACGGCAGCGAGGGCTGCACCACGCCACCCGGCAGTTTGGCCTCCGTCTTGGGCTCGCCCAGCAGCTTGCCGCGACGACGGCGGGCGGGCTTCTCGGCCTCGCGCGCGGCCTCGGCAGCCGCCTCGCGCGCCTTCTCGGCAACAAACGCCGCGGCAGAGGTATCGAGCTGAACCGTTGCATGCGTGCGAGCGGGCGCGGCGACCTCGCCGGCGTGCATCACGATGACGCCGCAGGTGCTCGTCGCGACAAACTCGACCATCTTGGGGTCGGTGAATCCCGTCACGTCGTTGACGATCGAGGCGCCGCAGCGCACGGCCGCCTTGGCAACCGCCACGTGACGCGTGTCGATCGAGACGATGGCGCCCTCTTTGGCCAACGCACGCACAACGGGCAGCACGCGGCGAGCCTCCTCGTCGGGGTTGACCGGGGTAAAACCGGGGCGCGTGGACTCGCCGCCCACGTCGATGATGTCGGCACCGGCGTCGAGCATCGCCAGGCCGTACTCGATGGCGGCATCCGGGTCGAAATGCTCCCCGCCGTCGCTAAACGAATCGGGCGTCACGTTGAGGACGCCCATGATGCGCGGACGGTCAAAGCTGAGCTCGTACTTTCCGCACCGCCATGTCTTGCTGTCGTTCGCCATGAACATCCTCCTAAAATGCCCGCGCCGCCACGCTCGGGCGCAGGCGGCGGGGTCGCTTTGCAATTAGTCTTTCTATTGTATCCGCGCGCGCGGGCTAGAACGCAAACGCGGCAGCGATGTCGCAAGAAATCAGCAGGTCGGCATTTGCATCCTGATCGGTGGGAGCAAGATTGCATATGGCCAGCGTATCGCCGGTAAAGTATCGCGTAAGGCCCGCCGCCGGATACACCACGAGCGAGGTCCCGCCCACAATGAGGGCATCGGCCGCGGCAATGGCGGCAACGGCGTCGGTCAGCACATGCTCGTCGAGCGGCTCCTCGTAGAGCACCACATCGGGCTTAATGCGCCCGCCGCACGCGGGGCACACGGGCACACCCGCGGCGTCCTCGTGCCCGCGGGCGCAAATCCACTCGGCGCTATAGACCGCGCCGCACGACTGGCAAATGTTGCGATGGACCGATCCGTGCAGCTCGAACACGCGCTGCGAGCCCGCCATCTGATGCAGGCCGTCGATGTTTTGCGTCACCACGACATTTAGTTTACCGGCACGCTCCAGCTCGGCCAGCTTGGTGTGGCAGCGGTTGGGCTTGGCGCCAAGCGAGATCATCTTGGTGCGGTAGAAGTCGAAGAACTCGGCCGGATGCGCCTCGTAAAAGCTATGCGAGAGCATGGTCTCGGGCGGGTAGGCAAACTGTTGGTGATATAGGCCGTCCACGCTGCGGAAATCGGGAATGCCACTCGCCGTGGAAACACCGGCGCCGCCAAAGAAGACCACACGCTTGTGAGTACCAAACAGCTCCGCCAGTGCGGCGGAGGCCCGCTTGGGATCCGTTATCGCCTGCGTCATATGAGTCCTCCGTCCTTGTTGGTCGGGCAGCGTCGGGCGACATCCCAGCATGCGGCCTTTGAGTCAGCACGCGCGGAGCCCACCACCGCCCCTTTTGCGCTAATCTTAAGCCTGCAAACCCCGTCGAAAGGACACCATGCCTCAGACTTACACTTTCGCCTCGTGGAACGTCAACGGTCTGCGCGCCGTGCTCAAAAAGGACCCGAGCTTTATCCAGATCGCACAGGAGCTCAATGTCGATATCCTGGCGCTGCAAGAGACCAAGCTGCAGGAGGGCCAGGCCGATATCGACCTGCCCGGTTATCACCAAACCTGGAGCTACGCCGAGCGTAAAGGCTATTCGGGCACTGCGGTCTTTAGCCGCCAGGAACCGCTGCGCGTGCTGCGCGCCGATGCGCTGCTGCCTTACGCCGGCGAGGGCGCGGCAGCCGAGCTCGTGGCGCAGGCCGCGACCGAGGGCCGCGTCTGCGCGCTCGAGTTCGACAAGTTTTGGTTTGTGGACGTCTATACGCCCAACGCCCAAAATGAGCTCGCGCGCATCGATGTGCGCATGGCCTGGGACGATGCCTATCGCGGCTTTTTGGCGGGACTCGAGCGCGAGACCGGCAAGCCCGTGGTGACCTGCGGCGACTTTAACGTCGCGCACGAGGAGATCGACCTTAAGAACCCCAAGTCCAACCGCGGCAACGCAGGCTTTTCGGACGAGGAGCGCGGTAAGTTTACCGAGCTACTCGACGCCGGGTTTACCGATACCTGGCGCGCGGCAAATCCCGACGTCGAGGGCGTCTACAGCTGGTGGAGCTACCGCTTTAATGCCCGCAAGAACAACGCGGGCTGGCGCATCGATTACTTCCTGGTGAGCGACGCCATCGCCGGCAACGTGCGCGACACCGGCATCCGCGGCGACATCTTTGGCAGCGACCACTGCCCCGTCACCCTCACCCTAGAGCTCTAGCACCAGCCGACCCCTCGGGGACGAAGCAAAACGGATCATGTTCACCTCGCGAGGGAATCCACGCGGCACACCCGCCACGAAACTGCCCCATCTACTACGTTTAAGCCACTACCCTCAACCACGGCGAACAACGAAAAAAGAAAACCGCAGGTAGAAAGCCTGAGGTTTTTCATAAAACGCGGTCATGGTCGAGGGTATCAAGCTAAACGTAGTAGATGGGCTAGTTTCGTGGCAAGCGCCGTCAACTGATTCCCTGGGGACGTCTGGGGGCGGAAGAAAACGGATCGATTTGGCTCTCTGAGGGCCACGACGCCCGTCATATCAGCCGGCCATTCCAAAACTATGCCGGTTTACGGGGCTGAATCGCAAATCCCCAACCAAACGCAATTCAAGCAAAATAAAACCGCAGGTAGACGGATCGTCTATTTTCGGAAAAAGCCGGTATGGTCTGCCTGGGCCAATCTAGCCCCGTAAACCGGCATAGTTTTAAAATGTCACTTCAACAGTATTGATTCTCGCCCCGGCGCAACCGCCACTACAGCCCGTATTTCACGACGACACGGTTAATGCGACGACACCAAGGTTTGTAGAGAGCGGCCAAGAACAAGCAGGTCGCAAGGCCGTGTGTGATATCGAACGGTACCGCCGTGGCAAGACGCGCCACGGCGCCCGCCCACGTGAGCGGTTGCACAAAACCGATGATGTCGTAGGCGTTAATCACGGCGCCATAGAGCAGGCCCGACGCAAAGCCGTACGCCATCAGCGCTGGCATGCGCACGGTGCCGTCGGCGCGGTCGAACGCACCCGCATACGCCAGCGCACCGCCAACATAGCCGACCAGACCCCAGGCATACATCTGCCACGGTGTCCACATGCCCTGCCCAAAAAAGAAATTGCTGGTCAGCGCCGCCAGCGCGCCAACCATAAAGCCGTTACGACGACCGAGCGTCGCCCCGGCGATAATGGCGATGGCGCTCACGGGTTTAAAGTCGGGAATGGGGCCAAACAAGATACGCCCCGCCGCGGCCAACGCCGCCAGAACCAGCGTGGGCATAATCTGGCGCAGGCCCGGTCGCGACGCCTCGTAGCCCGCAAAGAACAGCGCGAGCACCAGCGCCACCACGACAAGCATGGCAAGCGCCGCCTGCTCAACGCCTGCCAGCAACGCCGCGGCCATTACCGCTGGCACCGCCAGCAGCAGTGGGATCTCCAGTTTTGCGAGTAGGCGCAAGACGCGATAATTCGCCATCCCATCACGCCCTATAAAACACATTGTCGGCAAAAAAGTCGGCGGGCGGCTCCATGCAGGCAATCTCACCGTCGAACATCATGGCAATGTCATCGGCAACCTGCTCGGCAAAACCCAGATCGTGCGTTGCCATGATGACGGTACCGCCGGCCTCCGCATGGTCGCGCAGGGCGCGGGCGATGATGCGACGGCTGGCCAGGTCCAGACCCTTGGTGGGCTCATCGAGCAATAGCAGCTCGGGGCCGATCAACAGCAGCTTTGCCAACGCAAGCAGCTGGCGCTGCCCGCCCGAAAGATCGTACGGATGGCGCCCATCCAAGCCGGACAATCCCAGACTCGTCGCGCGCTCTCGCGCCATAGCCTCGTCATATCCGCAGGTCGAAGCCCATTCCATCAGCTCCTCGCGCACCGTCTCGGCAACCAGCAGCGCCTTGGGATTCTGAGGCAGCAGTGCCGCCGAGGCCGCCCCGCGCTCCATATGCCCACGCTGCAACTTGACCGTCTTGGCCAGCACCGAAAGCATTGTCGACTTACCGCAGCCGTTACCGCCCACAACAGCATGCACCGCGCCTGCCGAAAACGACGCATCGAGCCCGCGCAGCACCCAGCCGGACGCTCGATCGTAGCGAAACCAGCCCCCTGCCAGGGTGGTAGCCGACCCAGCGTGCATTTTTGGGAGTATTCGGCATCCACCGGCGCACGACGGCGCCCCCGAGTCGTCTTGCGACAGGATTTGCGCCTCAAATTCAGCCGATTTGTCCGATTTCGGTCTTTTTTTTGCGCCCGGAGCGCCCACGCGCGGGTCCAAATAGCCCGGCCGGCCACTGGCGCTGCTGAAAACTCCGTTTTTTGCACGCCGCGAGCCACCCCACCCTGGCACCTCGCCAGAAAACAGCTCTTCGCGATGCCCCAAGGAGGCGATGTCAGCGACCTCGCATACGCGCCCGCCCTCAATCCGATACGCGCACGTCGCGTATTCGAGCATCGGGCGCGGCTGGTGCGTTGCCACAACAACCGTGCAGCCCAGCTCGCGATTCACGCGAAACAGCGCATGCAGAAAATTTTTCTCGGCAACGGGATCCAGTTGGGACGTGGGCTCGTCGAGCAGCAGCACGCGAGGGCGCAACGCCAGCACGGCTGCCAGCGACAGCAGCTGCTTGCGTCCGCCCGAAAGCGTATCGGTATCGCGGTGGAGCCAATCCTCCACCCCAAAGAAATAACTGGTCTCGGCCACGCGACGACGCATCTCGTCGCGTGACATGCCTAAGTTTTCCAGGCCAAACGCCATCTCGTGCCACACGGTTTCGCACACAATCTGGTTCTCGGGGTCCTGAAACACATAGCCCACGCGCTCCGCGGACGCGCGAACGTCCATGTCGGCAACGCTTTCGCCCAGCATGCGCAGCTCGCCGGAGCATTCGCCCGCCGGCGAAATCTCGGGCTTGAGCAACGAGAGTAATGTCGACTTGCCCGACCCGGTACCACCGACAAGCAACGCAAACGTCCCTTGGGGAACACGCCAATCGAGCTCCTCGAACACCGGCACTTCGGCCCCGGGGTAGGCAAAGCGCAGGCCCCGCACTTCAATCGCCGGTATATCCGAGCCGCACACCGCGTCCGCCATGATGCTCCCGTCCAACCGAGCCATCAGCCAAACCTCTTCTCGTCAATCGCATGCACCACGCAGGGCAGCGCCATCCAGGTCGCGTATACAACATAGCCAGGCCACGGCGCTGGCACCGAAAGCTGCGGGTAAAACGAATACTGCATCGTCGCGGTCCACGCCACTGCCGCCGTGGCCACGCCAAACAGCGCAAGCCCAACCAGCGCGGCAACGTCGCCGCGCGCCAGCCGATACCGCACGTACGTCGTGCGACGCGCCGCGGCGCCCCACCCACGGGAGCGCATGGCGTCCGCACGCTCCAGCGAATCTTCCATGCCCCAGCCCATCAACACGCTCGATGCCCGTAGGCGCGAACGCACGGGGTCGGCCGGCGCGCGGCCCGGCACATCAATCGCATCCTGCACCGCCAGCACCGTGCGACCGCGACGCAAAAACTGCGGGATAAGCCGCATACACATCGAGATCATGAGCGCGATCACCGGCGCGGCATTACCCAAAAGCGCAAGCACCTTGTCGTAGCTAAGCATCGATGCCGCGGCCTCAAACCACAGCACGCTCGCCACAAACAGCCCGCCCATGCACAGGCCGTATACCATGCTCTCCAGATACACCGCGCGCATGCCAATACGGAACAGTTCCGTCGAGCCCGAAGCGCTAAATAACGGGTTGAGCACCGCGATAATCAAAATCACCGGCAGCTGCCAGCGAAGCGCCCCCAACGTGCGTGCGACGCCGCGCGTCGCAAACCCATACGCCAGCCCGCCCGCAAGCGACAGCGCAAGCAGCACCGGTTGCATCGAGAATATGGTGAGCCCCAGCGTCAGCACCATGTAGAGCGCCGGCACCGCCGGATGCGACATCGAGAATGCCGCGACGGGCTCGTTGCCCGACTCCTCTCGCATGATATCCACGGACACCCCCATCCCCTCGCTCAAACGCCAACGCCGCAGTGCCGCCGCCATGCACAACCAGCGCAAACATCACGCCGGTGGCACCGACATCGGCCGCCATGCGCCAATCGTTACGCGCTCATCATATGCCTGCGGTATCATATTGCGCCGTGTATCGTTTCCAAACTCACGTCTCTATAACGTAACAGGAGATCACATGGACGCAACCGCAATTATCCTCGCCGCCGGCGAGGGCACCCGCATGAAGTCGAACCACTGCAAGGTTTCGCACAAGATCCTGGGCAAGCCCATGGTCCAGTGGATCGTCGACGCCACCATCAAGGCCGGCTGCAGCCGCGTCGTGGTCGTCATCGGCAGCCACGCCGACGAGATGCGCGCCCTTATCGACGGCGCCTACGCCAACAGCGCCACCAAGGTCGAGTGCGTCGAACAGACCGAGCGCCTGGGCACCGGCCACGCCGTAAAGGTCGCGCTCGAGGCATGCGGCATCATGCAAGGCCCCGTCGTCGTGCTCAACGGCGACCTGCCGCTCATCACCGCCGACACCGTCGCCAAGTTCGCGAAGACCGTCGCCGGCGGCGAGCTCGCCTGCACCGTCATGACCATGACCCCGCCCGATCCCTTTGGCTACGGCCGCATCAAGCTGGGCGCCGACGGCCAGATCGAGCGCATCATCGAGCAGAAGGACTGCACGCCCGAGCAGGCCGCCACGCTGCTCGAGTGCAACGCCGGCTGCTACGCCTTCGACGGCGCGCAGCTCGCCGCCCACATCAGCGAGATCGGCAACGACAACGCGCAGTCCGAGTACTACCTGCCCGACATGCTCGAGATTCTCAAGGGCCACGGCCAGGCAGTCTCCATCTTCCACTGCGACGACTACCGCGACGGCCTGGGCGTCAACAGCCGCATCCAGCTCGCGCAACTCACCGCTATCGCGCGCGACCGCATCAACGAGCACTGGATGGCCGAGGGCGTTACCTTCATCGACCCCACGCAGGCCTGGATCGGCCCCGACGCCGTCATCGGCCGCGACACCGTCGTGTGGCCGCAGACGCACCTGATCGGCCACGTCACCGTGGGCGAGGAGTGCCAGCTCGGCCCCAACAGCCGCCTCACCGACACCACCGTTGGCAGCGGCTGCACCATCGATGAGACCATCGCCATCGAGGCTGTCATCGAGAACGGCGTCGACTGCGGCCCGCGCGCCTACCTGCGCCCGGGCACCCACATGCTCGATGGCTCCAAGGCCGGCACACACGTGGAGATCAAGAAGTCCACGATCGGCGAGGGCTCCAAGGTACCGCACCTGTCCTACATCGGCGACACCACCATGGGTTCCGGCGTCAACGTGGGCGCGGGCTCCATCACCTGCAACTACGACGGCGTGCACAAGCACAAGACCGTCATCGGCAAGGATGCCTTCATCGGTTCCGATACCATGATGGTCGCGCCCGCCCAGATCGGCGACGGCGCGCTCGTGGCCGCCGGCTCCGTCATCACCGAGCCGGTCCCGGCTGACGCACTCGGCCTGGGCCGCGCCCGTCAGCTAAATATTGAGGGCTGGGCCGCCGATTATCGCCGCCGTCTGCACGAGGACGACGAGGTATAACGTTTTACCAAACATCTAAGGAGCTGTTCCCATGGGGATGGCTCCTTTTTCTATGCTGACCTGCGCGACCGGATGAGTGGTCGGTTCGTGTCCGTTGACGGTAAAGACGTTATCAAGACCCGATAAACCCCGCCGCGCGGTTACAATGCAACAAGGCATCTATATGGCATTCGATATATAAAGGAGAAGGGTAATGCCGATTAATGATCCCGAGAAGTCGGAGAATATGCGCAAGTCCATCCGCGTGTATTCCGGTTCCTCCAACCGTCCCCTCGCTCAGAAGATCGCTGAGTACCTTGGGGTCGAGCTTTCGGGCCTTACGCTAAAGCAGTTCGCCAACGGTGAGATTTACGCCCGCTACGACGAGACCGTCCGCGGCGCCGACGTCTTCCTGATTCAGTCCGTGGCCGGCGGCAACGTCAACGACATGCTCATGGAGCTGCTCATCGCCACCGACGCTGCCAAGCGCGCATCCGCCCGCTCCATCACCGCCGTCATCACCCACTACGGCTATGCCCGCCAGGACCGCAAGGCCGGCCCGCGCGAGCCCATCACCGCCCGCCTCGTCGCCAACCTGCTCGAGCGCGCTGGCGTCAACCGCATCATCACCCTCGACCTGCATCAGGGCCAGATTCAGGGTTTCTTCGATATCCCGGTTAACCACCTGTCTGCACTGCCGCTGTTTGGCCAGTACTACAACGACATGCACTTCGACACCGACAACCTGGTTGTCGTCTCCCCCGATGTGGGCCGCGCCAAGGCCGCCAAAAAGCTGTCCGACATGCTCGGCTGCAGCCTCGCCATCGCCCACAAGGGCCGTCCGCGCCACAACGCCGCCGAGGTCATGGGCATCATCGGTGACATCAAGGGCAAGACCTGCATCATCAATGACGACATGATCGACACCGCTGGCACCCTGTGCGCCAACGTCAAGGAGCTCAAGGCCATGGGTGCCGGCGACATCTACGTGTGCGCCACCCACGGCATCTTCTCGGGCCCGGCCATCGAGCGCCTGAACGACGCCCCCATCGTCGAGTGCCTCGTCACCGATGCCATCCCCGTCGAGGTTGGCGGCAAGATCAAGACCATCTCGGTCGCCGAGGAGTTCGCCGAGGCCATCTCTGCCGTTTACCACGAGGAGCCCGTCTCCACGCTCGTCGGCGGCGACTTCGCGCTGTAATCCAGCGCGCATCGCATCATCTTTGGTGTTTTTGAAGGGTCGGAGGCTCGCTTCCGACCCTTTTTTCTGCCCCTCGATAACCCGTCTTGGACAGTTAGTTCAGATTTGTATTAATGTGGCATTCGTTTGGGCCATTTAATGCGTCGAAAGCTCTCTTGCCGGCATAATTCCACTCGATTCCTCCACCTATGGATCTCTTCACCATGCCATTGGCCCCATTTTGCCCACCGAGTCCTTCAACAACGGCAATACACCCCGGTCACCTTGTACAAATCTGAACTAACTGTCCAGCACCCATCTCAGTAGATGCCTCCAAGGCCAACCCATCACTCCATTCTCCACTTTTCCAAGGCATTCCGTATGATGTCGTTACCGCCCGCGGCGCGCGACGCCCCTTTGAGCGAAAAGAACGGCACGGCCATATCATTTCGCCAACGGCTTAGTACCTTATAGCTATGACAACCGTAATTTCACACCTCTCCGCCCTCCGCGCAATTCGCCGCGCTCGACGGGCGTACTCCGCCCTTCCCTGGGACGCCATCGATGACGAGCAACAGACACAAGCCCTCGTAGGTTGCGTTCCCAACAAGGACGCCATAGACTTTGCGGCCCTTGCAATACTTGACGCCTGGAGCGAAGACGACTCCGAGCGTCTAGACCTCTTTGTTGCGAGCGGCAGCAACAGACGACCCGACGGACGGCTCCTCCAGCACACCATCACCGCCCCTCTCCCCCAGGGCGCGATCATGCACATCGAAGCCGACATCTACGCAACGTCTCCCGCCATGACGGCCATGCTTTGTTCCAAAAATGAATCGGTTGCCAAAACCTTGATGCTTCTCATGGAACTGCTCGGAACCTACTCACTTCCGCCCGAAGCAACTTACCCCATCGCCTACGACGACACGTGGCCCGAGGCCAACAGCTTCGAAACGATGGACGATCTCGATTGCCAGGGCGATCAACCGACACCCGAAAAGCAAGCCGAAACCCGCTACGAACAGGCACACTACAAATGCGAGCCCGCCACAACCATCGAAGAGCTCGAGGCAGTCGCACGGTTTGCCAAAAGTAGTTCCTACGCCTCGTTTCGCACAGCTATCAAACTTGCCCGGGCCGGATCCGCATCCCCAGCGGAATCATTGATGTTCGCTGTCCTGGGCGCACCCATGCGCTTTGGCGGATTCGGGTGTTGCAGCCTGCCCATGGGAGGCCTGCTGCTCAACTATCGAGTCGATTTCGACACCCTTGCGGTCAACATGTCCTCGGGTATCCCCTACGCCATCTGCGACTTATATTGCCCAGCCGCCGGAGTCGACAACGAATACAACGGAATTGGACATGAGCTTCAAAACGCTCGCATCCACGATGGCAATCGCAACAATGGCCTTAAGGCCATGGGTATCCACGTCCTGGTTATCAACCGTGACCAAATGAAGGACCTTGTTGCACTCGAAGCCTTCGCCCAGACGATGCATCGACTTGCGGGAGTTCGATTCCGCTACCGCATCAAGGGTTATCGCAAGCGTCAGGCCGCCTGGCTCAACACCCTGCGGGCCGGAATCGGCCTCGCGCCGGTCTAAAAGACTTTTACCCAGTGTTACCGAGCATGGCTGGACAGTTAGTTCAGATTTGTATAAACAGACGGCTCATGTCGAGGTAGTTTGCCGCCATCCCGGCGCCAATCACCTCATTTGAAGACTCAAAAGATCTGAAATAGCGCAAATTGTGCTCCCCAAAGCGCCGTGACAATTCCGTGGCCCCGATTTTGGCAGTCAAAGATCTCTTGGTTTATACAAATCTGAACTAACTGTCCATCCCGGCTTCTGACGACTGTCCAAACGCCCTCATGCAGCCTCAATCACCCTCCATTTGACAGCAGCGACGGGGTCGCTCACCATAGCAGGCGACAAATCGATGAAAGGAAGCACATGGCAGCTGCACAGCCGCTTAAGATTCGCATGGTTGCCGGACTTGGCAACCCTGGCGATGAGTATGCCGAGACCCGCCACAACGCAGGCTTTAAGGCGATCGACGAGCTGGCGCGTCAGGCCGGCGTCACGTACTGGAAAAACCAGGCCGGCGCCGAGGTCGCGCTCATCAACATCAACGATCCAGAGGAAGAGGGCGGCAAGCGCCAGATTGTGCTGGTCAAGCCGCAGTCGTACATGAACACCTCGGGCGGCCCCATCTCCAAGCTTTGCCGCGAGTACAAAATCAAGGCCGAGGAGCTGCTCGTAATCCACGATGAGCTCGACATTCCGGCCGGCGACGTGCGCGTCAAGGTGGGCGGCGGCCACGCCGGCCACAACGGCCTGCGTTCCATCATCGACAAGATGGGCAGCCGCGACTTTAGTCGCATCCGCACCGGCATCGGCAACCCTCCCGGCAAGATGGCTGTCGCCGACTACGTGCTCAAGCAGCTGCGCGCCCGCGAGGCCGAGGACTTCCAGGACACCTGCGCCCGCGCCGCCGACGCCGCCGGCCTGGCGATTGTGCACGGCGTAATCTATGCCCGCGACCACGTCAACGGCTCCGCCTCTGCCAACGGCAAGCACTAAAACCTACCAAAAAGGGACGTTTATTTTGGCAGGTTTTATATGCGAAAACGCCGCAGCGGCCGCATCGCAATAAACCCTGTGCCGCCATACATACCCAACACCCCAAAAGGGGCCGGCCTCACCGATGTGCAAGGCCGGCCCCTTTTGTCGTTTTATCTGATAAAACCCGCCAAAATAAACCTGTCTCTTTGTGCTAGATCACTTTTCCCGCCTGCCAAAGATACACGTAAGCAACATGTCCATGAGGGTATAATTTACACCGTATGTCTGCACAACGCCTGTGCGCGTACGGTTTTATTCGGGCTGCCGTCCATTTCCGTGGAGGCACGGTTCGGTTGCCCTAACAAGAGAGGGGTTCTATGTATAAGATCCTGGAGAAGACGCAGTTCTCGGAGAAGGTGTTCAAGTTCCGCATCGAGGCGCCTGCAATCGCCAAGCATGCGCACGCTGGACAGTTCCTCATGGTTCGCGCCAACGAGACGGGCGAGCGTGTCCCGTTTACCCTGGCCGGCTGGAACGGTGACGAGGGCTGGGTCGAGTTCATCTTCATGGTGATCGGCAAGACCACCGAGATGCTTTCCACCTACGAGGCCGGCGAGTCGCTGCGCGACGTCGTGGGCCCGCTGGGCGTTCCCACCGAGATGGCCGAGGGCCCCTGCGCCGTCATTGGCGGCGGCGTCGGCCTGGCAATTGCCTTCCCGGTCGCCAAGCACCTGGTCGAGACCGGCCACGAGGTGCACGCCATCATGGGCGCTCGCACCAAGGACCTCCTGCTCATGGAGGACCAGTTCCGCGAGCTCCTCGACGAGGACCACATCCACATCACCACCGACGACGGTTCCTACGGCGAGCAGGGCGTTGTCACCGCTCCGCTGGAGCGCCTGCTGCAGGACAAGGCCGTGAGCCAGGTCTTCTGCGTCGGCCCCGTTCCGATGATGAAGTTCTCGACCCTCACCGCCCAGAAGTACGACACCCCCATCACCGCGTCGCTCAACCCCATCATGGTTGACGGCACCGGTATGTGCGGCTGCTGCCGCGTCGAGGTGGGCGGCGTGACCAAGTTTGCTTGCGTCGACGGCCCCGACTTCGATGCCACCCTGGTCGACTGGGATGACCTTCGTGCCCGCCAGGCCGCTTACCGTTCCGAAGAGGGCGAGTCCCTCAAGGCCTATGAGGAAAAGAGCTGCGCATGCCACTAGTTAACGGTCGTTTCGTTGCCGATATGAAGTCGCCCCGCACCCCCGATAACGAGGAGCCGGCCGCCGAGCGCGCCTGCGACTTCCGCCCCGTCGACAAGGGCTTCACCGAGGAGATGGCGCTGGCCGAGGCCGAGCGCTGCCTCAACTGCAAGAAGCCGTTCTGTGTTGAGGGTTGCCCCGTCAACATCAACATCCCCCGCTTTATCGAGCAGATCCGCGAGAAAGATTTTGGCGGCGCCCTCGATACCATCCGCGAGGACTCCATGCTTCCCGCCATCTGCGGTCGCGTCTGCCCGCAGGAGAACCAGTGCGAGGGCAAGTGCATCCGTGGTAAGAAGTCCGAGCCCGTGGCCATCGGCCAGCTCGAGCGCTTCCTGGGTGACCGCCCCGAGCTCGCCTCCACGCCCAAGATGGCTCCCAAGAACGGCAAGAAGGTCGCCGTCGTCGGCTCCGGCCCGTCCGGCATCACCTGCGCTGGCGAGCTCGCCCGTAACGGCTTTGACGTCACCGTCTTTGAGGCCTTCTTCACCGGCGGCGGCGTGCTGGTCTACGGCATCCCCGAGTTCCGTCTGCCCAAGGCGGTCGTCAAGCGCGAGATTGACGGCCTTGAGGACATGGGCGTCAAGTTTGAGTACAACTCCGTCGTGGGCAACATGGCCACGGCCGATGAGCTGTTCGAGCAGGGCTTCGACGCCATCTACGTGGCGACCGGCGCTGGCCTGCCCAAGTTCCTCAACGTCCCCGGCGAGAACCTGCCCAACGTCTTCTTCGCTAACGAGTACCTCACCCGCGTGAACCTGATGAAGGCCAACAAGTTCCCCGAGTACGACACCCCCACCAAGCACGGCAAGAACGTCGTCGTCTTTGGCGGCGGCAACGTGGCTATGGACGCTGTCCGTACCGCCAAGCGCCTGGGCGCCGAGCACGCCATCATCGCCTACCGTCGTACCGAGGACGAGATGCCCTGCCGTCGCGCTGAGCTGCACCATGCTAAGGCCGAGGGCGTCGAGGTTCTGCCGCTCGTCTCCCCGCTCGAGTTTGTCGCTGGCGAGGACGGCTCCGTGTGCGCCGTCAAGGTCCAGAAGATGGAGCTCGGCGAGCCCGACGAGTCCGGCCGTCGTCGCCCGGTGCCCATCGAGGGCGCCATCGAGGAGATCCCCTGCGACGTCGCGATCTCGGCTATCGGTACCAACGCCAACCCCTTCGCTGCCAAGATCGGCGGCAAGATGGAGCTCAACAAGTGGGGCTACATCGTCGCCGACGAGGAGACCGGCCAGACCACCGATCCCCGCATCTGGGCCGGCGGCGACATCGTTACCGGTGCCGCTACGGTCATTCTGGCGATGGGCGCCGGCAAGAAGGCCGCCGCTTCCATCACCAAGAGCCTGCTGGGTGAGTAATCACCTGCAGCGCTAACCACCAAACGGCAAAGTCCCCGTCGGGCACACGCCCGGCGGGGACTTTTTCTATGCCGGCCGCCCGATCACCATAAAGGGAACGGGCACCTTTGTGATGGCTTTTGGTCGGCTAGCCTTCGAGCTGCGCCACCTTGTAGCGGTAGGCAGCGGCTATGACGTCTTTGCAGCCCTCGCGGCCCAGCTTGGCGCGGTTGACGACGATATCCTTGCCGCTCGTCATTTTCCACTTTCCGGCGCTGTAGCGCTTATAGAACGCCTCGCGTGCCTTCTGCTGCTGCTTGACCAGCTTGGCGCCCTTCTTTTTGTTGAGCCCACGCTTCTTGCGCACGATCTCGACGCGGTCCTCAAAGGGTGCGGTCACCAACACGGCAATGTGATTAGGGTTGTTACGCAGCAGGTAATCGGACAGGCGACCCTCGATAATGCAGCTCTCGGTCTCGCCCAGGTCCAAAATCACCTGGCTCATCTTTTGGAACAACTTGTCCGAGTACGAACGCGCATCGTAGCGGTCGGGCAGAAACGCCATGTTCTCCACGGCCAGACGCTCGTCATAGGCGGCCATCTTATCGAGCGACTCACCCGCGCGCATCGACGCACGCACCAGCAGCTCGTTGTCGTACAGCGGAATTCCCAACTCGTTGGCAAGCATGCGGCCAATCTCGTGGCCCTCGGCGCCAAAGTCGCGCGCGATGGTAATGACCACAGGATTCTTCTTGTTCTCCAGATCGCTCATCGCGATTCCTTTCTCTATGTGACAAAGGGACAGTCCCTTTGTCACATTCATTTTGCCCCCACCTTCGTCCTGGTTTCCCAAGTGCGGCAGATTGCCCCGAAAGAGGAGCGCCGCGTACTAAATGTACGCAAGCGACGATTGAGGGGCAAGGTGCCGTGCTTGGGGAAGCAGGACTATGCGGCCACAATGCGACGTTGATATGCCCTCACCAGCAGCGAGATACCAAAGTTGAGCACAAAGTACATCGCAAACACCAGGCCGTAGAGCATAAGCACCTGCGACAGGTCGATCGCGTGGGCCATCACGACGTTTGCCGTGTACATGAGCTCGGCCACGTTAATGCCCGAAAGATACGAGCTGTCCTTGATGACGGTCGTGCACTGGCTAAACAGCGCCGGAATGATCGTCTTAAACGTCTGCGGCAGAATGATGTAGCGCATGGTGGCAAAGAAGCCAAAGCCCTGGCTCTGCGCCGCCTCAAACTGGCCGCGCGGAATCGAGTTGAGGCCGCCGCGCACAATCTCGGCCATAACGGCGCTGGTAAACAGCGTAAAGGCGATGGTCGAAATCACAATGTCCAAACCCTGCACCGTAAAGTAGATAAACAGGATCCACAGCAAGTTTGGCGTGCAGCGGAACAGCTCGATATAGGCGCTCACCAAAATACGGAATGGACGGGGCGCGTAGCTTTTAACGAGCGCCAGCACCGTGCCAAAGATGAGCGAGAAAAAGATCGACAGCGCCGAGATCTCGATCGTCTTAACAAAGCCGCCCCAAATGTAGAGCAGGTTGGTCGCGTTGAAGATTTCCATGCGCTAGGCCTCCTCTACGTTGTCGAGCCCCAGCTCGGCCAGGCTCATGCCGCGCGGGCGCTCCTTGGAGCGGCGCTCGAGCCACTGCACCAGCATGGCGAGCGGAAAGCAGATGATGAAATACATAAGGCAGCAGACGATGTATCCCTGCAGGTAACCGTACAGACTCACAAAGTTGTCGGAACGGTACATAAGGTCGCCGCCGGCCACAAGCGCTAGCACCGACGTGTTTTTGACCAGGTTGAGTGCCTGGTTACACAGCGGCGGCAGAATGATCTTGAACGTCTGGGGCAGCACGATGTAGCAGTATGCCTGCGCACGGGTGAAGCCCTGGCTCTGGGCCGCCTCCATCTGGCCACGCGGAACGGCCTCGATACCGGTACGGATGACCTCCGAAATGTAGGCAGCGTGATACAGGCCCACGCCCAAGAAGCCCAGCACAAACGGCGCGATACGCACCGGCTGGTCGGCACCGGTTATGGCCTGCAAAAACTGCGGACCGGCCATGTACATAAAGAGCACCTGCACGGGCAGCGGGGTGTTCTGGTAAAACTCCACGTACACGCGGCTTATGGCGCGCAGAACGCGAGAACGAGTGGTAGAGAACACGCCCAGCAGCGTGCCCAGCACCAGCGACAGCAGCAGACCGGCAACGACCACCTGCAGCGTCACGCCAAAGCCCTCCCAGAAGGGCCCCATGTTTTGGAATGTCGTCGACCAGCGGTCGGCGTCAAACAATCCTTCGAGCATTTGATTCCTTCCTTGGACGATGCGCCTATACAAGACCCCAGGTCTTAACCTCTTGGTCGAGCCAGCCGTCGGCCAGGCGATCGCATATCACCTGATCGACCACGGCCGAAAGATCACAGCCCTTCTTGGTCGCCACGCCGTAGCCCTGCTCGCCAAACTTGACCTCGGGTTGCAGCAGCTCGACGGTCTCGTTCATGTAACCGGCCAGCGTGGAGCGGTCCATGGCAAAGACGTCGATATTGCCGGCATCGAGCGAACTCTTAATGATGGGGTAGCCGCTAAAGGCCCTAAACTCGGGCTCGCAGCTAAAGCCGTTGTCCTTGATCATCTGCTCGATCAGGCCCTGCGTGGTGGCACCCTGGCTCACGCCAATGACCTTGCCGTCCAGGTCCTCAATCGAGGTAAAGCCCGAACGCTTCTTGACCATGAGTCCCACGTAGTCGGTGCGGTACGGCGTCGAGAAATCCCAGCTCTTCTTGCGCTCGTCGGTGATGGTGTAGGTCGCCGCGACCACGTCGAGCTGGCCGTTATCGATCAGTGGGCCGCGCGTCTTGGGCGTTACGTCGGTAAACTCGACAAGCTCCTGGGCACGGGCCTCCTTGTAGCTCACGCCAAAGACGGCAGCGGCGATCTGGTAGCACAAATCGACCTCCATGCCCTCAAAGCGGCCCTTGGCGGTGTCGTAATAGCCGTAGCCAGGAACGTCCTTCTTAACGCCGGCATTCAGATGGCCACGCGACTTGATGGCCGCAAGCTTAGACCCCTTGTCGGAGCCCTCGCCGCCGGTGGAGTTGTCGCAACCGGTAAGCGCGGTCCCCGTCAGCGCGAGCATACCGGCGCCCGCCAGCTGCAAAAAGTGGCGGCGCGACACGGCCGCCCTCGTCATATCCGTCATGTCCATCACCGCGCCTAGTGCAGAATCTTGGACAAAAACTCGCGGCAGCGCGGGTTCTCGGGGTTATCGAAGAAGTGCTCGGGTGTGCCCTCCTCTAGGATGCGGCCGTCCTCCATAAAGATGACGCGGTCGGCCACCTGGCGCGCAAAGCCCATCTCGTGCGTCACGCAGATCATGGTGATATCCTCCTGCGCGAGCTCAATCATAACGTCCAGGACTTCCTGGACCATCTCGGGGTCGAGCGCCGAGGTCGGCTCGTCAAACAGGATGATGGGCTGCTTGGTGCACAGGGCACGGGCAATGGCGATGCGCTGCTGCTGACCGCCCGAGAGGTTCTGCGGATACTCGCCGGCCTTATGCGCCATGCCGACGCGCTTGAGCGCGGCGATGGCGATCTCGGTCGCCTCCTCCTTACTCTTCTTTTGCAGCTTGATGGGCGCGAGCGTCAGGTTGCCCAGCACCGTCATGTTGGGATATAGGTTGAACTGCTGAAACACCATGGAGCTGTACTTGCGAGCCATCTCCAGATGATTCTTCTTGGTGAGCGGCGTACCGTCGATGATGACCTCGCCCGACGTGGGCTCCTCCAGATAATCGACGCAACGGATGAGCGTGGACTTGCCCGAGCCGGAAGGCCCGATCATTACGAGCTTCTCGCCGCGCTTGACGGTGAGGTTGATATCTTTGAGCACATGCAGGTCGCCAAAGTACTTGTTGAGATGCTTGATCTCGATCATGTCTGCCATGAATATCCCTTCCCTGCGCTTACACGAATTGCTCTATTTTACGGAAAGAACCACGTTTCCGCAGCCCACACTACATTCCCGTAAAGAACCCGCAACCTTTAACCCACTCATTGGGGACAGACTTAAATGAGTACCCAGCCCACCAAAAAGGGGCGCGACCATGACGGCCATACCCCTCAAGAACCGAAAATAATACAACCGCCCTTGTTGAGCATAAGTCAGCGAAAACCCGTACACGCGAGCAAGGTGACGTGAAATGAAAGGGCGCAGACCTCATGGTCGCGCCCTTGAAATTGAACGTCAGATTGCCGCGTGTACGGGTTTGCAGCGTCAAGCCGTTACGCGGTTTGGTAAAACCGCGTAACAAATTACACGAGTTTGCCGCCGACGATCTTTGCCGCGGCCGGCTTATCGAAGTTGCCGCCGGTGGCCTTGCCGAGCGCCCCCATAACCTGGCCCATCTGCTTCTTGGATGTGGCGCCCAGCTCGGCGATGACCTGCTCGATCAGCGCCTCGAGCTCCTCACCCGAAACCTGGGCGGGCAGCAGGCTCTCCAGAATCTTGACCTGCTCGGTCAGGTTGTCGGTACGATCTTGATCGGTACCGGCCTTGATGGACATCTCCAACGTCTCGCTTGTCTGCTTAATCAGACGCTTGATCATGCTGTTGACGTCTTCCTCGGTCACGTCGCGGCGCTCGTTGACCTCGATGTTCTTAACCTCGGCCTTGACCTGGCGAATGATAGACAGGCGAACCTTGTCCTTGGCCTTCATGGCGGCAATCATTTCCTGCTGCAGCTCTTCGTTGGTCATCTGCAAATCCTCCTCAATAGTGTGGGCGGCACTCGCACGAGCACCGCCCCTTGATTACTCAGTCGTCGACGAATCGTCGGTCGAGCTCTTGGTGACGCCCTTCAGGCTCACGTTATAGGGCACGTCCTTGGGCATGGGGTTGACGGTAATGTCGGCATCCTTCGTGTACTTCTCCAGCCACTCGTTGTATGCCGTGCCCGATGCCTGGGTCTTCACCACATTGGAAACGTACTTCTTAATAGCCTTGGGCACCTGATTGATGTCATCGACCTGGCCATCGACATGGAAGTAGTCGGTGCACTTGATGATGTGGTAGCCATACGTCGACTCGACCACGTCGCTCACATCGCCCTTGTTAAGGCCCTCGAGCGCCGTCTGGTAGCTGTCGACAAAGGTGGTGAGCTTATCCCAGCCCACGTCACCCTTCTTCTCCTTGGAACCGGTGTCGTCGGAATACTGCTTCACGGCATCCTCAAAGCTCAGCTCGCCGGAGTTGATCTTATCCAGGCACTCCTGCGCCTTGGCCTTGGCGGCGGCCTTGTCCTCGTCGGAAGCGTCGGAATCAACCTTGATCAGGATGTTCGACGAGCGGCGGGCATCGTTGTAGTTAGACAGGTTCTCGTTAATGTAATCGACAATCTCGCTGTCCTTGGGCTTGCTGGTGGGAGCAACGGCATCCTTAAGTTTCTGCTGCGCCAGGCTCTCCTTGAGCGAGTCCTTGTAGGTGTCCTCGGTATAGCCGTAGGTCTTAAGGGTCTCCTTAAAGGTCTTGGCGCCGCCCGCGCTCTTGCAGGCGTCCTTCCAAGCCTTCTCTACTTCCTCGTCCGAAACCGTCACGCCGTTCTCCTTCTGCGCCTGCTGGAGCAGAATCTGCTGCGTATAGGAATCGATGAGCTGTTTGCGGTACTTCTTGGGCGTCAGGTCGTTATTGACCAGGTACTGCGCCCAATCCTTGTCCTTGGTATAGCCGTAAGACGTGCGCATGCTCATGATCTGCTTGGTTACGGTGTCCTCGGTGAGGTTGGTGCCGTTGATAGTAGCAGCCACACCGCCGGTCAGTTTGTAACCCGAGTTATTGTTCTCGGTCTGCGACATCAAACCGGAGCACGCCATCGCCGAGACGGAAAGCAGCATCGCCAGCACGCCGATAACCACCAGGACGATCTTGACGGTCTTGGACACATAGGTCTTGCGCTGCTTCTTGCGAGAGCTGGAGGCAGCGCGGGACCGTTGCTCGGGCGTCGGTGCGGCCTCTGGGTTCTTTTTCTTGTTTGCCATAGTTGGCCTTTCGCATCACGAATCGAACAAACGTCATTGTGTCACAACGCAGCCCCGCGGCACACCTGGTGCATGGGAGACAGGTCAATCTGCACCATTTTGGTGCAAAGGGGACAGCTCCGACAGCTAGGGACGTTCCTTTTCTGCCGGCAGTTAGGGACAGTCCCCAAATGCCGGCCCTAGAAGTGGCGGCGGATGGCGTCGACCATGCCCTGGGACGAAGTCTGACCGAGCACGTCGGCTGCGGCGTCGGCATCCATAAAGATATTCATGAGCGCTTGCAGGGCCTCGACCTGGCCGCCCGGCTCGGCAATACCCAGATTGATGATGATCTGCGCCGGCACGGGGGCACCCATGCCCGCCATAGCATTGAACGTCACGGGCGCGGAGGGCTTCATCACCGCGATATAGGGCTTAGCCACAAACCCCGGATCGGTATGCGGGATGGCAATATTGGCCGCCGGCATAGCGAGGCCCGTGGGATAGATGTCCTCGCGCGTACGGACGGCATCGAGCCAACCGGACGCAATGTAGCCGCGCGGAGCGAGCTCGCCCTCGAGCCGCGCAAACACCTCATCCGGCGTCGCGCACTCCCAATCAAAAAACACCAGCTCAGGCGCGAATAGCATCTCTGCGTTATCCGCCATACCGTCCTCCAAAGTTGCATGAGGTTCACAATGCCCCATATGATAGCGAAACCAGACAGGCAAGGTTAGCCGAGGATCCCAATCATCTCGAGTGCGCGGGCAGGCGTCAAGCACACCTCGGGCATCGCCTCCAGCATGCGCCGGTCGCTCGTGACCACGTAGTCAACATCTGCCGTCTCGCCCGAAGCGATGATGAGGTTGTCTTCGAGATCCGGCATGCGCTTGCCAAGCATGCGCGCCATCTCGCACTCTGCCACCGAAAGCGGAGAGGCAGTTGCCACCTGCATCATGTGCTCGATGCAGGCCCATGACGCCGAGGCAAACGAAACGTTAATCCCATTCGCATTCCGCCGGGCTAGACGCCGAGGCAGGATATAGAACACATCCTTTGCCGTCGTGGGCGCGTACAGAAGATCAATCTTTTCCGCCTCGGCCAGTTCAACTAATCTCTTCGCTTCGTCGAACGCCCCCTCTTGCAGGTAATAATCGAGCCAAACGTTCGTATCTACCAAGAGACGCTTTGCCTCGATCATCGACAATTCGCCTCAATATCGGCAATCATCGTGTCATACATATCATCTCGTACGGCATCCCAGTCTTCCGCAGATGATCCAACTGGCGCAAAATCCGAAGCACTTAGCCCCAGCGATGAAAAAGCTAGGCCACACCCCTGCTCAGCCAGGCTCTCCGCGCGGGGTGCCTCGCGCTTATCCGTCACCATAAATCCCGGCAACGCTTGATGCTCGACAAGATAGGCCCAAAGTGCACGAACGGCATCGCTCGGCCCCAATCCATTGCGTGTCAGGACCGCATCGCCACCAGCCTTGAGCATAGGATCGATTCGTGTGTTGAGCTGCACCGTTGCTGCACCCATAGCGGCTCCTCTCTACTTGCTAGCAGTATAGCAAACATAAAAGGCCACGCAAAAGGGCCCCACCCACACGCGGACGAGGCCCTATCGGATTTCTTGGAATGGGAATGGTGCCCGTCACGTTATCCAGAGCCCAAAATCAAAGAGATATTAAGCTGATTGGGGCACATGCGATTCCATGTGCCCCAATCAGCTTTTTGATAGTTTACGTCGCAAGGAAAACCAAGCGAATCCTTTTACGCACGATGGCGCGCCGGGTCAATCGCCACCTTGCCGCTCTCCAACACGTGGACGCGGCCGTCAGCGAGCATCTGCACGACTTCGGGATACAGCACGTGCTCGATCGCATGGATGTGCTCCTCGAGCGTGTCGACATCCCAACCTTCCTCAACAGCCAGCGCGCGCTGGGCGATGATGGGACCGTTGTCGTAGATCTCGTTGGCAAAATGCACAGTCACACCGGTCACCTTGACGCCGCGCGTAAAGGCATCGTCGATCGCATGCGCACCGGTAAAGCTCGGCAGCAGCGCCGGATGCAGATTGACAACGCGGTTGGGGAACGCCGCCAGCAGCGGCGTATGCACCATGCGCATGTAGCCAGCCATGACCACATACTCGCAGCCGCGCTCGAGAAGCTCGTGCGCAATAATCTCGTCGGCGGCGATAGGGTCGGCGTAGACATCCTTGGAGAGCGTCAGCGTCTGGATACCCGCACGCTCTGCACGCTGCAGGCCCTTGGCCGAAGGACGGCTCGACACCACGAGCTCGATCGAAGCATTGAGCTTGCCGGCGGCGATCAGGTCGATCAACGCCTGTAGGTTGGTGCCCGAACCGCTGATGAGCACGCCGATCTTGAGCGGCTCGGTGGTATCGGTGCCGGTCGGACGGGTATAGGGCGCAAAACCCAGGCCCTCGGCGGCAGCCGTCTGCTCGTTAGCGCTCATCGGAGTACACGACCTTACCGGAGCCCTCGACGCATTCGCCCACGCGGAACGGCTTCTCGCCCAGCGCGACCAGGGCATCGGTTACCGCGGCCTCATCTTCGGGAGCGACAATCAGGCACAGGCCGACGCCCATGTTGAAGGTCTTGCATGCCTCGTTGGGCGTAAGCTCGGCCTGGTGCGAAACATAGGCGATGACGGGCGGAATGTCCCAGCCCATCTCGGCGCCATTGCGGGTGACCACGGCGTCGACGTCGTCGGCCAACGCACGGTTAAGGTTCTCGGTGATGCCACCGCCGGTGATATGGGCGATGGCGTGCACCGGAGCGCCGCCGCGGAGCAGCTCAAGAATCGGCTTGACGTAGATGCGCGTGGGGGCCAGCAGAGCGTCTGCCAGTGATGCGCCGCCGAGCTCCTCGAGCGGACGGCTCAGCTCCTCGGCCTTAGCGGCGGCCTCGGGCGTACCCGGCTTGATGCCGTCAACGCCGATGACCTTACGCACGAGCGAGTAGCCGTTGGAGTGCACGCCGGTGGAGGGAAGGCCCAGAATCACGTCGCCGGGGCGGACGTTGGCGGGGTCGAGCATCTTGGAACGGTCGACGACACCCACGGTAAAGCCGGCGAGGTCGTAGTCGGCGGGAGCCATGACGCCCGGGTGCTCGGCCATCTCGCCGCCCACGAGCGCGCAGCCCGCGAGCTTGCAGCCGTCTGCCACGCCCTTGATGATCTTTGCCATGTGCTCGGCCTCGATGTGGCCGATGGCAACATAGTCCAAAAAGAAGAGCGGCTCGGCGCCCGAAGCCAAAATGTCGTTGACGCACATGGCAACCAGGTCCTGGCCCACCGTCTCGTGACGGTCCATAATCTGGGCGAGGACGAGCTTGGTGCCCACGCCGTCGGTGCCGCTGATCAGGATCGGGTCTTCCATATCCTTAAGTGCGGCGGCCGAGAACAGGCCACCAAAGCCACCGATGCCACCGATAACCTCGGGACGGTTGGTATCCTTAACCATTTGCTTAATAGCGTCGACGGCGCGGCCGCCCTCGGCGGTATCGACGCCGGCATCCTCATACGTCACATGCTTGCTGTCGCTCATCTGAGCCTTCCTCTCCCACTACTGTTTGACACACAGACGCCAAACAGTGCTCATAGTTGCGTTCATATCGGCGCACACCGCAGCGGTGCGCGCCGTCATATCAACAAAACAGCAGATAAAACCTGCCAAAATAAACCTGTCCCTAAATGGCAGGTTTTAGGCCTCGCCGTGCTTCTCTTCCCAGCTGCGGTCATCGTATTTCTCGACCACGGCGTCGTCGCCAAAGTGCAGCGGCTTATCCAGGTTGCGGGGCTTAAAGCCCTCCATAAACTTGTCGCGGCCAAAGCTCTCGGGAATCGCCACGGGATAACGGCCGGTAAAGCACGCATCGCAGTAGCCGCCCTTGGGCATGACCTTCAGCAGGCCCTCGACCGAAAGGAAGGCCAGCGAATCGGCGCCGATGTACTCGCAGATCTCATCGACCGTCTTGTTAGCGCTGATGAGCTGCGACTGCACGTCGGTATCGATGCCGTAGAAGCACGGCCAGATGACCTCGGGCGAGTTGATGCGGATGTGAATCTCCTTGGCGCCGGCGTTGCGCAGCATCTTGACGAGCTGCACCATGGTGGTGCCGCGAACGATGGAGTCGTCGATGACGACCAGGCGCTTGCCCTCGATATTGTCGCGCAGTGGGTTGAGCTTCATGCGCACGCCCATGGCACGCAGCTCCTGCGTGGGCTCGATAAACGTACGGCCCACATAGCGATTCTTGATGAGGCCCTCGCCAAAGGGAATGCCGCTCTCGCGCGAATAACCCTCCGCAGGCGGCAGACCGGAGTCGGGCACGCCGATGACCAGGTCGGCATCGACGGGCTCCTCGTGTGCCAGCTGACGACCCATGTCGTAACGGCAGGCGTAGACGCTCTTGCCGTTCATGATGGAGTCGGGGCGGGCAAAGTAGACCTGCTCAAAGATGCAGTTAGCGGGCTCTTCGGCAGCGGGCACACCCTGCTCGGATACCAGGCCCTCGGCACTGATGCGCAAGATCTCGCCGGGACGGACATCACGGACATACTCGGCGCCCACGATATCGAGTGCACATGTCTCGGAGGCAACGACCCAGCCGCCAGCGCGCGTGACATGAGCGGCAGCGTCGACCGTCGCGGCGTCGTCTTGCGACGGTAGCTGCGAAACGGATGCGGCGTCGGCCTGGTCCAGGCCCTCGTCCACGAGCTTGCCCAGCACCAGCGGACGAATGCCATGTGGGTCGCGGAAAGCGTAGAGTGCCTGCTCGTTGATGAGCGTCATGGCGTAGCCGCCGCGCACGAGCTCCATGGTCTTGCGAATGCCCTCGCGCAGGTGGCCCGTACGCTGGGTAAAGTAGCCAATGAGCTTGGTCGCGACCTCGGAATCCGAATTGGAGAGGAACGGCACGCCGAGCTCGATCAGCTGGCGGCGCAGCTCGTCAGTGTTAACCAGGGTGCCGTTGTGCGCAAGCGCGATGATGACGCTGTTGATGGTGGAAAGATGCGGCTGCGAGGCTTCCCAGCTCTTGGCGCCGGCGGTACCATAGCGCACGTGGCCCACAGCCAACTGGCCGGAGAGCGTCGACAGGTCGGCGTTGGAGAACACGCGATCGAGCAGTCCCAGGTCTTTGCGAACCATAACCGTGCCGCCATCGCCCACGGCGATTCCCGCCGATTCCTGGCCGCGATGCTGCAGCGCACGCAGACCAAAGTACGTCAGTCGAGCCACGTCGCGATCGGGTGCCCACACACCAAAGATGCCGCATTCCTCATGCAGCTGGTCGGAGTCCGGATCGTACGTCGACATGGTCGTCACCCGTCCTGTAGCACGCTCGGCCGCGCGGATGGTTTCTTGAGACATGGCATCCCCTCAGAGCCTCGTTATTTGGCGTTACCTGCCCTATTATACGCACGGCAAGACAAGCACTCCCGCGCATGAACAGCGGTTTTTAAAAGCCCACCGAGCTTATAATCCGTTTTGCGGCCAAACATTTTATCGGGCAACCCGCCCTCGGGGCCAACGGTCCCGTATGTTTCCGTCGCGACGCGTCTCGCCCACCGTTAGGGCTTACATTGCTGCAATTGGGCCATTCGTCCTGTCTTTAAGCAGGTCGGCGGCGTATCCTTGTAACCTACAACAAAACGAGAAAGGTTCCGTATGGATCGAAACGAACTCGACCCCAGCGTCCCCAGCGCCACGGAGGTCAAGAAGATTCCCCTCATCATTAAGGTGTACGCCGTCCTGTGCATCCTGTCCGGCGTAGGCACGCTCCCTTCGGTCGGCGCTTTTATGTGGCAGGTCATCACCGCGCTCATCAACGGCAACGCCGCCGCCAAGCTCGGCGACAACACGCTCGTCGCGGTCGGCCTTATCGTCGCCGGCATCATGCTCTCGGCGGCGAGCGCGGTCATCTTGATCATCTTTGGCCTGGACCTCATCAAGAACCAGCGCCGCAACGCCGCGCGCCTGTCCTATATCCTTATCGCACTTACCGTCATTGAGCTTTTGGTCGACGTGATGCTCCAGGGTATCGGGCCGTTCTTGCTGCGCCCCGCCATCCAGCTCGGCATCCTCGTCGCGCTTTCGGCCACTGTTGACCCCACGCTTCGTCAGGAGCGCGAACTGCAGCGCCGCCTGCAGGAGATGCTCGATCGCGACGCCGCCGCCGAGGGCATGCTCGGCCGCGATGAGACCGGCGAGGGCTACATTAAGCTCAACTACTTCAACCTGTTCTGGGTATTCTTTGTCTGCTGCGTGCTCGGCCTGATCCTGGAGGACATCTGGCACATGACGGTCGACGATCCAGGCGTCTACCAGAACCGCGCCGGCATGCTATTTGGCCCCTTCAGCCCCATCTACGGATTTGGCGCCGTACTCATGACCATGGTGCTCAACCGCTTCTACAAAAAGAACCCCATCATTATCTTTTTGGTGAGCGCCCTGCTTGGCGCAAGCTTTGAGGTCTTTGTGGGCTGGTTTATGCAGACCTCGTTCGGTGTGGTCTCGTGGAGCTACTCGCATATGAAGCTCTTTGGCATGCCCGATCCGCTCGCCGTGCTTACGGGCGGTCGCACTTGCACGGGCTTCGCCTGCCTGTGGGGTCTGGGCGGACTCATCTGGATCAAGCTGCTGCTGCCCAGATTGCTCAAGCTCATTAACATGATTCCCTGGAAGAGTCGCTACTCAGCCACCGTCATCTTTACCATCATCATGCTGGTCGACGGCGTCATGACGCTGCAATCGCTCGACTACTGGTACCAGCGTGTCAACGGCACGGCCAGCGATATTCCCGTTGCGCAGTTCTACGGAAAGTACTTCGATGACGAGTATATGGAAAATCGCTTCCAGAGCATGACCATGAGCCCCAAGGACGCCACACGCGTGTAGCGAGCGCCGGCACAAAACAGCCCCAACACACCAAAGCCCGCTGGCAGATCTACATGAACTGCCGGCGGGCTTTCGCTATAGACAGACTCGGATTGCCGACGAGGCCTTACGCCTCGCGCTCGACCTCGCTCACGCACTCGTTCTTGATGGTGCCGACGAGCGACTGCAGCGCATCGACCACATGCGGGCGGATATCCCCTCCAATAAGTACAAGCATGATGTCATCGCCCACGGCAAGCTCACCGCTCGCCAGCCATACGCGCACATAGCCGATGCCAGGCATCGCACGCGTCGCTTCGATGGCAGACCGTACCTTGTCGGCGTCGTAGCCAAACACCATGCCGCTTACTTTATGACCCGGCGCCACGCCATCGGTCTTGACACCACGGGCCTCAGACTTGGGCGTTGCGCGCACCACGCCGTTATGCGTCAGGTACATACCGCACGCCGGTGCCGAGGCGTCGGCCTTGGCCTCGCGCAGCCAGACATCGACCGAAGGCATCATCTTGCCATTCTCAAGCATCATTTCCCCTTATTGTCGTCGAGTAGCCTTGGGGCGGGGTTCCTTATAGCTACCCTTCGATTACCAGCCAGATTCTCTGTCAAACAGAATGAGAGCGACTAAAAGATCCCCGTCCCAAATTAGCCACCCTCGGGCAATTTATTCTTCAACCGGCGTGAGCACCATCACGGCACGCGTATCGCTAAAGGAAAGGGAGCGGCAGGTGATGAGCGTTACGGCCTTGGTTGCCGAAGACGCACGATCACTCGCATCATAGGCCTTCGCCGATGCTCCATCCAGCATTTCGGAAAGATAGTTCTTTAGACCGTCTTCGCCATCGAAGCTCGGTGTGCGCGCTTTGTTATACGTATCCTCGACAATCTTGGTCACGAGCGGCTTGAGTTTATACGTACCGTCGCGCGTAATGTAGTACACATACTCGATGCTATCGAACTTTGCCTGGTCGGTTGTGTCCGAAATAATGTTGAACATCGAGCCGTCGTTCATATGATGGCCATAGATCGTGGTCTGCTGGTCCACCATACCGGGGGCCGTATCGTCGCAGTCCAGGAAAATTGCACCGGAAGCGTTGGATGTACCGTCAAACAACGTGTTGAGGTACTTGGAGTTATTGTTGGCCTGAACCACCGGATAATTGATAGTAGTATCCGGAACGTAAATCCAGCCGACAATCTCGGGGTTCGTCTGCGCAAGGGCATCAAAATCAACGACGGGGATGCCGCTGCCATCCTTATCGCTCACATATTGTTTCTCGATCTTTGCATACGAGTCGCTTGCCTGTTTGTAGCCAATTTGCGCATTGATGTAGATAGCCGCTGCGGCAACAATCAATCCGATTCCGACAATGATGAGCAAGATAGGGAAAATCGACCGACGTTTTTTGCGCGGCTGTTGGACATGTCCCGCCGAGTCCTTATGGGCCGGTGGCGTAGTACGCTGCGGCGATTTCGCCGTGCTATACGCCGAAGGACGGTATGCGGCAGGCGTATTCTGGCGCTGGCGGCGCTGCCCTGTCGGCACCACGGGGCGTGGGGCACGGGCATGCTGGGGAGAGGATGCCCGACCCTGCTGAGGCGCACGACTGTCAGCGGGCTTTGAAGGGTCGGGGATTTGAGAGGACCTAAAACGTTTTCCCTGATAGTCGGACATAACTCTCCTTATGGCACAAAAGGAATGGTGGCGATCTTACGCGTCAGCCATCTCCTGTTTCATTTTCTCAATGACCGTACGATACTCGGGGTCGCAAGCGCCCAGAATCTGTGTGGCGTAGATAGCGGCGTTCTTGGCGCCGTTGATGGCAACACAGGCTACGGGCACGCCCGAAGGCATTTGCACCATCGACAACAGCGAATCCATGCCGCCCAGGTCACTCGTCTTCATAGGAACACCGATAACCGGCAGCGGCGTAAAGGCAGCCACGACACCGCCCAAGTGAGCGGCCTTGCCGGCGGCGGCGATAATCACCTTGATACCGCGATCGGCAGCAGTCGAAGCCCACTCGTGAACCTTCGCCGGCGTGCGGTGCGCGCTTGCGATCACGAGCTCATAGGGCACGCCCAGCGCCTCGAGCTCGGCGGTGCAGCCTTCCATAACGCCCAGATCGGACTTGGAGCCCATGATGATCCCGACAACCGGCTTCTGATCTGCCATAAATAAAGACCTCCTGTTGAGAGCGGTGACGCGGCCAATCCGCGACCCTTAACTACTGAGAGTAGTATAGCCGCTCCCGTCCCTGCGGTCTGTTGGTGCTCTGCGGCGGCCCGGTGTTTTCATCTTCACTCCGGTTGCTACGCAAAGTCGTTCAGATGAAAACACCGGGCCGCCGCAGAGCACCTTCGACCTACCGGGAATTGCCATGACGTACGTTGGCTGAAATAATGAGCTTCCCTTGCTTCGCAAAGTCGCTCAGCTAAATAACCCAGCCCGCCGCGGGGCACCCGGGGACCTACCGGATATTGCCATGACGTACGTTGGCTGATTTGGTTTGGAATGGGAGGTTGACGAGGCTGAAAGTCCCTCCTACATAACGTGGGCGCCGTCGTTCGAATGAACGACGGCGCCCACACTCAATTTTATTCAGCCCCAGTCATCGCGCAAAGCCCCTTCTGCAGCACACGGTGCAGCAAAGTCACCGCAGGCCGGGGCGGGAGGGGCCGAGTTTCCTCCTGAGCGACTCTGCTTGCAGCCGGAGCGAAAGGGGGAAATCTCGGCCCCTCCCGCCCCGGCCGACCAGGTCACATTACACCGTGTACTGCGGCAGGTCCTGCAGGGCGATGACGTCCATGCCCATGTCGTTGGCGCTGCCGTGGCCCTGCTGGTCCTCGCGCACCGCCTCGATAGCACTCACGTAGGTGTTGGCGGCAGACATCGCCGTCACGCAGGTCACGCCGCGGCGCACCGCCTCGGTGCGCAACAGATAGCCGTCGCCGCGCGAGCCCGGGCCGTACGGCGTATTGATGATCACCGCGATCTTGCCATCGGCGATAAGGTCACCGATGTTGGGACGTTCGCCGTCGTGCGGGCCGCTGATCTTTTCCACGACCTCGCACGTCACGTTGCCTCCACGCAGCACGCGCGCCGTACCCTCGGTAGAGCAGATGTCAAAGCCCAGATAGCGCAGGATGCGCGCGACCGAAAGGATGTGACGCTTGTCGCGGTCGCACACGCTAATGAATACCTTGCCGCTGCTGGGATCAGGCAGCTTGTAGTCAATAGCCAGCTGCGTCTTGGCATATGCCTCGGGATAGCTCTTGGCAATGCCCATGACCTCGCCCGTCGACTTCATCTCGGGCCCCAGGATAACGTCGGCTCCCGGGAAACGACCCCAGGGCATAACGGCTTCCTTCATGCAGAAGCAGTCCAGCTGGCGCTCGTCGCTCGGCAGGCCCAGGCTCGCGATGGAATCGCCCGCCATGATGCGCGCCGCGCACTTGGCCAGCGGCACGCCGGTGGCCTTGGAGATAAACGGCACGGTACGGCTGGCACGCGGGTTGGCCTCGATCACGTAGACGGTCTCGCCCTTGATGGCATACTGCACATTGACCAGGCCGCGAACTCCCAGCGCCATCGCAATGCGGCGCGTGGTCTCGCGGAGCTTCGCCTGCAGACTCTCGCTAAAGCTAAACGGCGGAATGCAAGTCGCGGAGTCACCGGAGTGGATACCGGCCTCCTCGATATGCTCCAGAATACCGCCGATGTAGACTTCCTCGCCGTCGCACAGGGCATCGACATCGGACTCGATCGCGCCCTCCAGGAAGCGGTCGAGGTACACCGGGTAGTCGGGGCTAATGCGCGCAGCCTCGGCCATGCAATCGTGCAGATGCTCGGCATCGTAGGCGATCATCATACCGCGGCCGCCCAACACATAGCTCGGACGAACCAGCAGCGGGTAGCCGATATGCGCAGCCACGGCCTCGGCCTCCTCAAACGAGGTGGCCTGACCCGCCGGCGGGTACATAATGCCCAGCTTGTCGAGCAGGGCGGCAAAGCGCTCGCGGTCCTCGGCAAAATCGATGGCATCGGGCGTGGTACCCATGATGTTCACGCCGCTCTCCTCGAGCATGCGCGCCAGCTTAAGCGGGGTCTGGCCGCCGAGCGTCACCACGACGCCGTCGGGGCGCTCAACATCGATAACGTCCATGACGTCCTCGTAGGTGAGCGGCTCAAAGTACAGACGATCGGACGTGTCGTAGTCGGTCGAGACGGTCTCGGGGTTGCAGTTGACCATGATGGTCTCGAAGCCACGGGCCGCCAGCGCATAGCTCGCGTGCACGCAGCAGTAGTCAAACTCGATACCCTGGCCGATACGGTTGGGGCCGGCACCCAGAATCATCGCCTTGGGCTTATCTGCCGGCGTGGTCTCGTCGGGGGCAACGCACTTCTTGGCGACCGGGCTCGTGCGGTAGATGTTTTCGTAGGTCTTGTAGTGATACTCCGTGGCACTCGAGAACTCAGCAGCGCAGGTGTCGACCGTCTTCATGCTGGGAACCACGCCCAGACCCTTACGGTAAGCGCGAACAAAGCGCTCGTCCGAGCCGGTCAGCGCGGCAATCTCGGCATCGCTCGTGCCATACTGCTTGAGCAGGCGCATCGCGTCGGCGTCGATGTCCTCCACGCGCAGGCCGCGAATGCTCTCCTGGACCTGCACCATATCGTTGATACGGTTGAGATACCACGGATCGATGCCGCAGATGGCGTGGATGCGCGCGACATCCCAGCCACGACGCAGAGCCTCGACCACAAAGAAGATGCGGTGCTCAGTCGGGGTGCCCACGGCCTGAGCGAGCTCGTCGTCGCTCAGCTTATCGGCACCTTCCTTGCCACCAGCGCAAATGCCCTGATGCCCGTCCTCCAGCGAGCGCATGGCCTTGCCAAAGGCCTCCTCAAAGGTGCGGCCGATCGCCATGATCTCGCCCACGGCTTTCATGCGCGTTGTGAGCGTGGGGTCGGTACCCTTGAACTTCTCAAAGGCAAAGCGCGGCACCTTGACCACACAGTAGTCGATCGTGGGCTCAAAGCAGGCAGGCGTGGCTTTGGTGATGTCGTTGACGATCTCGTCGAGCGTGTAGCCCACGGCCAGGCGAGCGGCGGCCTTGGCGATGGGGAAGCCCGTGGCCTTGGAGGCCAGTGCGGACGAACGGCTCACGCGCGGGTTCATCTCGATGACGATCAGGCGACCGGTCTGCGGGTTCACGGCAAACTGCACGTTGGAGCCACCGGTCTCGACGCCGATCTTCTCCAGAATGGCGAGCGAGGCGACACGCATGCGCTGATACTCAAGGTCGGAGAGGGTCTGCGCCGGCGCCACGGTGATGGAGTCGCCGGTATGCACGCCCATGGGGTCGAGGTTCTCGATGGAGCACACGATGATGCCGTTGCCGGCGTGGTCGCGCATGACCTCCATCTCGTACTCTTTCCAACCCTCGATGGACTCCTCGACCAGCACCTCGTGGGCGGGCGAGAGCTCAAGGCCCTGGCTCACGATGGAGACGAGCTCCTCGTGGGTGTGCGCGATGCCGCCGCCGGCGCCGCCCAGGGTAAAGCTCGGGCGCAGCACGCAGGGATATCCCACGCGCTCGGCGATGGCCTCGGCGTCGGCCACGCTGTAGGCATAGCCCGAGCGCGCGACCTCCAGGCCGATCTCGGCCATGGCCTCGTTAAAGAGCTTGCGGTCCTCGCCGCGCTCGATGGCGGCAAGGTCGCAGCCGATCATCTCGACGCCGTACCGGTCGAGCGTGCCGTCCTTTGCCAGCTCGACGGCGGCGTTCAGACCGGTCTGGCCGCCCAGCGTGGGCAGCAGCGCGTCCGGGCGCTCCTTCTTGATCACGCGCTCGATAAATTCGGCGGTGATGGGCTCGACATAGGTGCGGTCGGCCAGGCCCGGGTCGGTCATGATGGTCGCCGGGTTGGAGTTGACCAGGATGACCTCAAAGCCATCCTCCTTGAGCACCTTGCAGGCCTGGGCGCCGGAGTAATCGAACTCGCAGGCCTGGCCAATGACGATGGGGCCCGAGCCAATGACGAGGATGCGCTTGATGTCAGTACGTTTAGGCATGTTAGTTCTCCTCGGTCTCGGTCGTGGCGGAACCATTGTCGGCAAAGTTCCAGCCAGCCAGGCGGTCCTTCGCGGTATCGATGTCCAGGTAGTTCTCCTCGCCGTCCATGAGTCGCGTAAAGGCGGTAAAGAGATAGTGGGCATCGGTGGGGCCGGGCGAGGCCTCGGGGTGGTACTGGACCGAGAAGCACGGGGCGTCGAGCAGCTGAATGCCCTCGGCGGTGCCGTCGTTGAGGTTCACGTGCGTCAGGCGAATGCGGCCAAAGCGCTCGTTCATCACGACGGGCGCGATACCACGGCGCACCCAGACGCGCAGATCGCCGTCGGCCGCATGATCGGTCTCGCCGCCCGAAAGTTCGGGGACAAGCCTGCCCAAGCTGGGGAACAGCAGGCCAAAGCCATGGTTTTGCGCGGTAATTTCCACGCGGCGGCTGACCAGGTTCATAACCGGCTGGTTACCGCCACGGTGACCGAATTTGAGTTTTTCCATCTGGGCGCCGCATGCCAAGCTGATCATCTGGTGCCCCAGGCAAATGCCAAAGACGGGCACCTTGCCGATCAGCTGCTGCACCTGCTCGTAGGTCTCTACCACGGCATCGGGGTCGCCGGGACCGTTGGACAAAAAGACGCCATCGGGATTCATGTCGAGTACCTGACGCGCGGGTGTATCCCACGGCACGACGGTGAGGTCGCAGCCAGCACGGACCAGACCCTCCAGGATGCCACGCTTGACACCGCAGTCGTACGCGACCACGTTGTGGCGGGCGGGAGCGGGGGCCGCAAGCGCAAAGCCATGCTCGGCAGGCAGATCGCTTCCGGCGAACGGATGGGGTGCAGGGCAGCTCACGGTCTTGACCAGGTTCTCCCCCACCAGCGTGGGAGCAGAGGCCAAGCGCTCGGCAAGCTCGTCGATGTCGAGGACCTCAGTCGAGATAATGCCCATCTTGGAGCCATTGTCGCGCAGGTGGCGCACCAGGGCTCGGGTGTCGACGCCCTCGATAGCGACGATGCCGTGTGCGCGCAGGTACTCCGGCACGCTGACGGCCGAGCGCCAGTTAGAAGGCGTGGCACACATGTCGCGCACGATCATGCCGCGCATGGCGGGAGCACTCGCAGGGCGTACGTCATCGCCGGGGAAGGCGGACTGGACATCGGTCTCGTCGATGCCATAGTTGCCAATCTGCGGATAGGTCATGGTAACGATCTGGCCAGCATAGCTCGGGTCGGTCATAACCTCAAAGTAACCCTCGAGTGAGGTATTGAAGCAGACTTCGCCGGTCGCGGTGCCCTCGGCACCACATGCACGGCCATAAAAAATGGTCCCATCCTCAAGGTACAGGATGCAGGGACCGCAAGCACCCTTGCTGGTTTTGGCCAGCATGCGCTGGCACAGTTCGCTGGGCGCGATGGTGCGGGCAGCAGCGCCCGCAATATGGTTGTTCGCCATAGTTCTCCTTCCCGGTCTCTCGGGACCGGCTTAAAGGTGTGTAGTTAGGCCTCGCGGTATTCTAACCGTAAGTATGCCGTATGGCGTTAATTACATAGAATTGTTTACAAAATTATAATTATGACTTCTTATGCATAATGATTTTTCTGGGACGGGGATTAAAAAATCATTCTGAAAGCAGAGCTTTGTCGCTGAGTAGTCAATTTGGGACGGGGCTATTTTAGCTGCCCCGTCCGTCAATCAACCTAACCGTCGTGCCACCAGCCGGGGCAGCTAAAATAGCCCCGTCCCAAATTGACTACTCGCCAACCGCATACATGACAGAATGATTTTTTAATCCCCGTCCCAGAAAAATCGTCCCGCGTGGGCTTGCGGCTCACGCGGGATGTCATCGTTCTATGTGGCTGCGGACTACTTTTGCTTGTCCTGCTCAAGTAATTCGGACGGGGTGCGGCCAAGCTTGCCGCCACGGAAAATCTCGCGGCCGTGCAGGCGGTGCTCCAGGTCACGTTCGGCCTTTTCCTCGTCAATCTTAGTCTGGCTCACCGCCGGGTCCTCGATGAGCGACGATACCGAGTTCACCTGTTTCTGAATACGCTCGGCAATGGTGTCATCCATGCTCACGATACGCATCTTCCAGTCGATATTGGTGGCGTTGGAAGAGCTCTTGGTCCAGACGAACGTCATGATGGCACTCTGGTGGCCCTGGGCGGGAAACATGCCAAAGAAGGAATCATGCTGAATCCTGCTGTCCTCGTCGATATAGGCGTGGACGTTATACACCACACGGTCAATCTTGTCGTTGAGCAGGGCATTGGTTGCGAGCGCCGCCGCCTGAATCTGACCGTTGGACAGCAACTCGAGTTCATTGGCAGAAGACGTGTCCAGCACCGTCACCTCAACCGTGCCCGTACCCTCGTCGGCCTCGTCGACGGTAAAATCGAGCGGGAACTGCGTAAAGCCGTTGCCCCATTCAAGTCCACCTTTGAGCGCGGTCGAAACGGTATCCACCGAAACGCTCTCGGAGAGGTTCGCGGTGTTCAGGCGTCGCATCACGCCGTAGCCGATCTGCATGCCCACAATCAGCACCAGGATGCCGATAACCACGGCCATGGCAGTTTTCGTAATGGTATGGCTCACCTGCGAACCCGAAGGATCGTCCTCGGACAGCGGGTCGATATGTTTTGCCTGGCTCGCGCGATCCTCGCTGCGCAGCCGCGCCAGTGTCGCCTTGTCACCGCGTTTGACGGCAGACTCTTTCTCGCGCATGCGCTCGGTACGCTTTTTGGCGAGTGTAGGATCCAAGACGCCGGATGCATCGATTTCGGAGAATAACTCCGTCACTTCTTCCGGAGTCAGATGGTTCTTATCAGCCATAACCTTCCTGTCATATCAATCAGTCGAGCTCGTGCGCACGCGCACCTTCGAACTGCATTCGATAGTAACGGGCATAAGTGCCGCCACGGGCGAGAAGCTCCTCGTGCGTGCCACGTTCCACAACGCGACCATGCTCAACGGTCGCAATCTCGTCGGCATGCTTAATGGTCGAGAGACGGTGAGCGATGATGATCGTGGTGCGGCCACGCGCCAAGCGCTCGAGCGACTCCTGCACCGCCTCCTCGCTCTCGTTATCCAGAGCACTGGTCGCCTCATCCAAAATAAGGATCTTGGGATTTTTGAGAAACACGCGCGCGATGGCGACGCGCTGCTTTTGACCACCAGAAAGACGGCTGCCGCGCTCGCCCACCACGGTGTCGTAGCCCTGCGGAAGCGACTCGATAAAAGCATCGATGTTGGCGCGATGGGCCGCCTCGGCGATTTCTTCTGCCGTGGCGCCCGGCTTGCCATAGGCGATGTTCTCGCCAATCGTTCCGTCGAACAGATAGACATCTTGCTGCACCAGGCCGATGGATCGGCGCAGGCTACGCTGCGTCACGTCGCGCACATCCTGGCCGTCAATGCTAATGGAGCCGGCGGCAACGTCGTAAAAGCGCGGCAACAGCGAACAAGTCGTTGATTTGCCGCCGCCCGAGGGACCAACCAAAGCGATGGTTTGACCGGGCTTAATGGACAGATCCATATGGTCGATAACGGGACGCGTCCCGTCGCCCGCGCCCAGCTCGACATCCTCGTAGCTAAAGCACACGTCGCGATACTCAACAGCGCCGGCCGTCACCTGCAGATCCGCAGCACCCGGCTTATCCTGAATATCGGGAACAGTCGAGAGCACCTCGTCCATGCGCTTAAAGCCGGCGATGGCTTTCTGATACGTCTCGGCCGAATTGACGAGCGTCTCAAGCGGCGTGCAGAACAGCGAAATGTAGAGCGCGAAGGTTGCCATATCGACCGCCTGCAGCTGGCCTTGGGCAACGAGCCAACCGCCCAGCAGCACCACGATTACATAGAGCACGCCCGAGAGCAGACCATACGTCGCGGTGTAGACGCCCATGGCGTGATACATGTTTTCCTTGGACGAAAGGTAGCGATCGTTAGAGGCACGGAACTTAGAGCGTTCGGTCTGCTCATTGGCAAAGCTTTTGACCACACGCATACCCGCCAGCGAATCCTGCAGCTGCGCATTGATGCCGCTGATCTTTTTGCGGTTATCGCTAAAGACCTCGCGCATGCGCATATTCTGCCAAAACATAATGACCGCGAACACCGCCGTCACCACGGCCATGGCGAGCGCGAGCACAGGCGCAATGGTAAACAGAATCACAAACGAGCCAATGATCTCGATACCGCAAATAATGATCCATTCGGGCACGTGGTGCGCCGCCTCGCAGATATCGAACAGGTCGTTGACCACGCGGCTCATCATGTCACCCGAGCTGTTGCGATCAAAGTACGCAAAGCTAAAACGCTCGTACTGATCGAACAAGTCCTCGCGCATCTTGGACTCCATGCGCGCGCCCATCACGTGGCCCCAATAGCTCACAAAGTAGCGGCAGGCGCAGCGGGTGGCATACATCAGCACCAGTCCCACCGCGATCATACCGAGCGCCTGCATAATGGCAGTCTGGCCCTGGGTAAACAGCCCGCCGCACAGATTGCGCAGGATAATGGGAAACGCCAGGTCAATGGCGGCGAGCACCAGGGCGCAAATGGTATCGGCAACAAAAAGCCCCATCTGGGGCTTGTAGTAAGACAGAAAACGCTTCAGCATGTGATCCTCAAAGAAATATCAGCAACATAAGACCCTGGGACAAAGCAATCAGTAGTACTTGTCCCAGGGCTATCCCCACTCGTTACAGCTCAGAACCACCAAGGCGGTGCGCGATGCTGTCGCAGGCAAGTGCGCCCACGACGGTCTTGGCATCCTCGATCTTGCCGTCGAGCACGGCATCGATCAGCTCGTGCAGCGGCACCAGGTCAACGTTGACAAACTCGTCATCGTCGGGGTTGGGCGCATCGAACTCGAGCTTGGTGGCCAGGTAGATGTGAATAATCTCGTCGCAAAAACCGCAGGTCGTGACAATAGACGTTAAAAAGCGAATGCGCCCGGCCTTAAAGCCCGTCTCCTCATGCAGCTCGCGCCTGGCACAATCGAGCGGGTCCTCGCCTGGATCGAGCTTGCCGGCGGGAATCTCAACCGTCACGCGGTCGATGGCGGTGCGGTACTGACGCACCAGTACGATCTTGCCGCTCTCGGTCAGCGCCACAACGGCTGCCGCACCCGGATGGCGAACGATATCGCGGGCGCTGCGGTGACCGTTGGGCAGCTCAACCTCAAGACGGTGGACGTCGAGGATCTTGCCCTTCCAGGCGCACTCCTCCGAAAGAATCTTCTCGTGCAGCTCGGCATCGTGCGGGTCGTCGTCGCCCAGCACCAGCGCCGGCTCGTCAGCGACCTCGCCACCAGGCTCGCCCTCGGCGTGCCCATACATGCGGCTGTCCTCTTCGACGATTTGCGCGTCCACGAGCTCTTCGTTCTTCTCGTCCATCCGTCTCATTCCTCTCGGATTTTAGGCATCCCAGGCGTCGCGGCCGCGCAGCGCGCGCAGGCCAATGTCGTGACGCAGGGTCTTGCCCTCAAAATCGATCTTTTCGCAAGCCTCGTAGGCAAGGTTGCGAGCGTTCTCGAACGTGTCGCCCAGCGCGGTCACGGCGAGCACGCGGCCGCCGTTGGTCACGAGCTGGCCGTCCACCACGGCGGTGCCGGCGTGATACACGGTCACGTTCTCCATGGCCTCGGCATCCTCGATACCGGTGATGATCTTGCCCTTCTCGTAGCTGCCGGGATAGCCCGCGCTCGTCAGGACAACGGCCACCGCCCACTCGTCACGCCAATCGAGCTCAATCTGGTCAAGCTCGCAGTTGGCGCAGGCAAGCATGACCTCGACCAAGTCGTTCTTAAGGCGCGGCAGCACGACCTGCGTCTCGGGGTCGCCAAAGCGGGCGTTAAACTCCAGCACCTTGGGGCCGGCGGGGGTAAGCATAAAGCCGCCGTACAGGCAGCCACGGTAATCGATGCCCTCGGCGGCGAGCTCGGCCACGGTCTGCTCCATGACCTTCACCATGGTGGCGTGCTCCTCGTCGGTCACGATGGGCACCGGGCTGTAGACGCCCATGCCGCCCGTGTTGGGACCAAGGTCGCCCTCAAGCGCGCGCTTGTGGTCCTGCGAGGTGGCCATGGGGCGCACGGTCTTGCCGTCGGTAAAGGCCAGCAGCGAGCACTCGGGGCCAACGAGCATCTCCTCGATCACCACGGTGTTGCCGGCATCGCCAAAGGTGCCGCCAAAGCACTCGCGCACGGCCTCTTCGGCCTGCGAAAGCTCGGTTGCCACAATAACGCCCTTGCCCGCGGCAAGACCGTCGGCCTTCACGACCAGCGGAGCGCCCTGCTCGCGCACATAGGCGAGAGCCGAAGCCTCGTCGGTAAACGAGCCGTAGGCGGCCGTCGGAATGCCCGCGCGCTCCATAAGCTGCTTGGAGAACAGCTTAGAGCCCTCCATCTGAGCGCCCTCGGCACCCGGGCCAAAGCAGGGAATACCCGCCGCGCGCACGGCGTCGGCCACGCCCGCCACGAGCGGAGCCTCGGGGCCAATCACCACGAGTCCGCATCCGTGGCTCTGTGCAAACGCCGCCACGGCAGCAGGATCGCAATCGTCGAGAACCACGTTCTCGCCGCAGCTCGCGGTGCCGCCGTTGCCCGGGGCGATGTAGAGCTTGCCGGCGCGCGGTGATGCCGCGAGCTTGGCTGCCAAAGCATGCTCGCGGCCGCCGCTGCCCAACAACAGGATGTCGATGGTTTGAGTGTCCGCCTTCAAGGGTGCCTCCTCTATGGATTAACGGCCCGTCAACCATGCGGGCCCATTACAAGCAAATATACCCCTCGGCCGCCCGTCCGGGCTGCGAAGGGGTATATCGCAATAACCAAATAACGCCGATTACTTCCAGAATCGGTTGATGATCTGCTCGCGGCCGGCGCCAACACCGACAAACGTCACGCGCGTGTGCGCCAGATCCTCGACAAATGCCACGTAGTCCTGAGCCTCCTGCGGCAGCTCCTCAAAGCTGCGGCAGCCGGTGATATCGCACTTCCAGCCGGGAAGCTCCTCGTAGATGGGCTTGGCATGCTCAAAGCGCACCTGGTGCTCGGGCACGCTGGTGTAGCGCTCGCCGTCGACGTCATAGGCCACGCACACCTTAATGGTGTCGAAGACCGAAAGCACGTCGAGCTTGGTCAGGGCGATGTCGGTAAGACCGTTGACGCGCGAGGCGTAGTTGGCGATGGGACCGTCAAACCAGCCGCAGCGACGACGGCGACCGGTGGTCACGCCGTACTCATAGCCCTCCTCGGTCAGCGTATGGCCGGCCTCGGACTCGTAGGAAAGCTCAGTGGGCATGGGGCCTGCACCGACGCGGGTGATGTAGGCCTTCATGACGCCCAGCACGCGGTCGACGTTTTTCATGCCAACACCAGAACCGGTGATCGCGCCGCCGGCGGTGCAGTTAGAAGATGTGACAAACGGATAGGTGCCATGGTCGATATCGAGCAATGTTGCCTGGGCGCCCTCAAAGAGCAGGGTCTTGCCCTCATCGATCATGTTGTTGAGCAGCAGGCTCGTCTCGGTGATGTACGGGCGCAGGCGCTCGGCCATGGGCAGGTACTCTTCACAGATCTGGTCCACGGTGTAGGTGGGCAGGCCGTAAAGCAGCTCGAGCTCGGGATTCACGCGGGCAAGAGCGGTTTCCAGCTTGTCGCGGAAGAGCTCCTCGTCCAGCATGTCCTGCATACGAAGACCAATACGAGCCATCTTGTCCTGATAGCACGGGCCAATGCCGCGCTTGGTGGTACCGATGCTCTTCTTGCCGAGCTTCTGCTCAAAGGCGCCGTCCAGGTCGACGTGATACGGCATGATCACGTGTGCGTTGCCGCTGATCTTGAGGTTCTTGGTGGTGATGCCATCGGCCTCGAACATGTCGATCTCCTCAAGGACAACCTTGGGGTTGACGACGCAGCCGTTGCCAATCACCGACACGTGGTCGGCGTACATGATGCCGGAGGGCACCTGGTGCAGGCCGTACTTCTTGCCGTTGACAACGATGGTGTGGCCGGCGTTGTTGCCGCCCGAATAGCGCACGACGGCATCGAAGTCGCCGGCGATCAGGTCGCAGATCTTACCCTTGCCCTCATCGCCCCACTGGGCACCGACCAAAACGGTTGACGGCATGTTTACTCCTTACATACATGGACTGTCTGCGCGCCACACGGCGGGCAGAAGCACAAAACATTCCCAGTATACCCGTGCAACGGGCGCCTGTCCTACTCCTCGGTATGCACCCCATCAAGCTCATAGAACTTGGTGGATGCCGGCAGGAACATCAGGTCGACGTCGCCGATCGGGCCCGAACGGTTCTTGGCCACGACAATACGCGTGACGCCCTCGTCAGGTCGGTCGTCGCGCGAGGCCTCAGCCTCGTCGGCGGAACGGTCCAAGAACATGACGATATCGGCGTCCTGCTCGATGGAGCCCGATTCGCGCAGGTCGGAAAGCTGCGGGCGCTTGCCGGTACGGGATTCGACCTGACGCGACAGCTGAGACAGCGCGATCAGCGGAATCTTGAGTTCCTTGGCCATAATCTTTAAGCCACGCGACATCTCGGAGACCTCGACGGTGCGGCTCTCGGAACGGCGTCCCGGCGGAGGACTCACCAGCTGCAGGTAGTCCAAGATAATGATGGCCTTCTCCTTGTTGTGGAGCATGCGGCGGCTCTTGGCGCGAATCTCGGTCACCGTGGTGCCGGGCGTATCGTCAATCAGAATATCGAGCTTGGACAAGGTCTGCGTGGCCTCGTTGATATTGGCCCACTGCTCGGGGCTAATGCGACCCATGCGAAAATCACTGATCGAAATCATGGCATAGGCGCAAATCAGGCGCTGGGCAATTTCCTTGCCCGACATCTCCAGCGAGAAAAAGCCGACGGTGTAGCCCGCAGCGGCGGCATTGAGCGCCAGGTTTAGAGCGAACGAGGTCTTACCCACGGCGGGGCGGGCGCCGATAATGATGAGCTGGCCCTCACGGAAGCCCATAAGCATGCGGTCGAGTGACGGGAAGCCCGTGGGCACGCCCGCTGCCTGGCCACCGGCCTGGCACACTTCCTCGGCCTCGTTATAGGCCTCGACCATAAACTCGGTCAGTGTCTTGTAGCTCGACTTAACCTCGCGCGCCGTAACCTTGAGCAGCTTGCTCTCGGCCAGCTCCACGATCTCTTTGGTATCGGTGGGGGCGTTATAGGCCAGCGCGTTAATCTCGTTGGTGGCGCCAATCAGCTCACGCAGCATCGAGTCGCGACGAACGATGGCGGCATGGTGCTGCCAGTTGACGAGCGACAGGGTCTGACCCATCAGCTCCAAAATGTACGCCTCGCCGCCCACGGCATCGAGCTTGTTGATGCTTCGCAGGTAATCGATCAGCGAGATGGAGTCGATGGGAATGCGACTGTTGTACATATCGACCATCGCGGTATAGATGGTCTTATGAATGGGCCGGTAGAAATCATCGGGCTGCAGCTCGACCTGGGCTTCTTCGACCACCTCGGGCGATAGCAGCATGGCGGCCAGTACGTTGGCCTCTGCATCTTGGTTTTGGGGGAGACCCAACTTGGAGCCGCGGTCCTCGACCGTCAGCCATGTCTCCCTATCGTCATATGCCATGAGCATCCTCATTCATATCGCTTGCGAGCATCCATAGTATCAGCCACAGCTTTAAATCGAGGCGCGCCTTAACAATCATCACCGAACCAAACGGATGAACGGTCCCTTATGTGGAACTACATCTCAATGTATGACGTGACGCCCACTCAGCGCAAAAAATAAAAGGGCGCCCCGGTCTCCCAGAGCGCCCTTCTTAGAACAAGATTGTTGCGTTGCAGCAAATGCTACTCAGCAGCAGCCTCGGTCTCGACCTCGGCGGTCTCGGCCTCAGCGGCCTCCTCGACCTCAGCCTCGGCAGCGAGCTCCTCGGCGGTAACGCCGACGAGAACGACAACCTCGGCCTTGATCTCGCGGTACAGCGAGATGGCAACGGTGTGGGCACCGGCAACCTTGATGGGCTTACCGAGCTCGACGCGCTTGCGGTCGATGTCCATACCGAGCTGATCCTTGATGGCGTCAGCGATCATAGCGGCGGTGACGGAGCCAAAGAGGATGCCCTCGTCGCCGACCTTGACGTCAACGGTGACCTGCTTGCCCTCGAGGGCAGCCTTGGTCTCGTTGGCGGTAGCCAGACGGACGGCCTCGCGCTTGGCGATGTTGTTGCGACGCTCGTCAAGCTGCTTGAGGTTGCCCTTGGTGGCGGCAACAGCGAGCTTCTTGGGGAACAGGAAGTTCTCAGCGTAACCCTGAGCGACCTCTACGACGTCACCCTCGCCGCCCTTGCCCTTGATCTCATCGAGAAGAATAACCTTCATGATGCGTCTCCCTTCTTAGCCGCGGTCGCGGTTGCCACGAGAGGAAACCACGGGGACGGTGTACGGCAGGAGAGCCATCTCGCGGGCACGCTTGATGGCGTTGGCGATGTCATGCTGATGCTGCGTGCAAGCGCCAGTGACGCGACGGGGCTTGATCTTGCCACGGTCGGTCATGTACTTACGGAGAAGCTGAGTGTCCTTATAGTCGATGAACTCAGTGTTCTCCTTGCAGAACTGGCAGTACTTACGACGCGGCTGACGTGCAGAAAAATCATTAGCCATGTCAAAATACCTTTCATTTGGCAACTTCGGCGAACCGAAGCCGCCTCTCACTCAAAAATAGGTGAACAACCCTTAAAACGGGATGTCCTCATCGTAGACGTCGACCGCGGGCGGCGTAGCCACCGGTGCGGCCGGACGTGCTGCGGGCGCGGGAGCTGCGGGGGCGTAACCGCCCTGATCGTAGCCACCCTGGCCACCACGGGAGCTCATAAACTCGATCTCATCGACGATGACCTCAAGCTTGCTCCTGCGCTGACCGTCGCGCTCCCAAGAGCTGTAGCGCAGCTTGCCCTCGATCGCGACCTTGTTTCCCTTTGCCAGGAAACGGCTCACGGCCTCGGCGCGGGTGCCGAACATAGTGCAGTCGACAAAGTTGGGATAGTCCTCCCACTCGCCAGTCTGCGCATTGCGGCGGCGATCGTTCACGGCGACGCCAAAGGACAGAACCTGGGTTCCGCCGGCAGTGGCGCGCAGCTCGGGATCGCGGGTGAGGTTACCGGTGATGTTCACTCGATTGATGCTCATTACTCACTACTTCCTCTTGGGGCACAAGCCCAGTCCAAAACGACAGTCTTACTCCTGGTCGTCGCGACGGACGATCATGTGGCGGACCACAGCGTCGGTGATGCGCAGGACGCGATCAAGCTCGGCGATCTGGGTAGGATCTGCGTGGAAGTTGATGAGGGTGTAGTCACCATCGGTGAGGTCGTTGATCTCGTAGGCGAGCTTGCGCTTGCCCCACTCGTCAACGGAGTCGACCTTGCCAGCGCCCTCAGCGATCGTGGTATCGATACGCTTCATAACAGCGAGACGAGTCTCGGGGTCGAGCGACGGGTCAACAAAGAACAGCAGTTCATAAGCCTTCATATTGTCACCTCCTCTGGACAAATGTGGCTTCAGGTCGTGAAGGTGCGCCTGAAGCAGGAAAAGACTTGGTAATAGTATCTTCCAACCTCCCAGGCTGCAAGAATATGCAGCTACAACCTCATGACCTCCACATATGCCCATACTCGCACGGCCTTTCTTGCATATTCCAACCAAATGCTGTCCAAGAGCTTGACGGATTTGAGGACAAGGGCGGGTACATACCGACTTTCTGCCAGATAAACGCAAGTCGCTCGCAGCATGGCTGCGGTCGCAAAATGCATACCAGCGGTACAACGCGACATTTTGAATTATTAAACTTGATTCCCGACCGTCCGTAACTACCTCATTTGAACAGTTCGCCTGGGCCGATTACACAGGTCATCGATTGGTTTCGGCACGGTTGGGCAAACGACGGAGCGATGCGATTTAAAAAATGCCAAGTTTTTGGTTTGCACTTTGCGATTCCTCGTGTATACTGACTTTCGCATTTAACGGAGAGTTGTCCGAGTGGCCGAAGGAGCACGATTGGAAATCGTGTAGGCGTCAAAAGCGTCTCCAGGGTTCAAATCCCTGACTCTCCGCCAGTTAATTCCAAAGCAGGCCTTTGTGCCTGCTTTGTTTTTACCCCACGCGGAGGGGTGGCAGAGTGGTTGAATGCGGCGGTCTCGAAAACCGTTTGGCCTGTATAAGGTCACGAGGGTTCGAATCCCTCCTCCTCCGCCATTTTGGTTGAGAAAGCTCCCAACAAAGGGAGCTTTTTTGTTTTGATTCCCTTACAGACAAATACGGCGGCGGAGGAGGGGTTCGAACCCGACAGGGCGTTCAACACCAACCCAGATCTCCAAACATGTACATCACCCTCCAAAGATGTCAAAAAATGTCGTTTTTGGATGCTGATGTACATGTTTGGAACCTGTGACCGCGCCCAGTTCCGACCGTTTACCGAGCAATGGGGTCACGACCTCCCACAACCATGTACTATGTACGGGCATTTTCCAATCCAACTACCCAAAGGAACCCACCTTGCCCGTCATCGCCACTGTAATCGTTACCGCACACGCCTCGGATGCCATGGTTGCCATCCCGTTTTGGCTCGAGATGTTCGCTGTCGTCGCGGCGTCGATTTCGGGTGTACTGGTTGCGCGCGAGCACAAACTCGATCTGGTGGGCGCCGTCGCGCTCGCCGTGGTCTGCGGTCTGGGCGGCGGTCTTTTGCGCGATATGACGCTCCAGGTGGGCAACGTCTACATCCTTAACCAGCCCATGGCGCTTCCGCTGTCCATCGCCACGGCGGCCATCATCTACATCTTCCCTGCCATCGTCGACAAGCCCGACAAGCTCATCCCCCTGCTCGACATCATCTCGGTGGGTATTTATGCGGCAACCGGCGCAGATAAGGCGCTCGTGTACGGATTTGCACCGGTCGTGTGCATCATGATGGGCTTTTTTACCGCGGTAGGCGGCGGCATGCTGCGCGATGGTTTTATGGGCGTGGTGCCGGGTATTTTCCAGCGCACCAACTTCTATGCCATCGCGGCTATCGCTGGATCGGCAAGCTATGTTTGCCTTGTCATGAGCGGCTTGGTCAGCAATGTCGTCGCGCTGGTCGTTTGCGTCGCAGTGACCATGGGCCTGCGCTGGCTCTCGCTGCGCTTTGACATCAAAAGCCCCACCGAGGACGATATCGCGCGTTTCCTACATCGTAAAAAATAGATAGCACGGCCCGGCCCATCGCAAGGTGACAGCCTATCTACAACCGGCCGCAGGCCCGATATCCCACGACGTCTTACGTAGGCAATTGCCCATGCAGAATACTGCAACCGCGAGTTTCTTTTAGAGCGAAGGCGCAATGGGTACCATATTGGGCGTATGCAAATCACCAAGCAAAGGATTCACCATGCCTCACAACCAACCCGCGGCGGCACAACGTCACAACATGCGCGGACGCCTCATTATGGCCTTCGCGCTTATCGCGCTGGCGTTTACCGCGCTGCCTTCCATGGCATTCGCCGGCACCGACACCGCGGGCAATGTTTTCGTGTCCGACGGGGATTCCAGTCCATCCGGCGTCGGGGGCGATCTGTACTGGGCCGGTCAAATCCTTAGCCTGGACGACGCGTCCATCGACCGCGATATCATCGCCGCCGGCGAAAGCCTGTCGATTCGCGACTGCACCGTAGGCGGCGCCGTTCGCCTGGCGGCGCGCACCATCGATATCGCCAAGACCACCATTGATGGAAGCGTGACAGTTGCCGCTCAGCACGTCGTACTTAACTCCGGCAGTACCGCCAATTGCTTCTATGCCGCAGGTGAGACGGTTGCCCTGCGCGGCTCCGCCAAGTCGGCAGTGCTCGCGGGCAGTACGGTAACCATCGACGGCACTGTCGATGGCGATGTTGAGGTCTGGGCCGACAAGCTGGTGCTCGGCAAAAACGCCAACATCACCGGCACCGTAAACGCTCATGTCTCACAGGACCCCGAACGCGCCGACGGCGCCAAAGTGGGAGCCCTCAAGATCGACCGCACCGAGAACGAGGATACCTCCACCATCAACGACGTCATCGGCGGCATCGTTGCCGCAGCTCTTTCCACCTGCTTTGTCGCGATTCTCCTTGAGCTCGTCTTTCCGCGTGCAACAGCCAGCGCGGCCGGTATGCTTCACCAGCACCCCGCCCCGCTGTGGGTGAGCGGTCTTTTGGGCACGGTAGCCGCCGCTCCCGCCATCTTGCTGCTCATCATCTCGATTGCCGGCCTGTCGCTCGCCGGAGCCCTGATGTGCGGCGTCATCGGCATCGCCCTGGTCTCGGCGGCCTTTGCGGGCACCGCGGTCGCACGCATGGTCGGGCACAGCCAGAACCGCTACGCCATGGCCGCCGTGGGCGGCGCCATCGCCGGCGCCCTTACAGCACTTCCCCTTATGGGCAACTTTATCAGCGGCGTAGCCTTCGTCTTTATGCTGGGCTATCTCATTCAGATCATCTGGCGCAGCGCCCACGTCAAACCGCAACAGGCCCCCAACACCCCGGGCCTTCCCTCCGCCTAACCGCCAACCACCGCAAAGGTGCCCTTCCTCTTTGTGGTGGTACAAAAAGGGCGCCGGCCGCGATGGTCGACGCCCTTTCTTGTGAATGCTACAGAGCTCAGCGCTTATTTGTTGACCTGACCGGCGCGAACGGCAGCCTTCTTGCGATCGGTGGCGTTGAGCAGACGCTTGCGCAGACGGATGTTCTTGGGGGTGATCTCCACCAGTTCGTCATCGGCGATGTACTCCAGCGCCTCCTCCAGCGAGAAGGTGCGAGGCGGCACCAGCTGCACGGAGATATCGGAGGTCGAGGAACGCTGGTTGCCCAGGTTCTTGGTACGGGCGATGTTGACGACCATGTCGCCGGCCTTGCTGCGCTCGCCCACGATCATGCCCTCGTAGCACTCGACACCCGGCTCAACAAACAGCTGGCCGCGCTCCTGCAGCGTGCCCAGAGCGTAGGCAACGGCCTTCTCGGTGGTCATGGAGATCATGGCGCCGTTCTGACGGTTGCCGATCTCGCCGGCGTAAGGACCGTACTCCAGGAAGGTGTGATAGAACACGCCCTCGCCGTGAGTGACGTTCATGATGCGGTTCTTAAGGCCCATGATGCCGCGGGTCGGGATCTTAAACTCAAGGTGCGTCACGATGCCCGAGGTGTCCATGCTGGTCATAATGCCGCCAGAGGTGCCAAAGACCTCGACGACCTTGCCCGAGTACTCGTCCGGGCACTCGACGACGGCCTGCTCGACTGGCTCCATCTTGTTGCCGTTCTCATCCTTCTTAAACAGAACGCGGGGACGGCCGACCTGGAACTCAAAGCCCTCGCGACGCATGGACTCCATCAGGACGGACAGGTGCAGAATGCCGCGGCCCGAGACCTCGACGCCGCTCTTGTCCTCGAGCTCCTCAATCTTCATGGTCACATTGTTCTCGGCCTCATTGAACAGGCGCTCCTTGAGCTGACGGGCGCCCACAATGTCGCCATCGCGGCCGACGAGCGGAGAGGTCGAAGCCTCGAAGACGATGGACAGGGTCGGCGGATCGATCTCGATAGGCTCGAGCTCGACGGGGTTCTCGGGATCAGTGTAGACATCGCCGATGTCGGTGCGCTCGATACCCACGACGGCGGCAATGTCGCCGGCGCCGACTTCCTGGCACTCGGTGCGGCCCAGGTAGTCGAAGGTAAAGAGCTGCTTGACGGTAGCGGTGGCGCTGGAACCGTCGTTCTTGACGACCAGGATCTGATCGCCCTGGCGAATGGTGCCGGAGTACACGCGGCCAATGCCGATGCGGCCGACAAAGTTGGAGTGGTCGATGGTCACGCACTGCATAGCGAGCGGCGCGGTCTCGTCAACCTCGGGCGCGGGCATGTCGTCGATGATCATGTCGAGCAGCGGGTACATGTCCATGTTGCCGTCGTTGGGGTCAAGGCGGGCAAAGCCATTCATGGCGCTGGCATAGACCACGTGCTCCATGGCAAACTCGAGCTGGTCGTCGGTGGCGCCCAGGTCGGCCATAAGGTCCAGACAGTCGTTGTAGGCCTTCTCGGGGTTGGCGCCCGGACGGTCGATCTTGTTGATGACGATCATGATCTTAAGGCCGGTGTCGATGGCGTGACGTAGGACGAAGCGGGTCTGGGGCATGGGGCCCTCAAAGGCGTCGACCAGCAACAGGGCACCGTCGGCCATGCGCAGCACGCGCTCGACCTCACCGCCAAAGTCGGCGTGGCCCGGGGTGTCGATGACGTTGATCTTAACGTCCTTGTACTCGATAGAGATGTTCTTGGCGAGAATCGTGATGCCGCGCTCGCGCTCCTGGTCGTTGGAGTCCAGGACGCGATCCTCGACCTGCTGGTTGGCACGGAAGGCGTCCGTGGCACGCAGGAGCTTGTCAACCATCGTCGTCTTACCGTGGTCGACGTGGGCGATAATGGCGATGTTCCTCAGATTGTCTACGCGCATGTAGTTCCCCTATCTTCTATCTATATACAAACGGCACGCGTATGTGACCCGTCCAGCAACACAACGCTCGGCGGGAATATTGAGCCTTTTACCGAAAACTCGTTTATTTTAGCGATTCTAGATGAGAGGGGTTTCCTCACCTGCAGGTTCAGGGTCGCTCCACATAAAACCATCGCCGGCGCCCATGCCCTCGTACAGCACATATGCCGAAAAACCGCTCTCGAGCGTGGTCTCGAAGAAGCTAACGAGCAAAGCGTCGTGATATCCGCCCTCGATCTCCACACAGCCGGTGTAGCCGATGGCATAGCGGGCGATGCGGCCCAGGCCTTCGTCCTTGAGACCCATCTTGTGCTCGGAGATAAAGTTGGTGGCAGCCTCCAGGCATGCTTCCTCACCGTCCTCGTCGAGAGCCGCAAGGTAGCGGTTGGAGGCGGCATCCTCGATCGCCACGACAACGCCCGGGTTTTCACCGGCGGCAAGGTCGTCCAAAAACGCACCGATCAGATCGCACACCATGGCGTCGAGCTCGGCGGAGACGTTACCGGCGTCCTGCATATCCTGTGCCATCTTTTGACCTTCCCATCGCATTCGGCGTCGTTATAACTCCTGTGCCTCGGCCGCGATTCTGGCGGCAGCGTCACGGGCGCGAACCATATCCGCCGCGCGCTTGTCGAGCACCTTGATCTGGTTGGTCAGCATTACCGCATCGACCACGCCTCAGATCACCAGGCCCGTCGAAATCGAAAACCCAAGCGCACCAACTGTACCACGAAGCCGCGACAAGATTACCGCGGCAAGCGCGGAGACAACAACCATCTTGATATAGGAGTCACGGCGCTCGCGAAGGGTGCGAGCCTGCGTCACATACGCAATGCGCGCGGCCTCAAATGCCTCGACGCGCATATGGGCCTCACGCGCGATAGCGGCTGCTTCGGTCGACACACTGGTACCCATCAGCGCTCGCCGTGCATCGTGCTCAACCGACATTTAGAAATCATCGGGCGAGAGCGTGTGGACAAACTCGTCAAACTTCTCGAACTCACTCTCGTCGTCAACCTCGTCGGCAAGCGGGGAAACGGTGCCCAAGCGATTCATGATGTCGTCCTCCACAAACATGGGGGCATTGCTGCGCACGGCAAGGGCGATAGCGTCGCTCGGTCGTGCGTCAAGCATATGCTCGCCCCTATCGGTGTGCACGACGACCGTCGCGTAGAACACCGGCGGCTCGGCGCGCCCGATCTCGATACGCTCGATCTTTGCTCCCACCACTTCGATGGTATCGAGCAAAAGATCGTGGGTGATGGGGCGATCGGTGCGGCCGGCATCGATACCGCGGCTGATGGCCGCTGCCTCGTAGGAACCGGTCTGGATGGAAAGAGAGCGCAGCGGCGCGGACGAATCCGACTTACGGCAACGCTCGCGCAAGACGATCAGCGATGGCACGGGACCGGCGGCCATGACGATGGTCTCTATGTCGACACGAACCATGGAACACCTCCGGTACGTTGTGATTGGCATGCGCGGCAGCTCCGCCGCATTGAATAGCTATACTACCCAAACTTTCGCACCGCACACAAAAACTTATTGGATAGGTAAGAAAAGAGCCCCGAGGCAATAGCTCGGGGCTCTTTACGTTTTAGATGGTGGACCTGACAAGATTCGAACTTGTGACCTCCCGGTTATCAGCCGGACGCTCTAACCAACTGAGCTACAGGTCCATCATGGTGGAGGTTAGGGGGATCGAACCCCTGACCTCAGGCTTGCAAAGCCCGCGCTCTCCCAGCTGAGCTAAACCCCCACGGAGACAGTAATAAACACCCCAGCGGCGACTCGGCTCTCGCTGGGGTGTTTATTGCGAAAGAAAGTGGTGGACCTGACAAGATTCGAACTTGTGACCTCCCGGTTATCAGCCGGACGCTCTAACCAACTGAGCTACAGGTCCATCGCGCAAGGGATATATTAGACGAGTCGTTACGCACGCGTCAACAACTTTTTTGAAAATCTTTGAAGGGTGTCGGCCCCGGCTGCCCGGCGGCATGCGAAGTCGCCTGCTAGGACAGTCCTGCTCGCACGGAGAGCACATTAAGTGCTCTCCGGCTCATGCGGAACTCGCGATCGACTTCGCATGCCGCCGGGCAGCCGGGGCCGACGTGGGGTTCAAAGATTGTCAAAAAAGCGGTCGGCGCACTGCGCGCCGACCGCCGATATATGGGGTCTGATGATTTTTACCAGCTAGGGCCTCTTACTCGTCTAGGAGATCCTCTGGTATGTCGTTGCCGTCGCTTGGGTCGACTGGGGCCTCTTCGGTGACGTCTGCGGTCTCGGCACTTTCGCCCTCGGGCTTCTCTTCGGCGGCCGTCATGCGGGCAACGGCGCACACGCGGTCGTCATCGCTTACGGTCATCATCTTGACACCCTGCGTGGTTCGACCGGTCTGGCTGATCTCGTCGGTCTTGACGCGAATGACCGTCGCGCCCTCCGTCACGATAAACAGCTCATGCTGCGGGCCGACCGCCTTCATGGCCGCAAGGTTGCCCTTGCGCTCGGTCATTTGGATGGTGTAGACACCCTGGCCGCCGCGGTTTTGCTCCGGATAATCCGAGACCGGCGTGCGCTTGCCGTAGCCGCACTCGGTAATGACAAACAGGTCGCCCTCGCCGTTGGTGACCTCCATGCCCAGGACACTCACGCCGTCCTTCATGCCAATGCCGCGGACACCGCTGGTGTCGCGGCCGGTAGCGCGAACCTGGTCCTCGGGGAACATGATCGCCTTGCCCGCAGTGGTGGCCATGATAATCTTGTCGCCCTCGCGTACTCGGCGCACGGCGAGCAGCGCGTCGTCGTCCCTCAGGTTGATGGCGATTAGGCCATCGCGGCGGCTGCGATCATAGGCGCTCATCACGGTCTTCTTGACCATGCCGTTCTTGGTGGCAAACATCAGGTACTCATCGGCGGGGAACTCACGACAGCTAATGACGCTCGCGATCTTCTCGCCTTCCTCAAAGGGAAGCAGGTTGACGATTGCGGTGCCGCGCGCCTGGCGCGTACCAACCGGCAGCTCGTGCACCTTCAGACGGTAGACCTTGCCCTTGCTCGAGAAGAACAGCACATACTCGTGGGTGGACGCGATAAACATCTCGTCGATAACGTCGTCCTCTTTAAGGTTGACGCCCGACACGCCCTTGCCGCCGCGCTTCTGGGCGCGGTAAGCGGCCACCGGGATACGCTTCACATAGCCGGTGTGGGTGATGGTCACGACCATGTCCTCGTCGGCGATGAGGTCCTCGACGTCCAGATCCTTCTCGACCTGGCTGATCTCGGTACGGCGCTTGTCGCCAAACTTCTTGGAGATCTCGCGCATCTCTTCCTTGATGACGCCCAGAATCTTCTCCTCGTGCGTCAGCAGGTCCTCGTAGTAGGCGATAGCACGGCGCAGGCCGTCCAGCTCTTCCTGGATCTTGTCGCGCTCCAGACCGGTCAGGCGACGCAGCTTCATCTCGAGGATGGCCGTGGTCTGCTCGGGCGTAAAGCCAAAACGCTCGATCAGGCGGCTGCTGGCCTCGGCATCGGTCTGCGAGGAGCGGATGATGCTAATGACCTCGTCGATATGGTCGAGGGCCATAAGGTAGCCCTCAAGGATATGTGCACGGGCCTGGGCCTTTTTAAGGTCAAAGTGGGTGCGGCGGGTGACTACGTCGACCTGGTGGTCGATGTAGTGCTGCAGCATCTCGCGCAGGCTCAGGCATTTAGGAACGCCATTGACGAGCGCCAGATTGTTGGCACCAAAGGTGGTCTGCAGCGAGGTGTACTTATACAGGTTGTTAAGTACGACCTGCGGGATAACGCCCTTCTTGAGCTCAATGACCAGACGGATGCCCTTTTGGTTGGACTCGTCGCGCATGTCCGAGATGCCCTCGATGCGCTTGTCGTTTACGAGCTGGGCGATCTTCTCCTGCAGGGTGCCCTTGTTGACCATGTAGGGAATCTCGGTAAAGACCAGGCGGCTGCGGCCGGTCTTGGTGGACTCCACATGGGCCTTGGCACGCACGGTGATGGAACCGCGGCCGGTCTCGTAGCTCTGCCTAATGCCGGCGCTACCCATGATGATGGCACCGGTGGGAAAGTCCGGGCCGGGCATAATCTGCGTGAGCTCGTCGACGGTGGCGTCGGGGTTGTCGATCAGGTAGCAGGTGGCCTCGATCGCCTCGGTGAGGTTATGCGGGGCGATATTGGTGGCCATGCCTACAGCGATGCCTTGGCTGCCGTTAACCAGCAGGTTGGGGAAGCGTGCGGGCAGTACCACGGGCTCGGCGAGCGACTCGTCGTAGTTGGGCTGCCAGTCGACGGTATCCTTCTGCAGGTCGCGGAGCAGCTCCATGGCGGGCTTTGCCAGACGGCTCTCGGTGTAACGCATAGCTGCGGCACCGTCGCCGTCGATGTTGCCAAAGTTGCCGTGGCCGTCGATAAGCGGCGTGCGCATGGAGAACCACTGCGCCAGACGAACCATGGTCTCATAGACCGCGGAGTCGCCGTGGGGGTGGTACTTACCGATAACTTCGCCGACCGTCCAGGCCGACTTCTTGTGCGGGCGGTTGGGGTAGATGCCGCTCTCGTTCATGGCGTACAGGATGCGGCGGTGCACCGGCTTTAAGCCGTCGCGCACGTCCGGCAGGGCGCGTGCCGTAATGACCGACATCGAGTATTCGATAAACGACTGCTTCATCTCGCGGCCAAACTCCGAAATCTGGAGCTGGCCGCCGTTGATGTCCTCGCCGGCCGAGGCACCGCGATCGACCGCGCCAAAGCTCTCCTCGAGCTCGGCGTCGTCATCCTCTTCCTCTTCATCCTCGACATCGGGGTTGTAGGAATCCGGATCGCCATCCTTGCCCTGCTCGGCGCGGGCGAGCAGGCGCTTCAGATCATCGGGCATACCGGCGGCGCCGGCCGCATCCATACCCTCGTTGTTGTTGATATCGTCTGCCACGTTACCTCCTCATGGTTTGCGTGGTCCATTAGTTCCCTACCACGGAGACGGCTTTTCCAGGTGCCGCAGATTCGCCCGAAAGAGGAGGGAAGCGTACTTGGATACGCAACCGACGATTGAGGGCGAAGGTGCGGTGGCTGGGAAAGCCGAACAGGTTAGGCATCTAAGAAGCGTGCATCATGCGCATGCTTTTCAATGTACTCGCGGCGATAGCCCACCTCGGAACCCATGAGCTCGCGTACGGCACGGTCCGCCACCACGGCATCCTCGATCGTCACGCGCTGCAAAATGCGGGTCTTGGGGTCCATCGTCGTCGAGGCAAGCTGCTTGGGGTCCATCTCACCCAGGCCCTTGTAGCGCTGAACGGTATAGCCCTTGCGCTTCTTGGTGATCTTGCCATCCTTGGCCTTGCCGTCCTCGTCGTTGTCGTCGGGGTTCAGGCCCAGGCTCTGAATGGTGTCGCGCAGAATCTCGTCTTCGGGCTGTCGGCCGTTGGGATACACGTAGTGGATCTTGTTGCGCACCTTAATGCCAAAGATGGGCGGGCAGGCAACATAGACATAGCCGGCATCGATCAGCGGGCGCATGTACTTGTAGAAGAACGTCAGCAGCAGGATGCGGATATGCGCACCGTCGACATCTGCATCGGTCATGATGATGATCTTGTGGTAGCGCGCCTTGGTGATATCGAAGTCGCCGCCGTCGCCGGCGCTCGTCGTGACGCCGCAACCGATCGCGGTGATCAGCGACTGGATGGTGTCGCTCGAGAACGCACGATGGTCACCCACGCGCTCGACGTTCAGAATCTTGCCGCGCAGGGGCAGAATCGCCTGGATGTCTCGGCGGCGGCCGTCCTTGGCCGAACCGCCTGCCGAGTCTCCCTCTACGATGAAGAGCTCGGTCAGCTCGGCATCGCGCACCGAGCAGTCGGCGAGTTTGCCGGGCAGCGACGCCGTCTCGAGCAGGCTCTTGCGACGGGTCGCCTCGCGCGCCTTGCGGGCGGCGTTGCGGGCCTTGCAGGCCTGCTGCGCCTTCTTGACGATCTCGCGGGCGGGCTTGGGGTGCTCCTCGAGGTAGTCGGCAAGACCGTCGGTCACGATCTTGAGCGTAAGCGCGCGCATGTAGGAACTACCGAGCTTGGCCTTGGTCTGGCCCTCAAACTGCGGATCGGGCAGCTTGACCGAGATGACGGCCGAGAGACCCTCGCGCACGTCGTCACCGCTCAGGTTGGCCTCTTTCTCCTTAAGCAGGTTCTGCTTGCGGGCGTAATCGTTAATCACGCGGGTGAGGGCGGTGCGGAAGCCCTCAAGGTGCATGCCGCCCTCGGGGGTGTAGATGTCGTTGGCAAACGACATGACGTTCTCACCATAACCGGCGTTCCACTGCAGGGACACCTCGACCTCGCCCATCTTGGCCACGGGCGCATCCGGGTCCGATTTGCCCTCAATGTAGATGGGTTCCTTAAAGGCCTCGGGGACGTCCTTGCCGTCGTTGAGGAACTTGACGAAGTCGATGATGCCGCCCTCGTAGCAAAACTCCTCCACGCGGGGAGCCGCCTCACGCTCGTCAGTCAGCACGATCTTGAGGTTCTTGTTGAGAAACGCCGTCTCTTGCAGACGATTGTGCAGTGTATCGAAATCGTAGACGCAGGTCTCGAAGATCTCGTCGTCGGGCCAGAAGGAGACGGTGGTGCCCGTCGAATCCGAGGCGCCCACGACCTCCATCTTCCTGACGGTCTTGCCGCGCGAGAATTCCATCTCGTAGATATTGCCGTCGCGGCGCACCTGTACGACCACGCGCTTGGACAGGGCGTTGACAACGGAGATGCCCACGCCGTGCAGGCCGCCGGAAACCTTATAGGCCGAGTTATCGAACTTACCGCCGGCGTGAAGGATCGTCATGACGACCTCGAGCGTCGGAATCTTTTTGACAGGGTGCTCGTCGACGGGGATGCCGCGCCCGTTATCGACGACCGTAATGGAGTTGTCGGCGTGGACCGTCACCTGAATCTCGGTGCAGAAACCGGCCATGGCCTCGTCGACGGAGTTGTCAACGATCTCCCACACCAGGTGGTGCAGACCGCTGGCGCTCGTCGAGCCGATATACATGCCCGGGCGCTTACGGACGGCTTCGAGACCCTCGAGGATCTTAATTTCGCCGCCATCGTAATCGTTTTCGTTTGCCACACGTCCTCCTTCGGTTAAGAAAATCTGTATAGCCTTACTATTTTATCGTAAAAATACCCTCGGGGACGAGGGTATTTGCCTATACAAGGCCACCAGATGCGATTTAAGACTCTTTTTTGCTTTGCACGCCCTTGGCCCACTCGGCACTGGCCCTCATGGCGTTCTGGAGGGCCTCACGCAGTTTTTGGTCTTCGATGGGCGATACCTGGCGCTCGATCTCGGCGCGCTCGGCTTCATTCAGGTCGGCATGCGGCGCGGGCGGGCGCCCGGTCGCGACCGGGCGCAGGCGCTCTTTTGCCGCGGGCGGCGTGTGGCCGGGGCGGGTCGTCTTAAATACCAGGCCATCCACATGCGCGCCGGCACGCTCCATGCGCGCGCGGATTATCTCGCGCAAAAGTGTCATCTCCTGTGTCCACGAGGGCGAATCGAGATACACCAGAAGCTCGTTGGACTCGGGAAGATAACGCAGCCCCGTCACGTGCCGGCCCTCGCGCGTGCCCGAGCACACCGCGTTCCAAGCACGGTAGACCGCGCGCGATTCCTCGGCGGCCTCCATTTGCGCACGACGATCGGGCGTGGCCGACGCCAAGATGCGCTGGCGCTCGGCACCCAAAAAGTCACTGAAGGCAGCCGTGCCGTTCTCACGCTCGTAATTAGCACGCCTCACCCATGCTCACCACCTTGGCTCGATCAAGTAACTCATCGGTAAAGTATCCCAAATTGGTGGTGGTTATGACTGTCTGGATGTCGTCGCCGATCAGCTGCAAAAAAGCGGCGCGGCGATCGCCGTCGAGCTCGCTCATCACGTCATCCAAAAGCAGCAGCGGGGCGGTACCCAGAATATCGCGGGCTACGGCCACCTCGGCCACCTTCCAAGCCAGAACCAACGTACGTTGCTGACCCTGACTGGCAAACGAGCGGGCCGAGCGGCCGGCGACCGAAAACTCAATCTCGTCGCGGTGCGGACCCACGAGTGTCACGCCGCGGCGGATTTCCTCGTCGGCGCGCTCGTCGAGCGCCGCGAGCATGTGCTCGTATGCCCAGCCCCTCAGCTCCTCGCGGTCATCGGTCTGGGGCAGCTCTCCCAACGTGGACGCATAGGCCACATCGGCCTCCTCCCCGGACGCAACCAGCCCGTAGGCATTGCGCACGTGGGCGTCCAAGCGATCGAGCAAGGCCAAGCGGTGCACCAGCAGGGCCGATCCGGCGCGGGCAATCGACTCATTCCACGCACCGAGCATCTCACGGCAGCACCATTTCTCTTTGAGCAGGGCGTTACGCTGCGTCACGCAGCGGCCATAGGCGCTTGCCAGGTCGGCATAGCGGGCGCTCAGCTGCACACCAAAGTCGTCGAGCGCGGCGCGACGCACGCTGGCACCGCGCTTAACCATATCCAGATGATCGGGGCAGAACAAAACACTCGGCAGCACGCCGCGCACGCCAGAGGCGGCACATCGCTTGCCGTTGCGGCTAAACGAACGCTTACCGTCCTCCACGCATAGGCCCATGTCCAGTACGCGGCCATCGCCCTCGAGCCTAAGCTCGGCCTTGCACAAACCCGTGCCGTCGTGCACAAGCTCGACGGCAGAGGAATGCCTAAACGAGGCGCCGCTCGTTAGCAGCTGCAGCGCCTCTATGAGGTTGGTCTTTCCCGCCGCGTTGGGCCCCGCGAGCACCGTCACGCCATCGCTCAGCGCCAGGCGATAGCTATCGAAGCTGCGGTAGCGCGCGACGGAAAGGTCGCGGGCGAACATAGCCATAGGGCGCCGCTAGATGCGCACCGGCATGACCAGGTACAGATAGTTGATCTTGTCGTAGGACTTAAAGATGCCGGCCTGCGAGTAGCTCTTGAGCTCCAGCGTGATCTCCTTCTCCTTGGACAGGGCGTTGAGACAGCCAAAGATGTAGTGGTAGTTAAAGGCAATGGTGCCCGACTCGCCCTCGGCCTCGACATCGATCGTCTCCTGCGCCAGATCCTGGTCATTGGAGATGGAGGACAGGCCCATCTGGCCGTTCTCGACATCGATCTCAAACTTGACGGCGGGGTTGGCGCTCGCGATGACTGCCACGCGCTTGAGGGCGGCATTAAAAGCCGCCACGTCGATCTTGACGCTCGTTACGCACGAATCGGGGATGAGCTGCTTGTAGTTGGGATACACACCCTCTATGCGGCGCGACACGTAGGTGGTGTTGCCGGCTTCAAAGACAACCTGGGTGTCGGTGGCACCGATCATAATGGTCGCCTGGCCCGCCATGATGCTCAGGGCGTCGTTGAAGGCATCGGCCGGCACGTTGAGCTCAAAGGAGCCCTCGAGCGTCGAGGTCTCCACCTGCGTATCGCACACGGCCAGACGGAAGGAGTCGGTCGCCACCAGGCGCACGGTGTTGTTTTCGACTCTCATATGCACACCGCCCAGGATGGGGCGGGCCTTGTCGGTCGAGGTGACGCGCCACACGCGGCTGACCATCTCGGACAGAATGTCGGTCGGGAGCTCAACGGCGCTCTCGATGGCATAGGCCGGGAACTCGGGGAAATCGTTGGCATCGAGCGTATTCAGGCGGAAGGAACTCTTCTCGCAACCGATCAGCACCTGGCGCTCCGAAAGCTCAAAGGTAACTGGGGCATCGGGAAGGGTCTTGGTGATGTTGGAGAGCATCTTGCAGGGGATTACCATCTCACCTTCCTCTTCCACATGTGCCGCGATGCGGTGACGAATCGAGATAGTGTAGTTAGAGGTCTGGAATTCCAAGATGCCGTCTTGTGCCTTGATGAGCACGCCCGACAGAATGGGGAGGGTGGATGCCGAAGCGACACCCTTCATGACGACGCCGATTGCTTGCGTAAGCGAGCTCTGGCTGACGGTGAACTTCATCTTTTAATACCTTTCTATAGATATAAATATCTCAATAATAGTAATAGTACTGACGAAACTGTTGATTACTCCCAAACATGCAGGTCAAACCCAAAAAGAGAATCGACAGTTCCCTGTGTGCAACAGGGGTCGTTTTCCACGTTCAAAACCTGCGCAAAACTTTTCATCGGAGCAGACTGGGTTTTAGACACCTTATGCCCGCGGTTTCGACAAGTTTTCAACAGGTGTGCCTATTTCCCTACGAGCGCAGTGTAATTTTGTCTCGTAGCGATTTGAGGTCCTCGGTCACGGTCCGGTCTTCCTGAATCATCTTCTGGACTTTTTTGTAGCTCGTGCTGACGGTCGAGTGGTTGCGGTTGCCAAACTCCGCACCCACGGCGGTGGTTGTCATCTCGCACATCTCGATCGCTAGGTAGATGGCGATATGGCGCGCCTTGGCGATATTGGCATTGCGGCGCGGACCAATGAGCTCCTCATGCGTCACGCCGTACTGCTCCTCGATAACAGACTGAACTGTCTGCACGTTGATCTTTTTGGCCGACGTGTCGAAGTACTGGCTGGCGATGGCATCGATGTCGTCGAAGCTCAGCTCGCTACCCTCGCGCTCGCGGTCGCCCGCCTCCCCGGCGCAGCGCTCGCAGAAGCTCTCGAGCTCACGGATGTTGGTGCCTGATACCTCCGCCATATGTTTAAAGTGCTCGTCGGTCAGATGTCCGCTGTCGCCACCGTAGGCCGCCAGCAGCGAGTCGTCGCCCGCCTCGGGCGCCGCCGCGATCGTGTTCTCGTAATAGCGCTGCAGAATCTTGTACTTCATCTCGTAGCTGGGCTCTGCTACCAAGCAGAGCATGCCGGCGTTAAAGCGGCTGGTCAGGCGCTCGTCCATGTTCAGGTCCTTGGGCGCACGGTCTGCGGCAATCACGACCTTCTTGTTGTTGCGGATAAACTCGTCCATGAGCTGGAAAAAGTAGTCCACGCTCGCGCGCTTGCCGATGATGTTTTGGATGTCATCGATGATGAGCACGTCCACGCCGTGGTATGCCTGCATGATGGGGGCGTTGCTCTTCTTTTGGCGGTCGAATTCTGTCATCAGATCATCGATGTATGCCTGTGAGTTGGCGTATTTCACTTTGATCTCGGGCGACTTCTCGGCGAGCTCGTTTTTGATAGCGAGCAGCAGGTGGGTCTTGCCCAAGCCCGATTTGCCATAGATGAACAGGGATGTGCAAGTACCGCGTTCGTCTGCGAGTGCGGCGAATTTAAGCGCCGAACGATAGGCATGGCTGTTTTCGGGGCCGTAGACAAAGTTTTCGAAGGTGAATTTTGAGTTGGCCACGAGGGGCGCGCCATCGGCGTTCTGCTCGCCCGGCGCCGCAGCCGCAGGCACGCTCACAGGCGATGTCGAGACTGGTTTTGCGCTCTTGGCGGGTGCCACGCCCCTCATCTGATTCATCATGCGGCGGAAATCGTCTGCCGACAGCGTGTTTTTGATCGCGATGCCCGGTTCTTCGCCCGGCGCCGCATCGTGCGCGACGGGCATGTGTGAAACGTTGGGCGCGGTTGCTACCGGCACGGCTGTTGCGTGGGGCATGGTTTCACAGGAAACATCGCTCGCATTGGTCTCCGGAGCCGCCACGGGGGCGACGGTCGTCAAAGGGGGAGTGACGGGTGCCGCCCCTGTGGCGCCCGTCGTGGGACCCTGCGGGGCCACGATGTTGAGCGCGATCGGCGCAAAGGCAATCTCTTCTAGGTAGTGCTCGATAGTCGGCTGGTGCTTTTTGAGCTGCGCAATGGCAAAGCGCGACGGTGCCTCGATGGTCAAGGTGTCCTCGGTCAGGCTCACGGCACGCGATTGCCCCAACATGTTGATGAGGCGTGCATCTTGGCCGTCGCGCTGGCAAAAGGCGATGGCATCCTCCAGGATGATGCTTGCTTCCTCGTCCACTGTCTCTCCCGTTCCTTAACTTTGGGCACGCATGCGAGCGCTGCCGAGTTCGGTCAGATGGTATTTCTGACCGTGTTTGATTACCAAGCCGGCCTGCGCCAAGTCATTGAGTGTGCGTGACCACGTGGGCGCGGAGTTTCCAAATGCTCGCGCCAGGTCGGTGGCGCCGCACTCTTGGTTTTGAGCCAGATATCCCAGCGCCGCGTTGCCGCGCTCGCTCACAAATACGTCCGGTTGCAGCTGTGCGTATTGATTCGCCGCATTAGGATACATCATTTGAGCTGCTGGTTGTTGAGAACTCTGCATGGTTGGTATCGGCTGTTGAAAACTTTGCGGCCACTGTTGGTATGGCTGCGGCGGCATCTGCTGGGCCCAGGGATGGTACGGCTGCGGCATCTGCTGATACGGCTGCTGATAGCTCTGGGGATACTGCTGCATATATTGCTGGGAGTATCCCTGCTGCGGCATATATTGTCCCGGATATGCCTGCGGGTACGGTTGGAAGCCCATCTGCCGAGCTCCCTGCATGCCCGTCACCTGCTGCATCGCGGCTGCATCCGAATCGGCCGGGACCATGGACTCTGCCGATCCTTGAGTTGTCGTCTGTCCCGCGGGCTGGGGGTCCTGCATGGGCGGCATGCCGGGTTGATGCATCTGCTGCGAAACCATGGGCTGTTGTAGTGGGGACGCGGCCATGGTTTGCTGCGGAGTCATCATTGCTTGCTGTGGAAATGCTCCCGGCAGTGGGTATTCCGACCCCTGGGCCTCGGGGCGCACGGCTGCCCCGCGCCCTCCCGCGCGCTCAATTTCCTGCACGCGCTTGGGGTCGAGGCTCACCGTGACGACGGTGCCGTTGCCCATGTTATCTTCGATGGAGACTGCCCCGCCGGCGTTTTCCAGGTATTCCTGCACCATGGGAAAACCTGCCCCGGTGCCGCGTATATACCGCTTCATCTTGCTGTTTGCGCTGGTGACGCCAAAGTCGAAGGCGCGCTCTTTGTCGTCGATGCCCGGACCTTGGTCGGCAAAGCGGATAGTTTCCCCGCCGTCCAGGATCGAGATAATGGGCTCGGCAAAGTGGGCGTGGATAAAGTTTTCGACAATCTCGCGGATAACCATGAGTGAGATGTGTCCGCCTTGCTCTTTCATGCACTGGTAGACGGTGTTAGTCGTCTCTTCCAGATACGTGCGGATGTCTTGCGGCTCGATGACGATCACGCGCGGGGTCGAAAGCATGTCGTCATAGACGGCGATGCGCGCCGCATACATGGTTTTCGGTGTCTGTTTCGATGTCTGCTCGCCCTCTTTGCGCTCTTCGCGTACGCCGTTGATGTGCTCGTTGTCGGGTGCCGGGTCACCGGAATCGACCATGGTGTAAAAGTCGTCAGACATGCCGCTCGCAATCTTTCAAAAGGTTTCGGATAAATAGTAGCTCACCGCGCAATGTTTCTCATCTTTCGACAAGTTTCCAAAACATGTTGAAAACTTTGGAAAATGGGCGAAAAGTTCTCAACATTGCCAACATGACCTGTCGAAAACTCGGTGAAATATCGTGAAAAGTTGGAGTCATACTCAAAAACTCATCCGGCTTATGGCGGAACCGTGTGAACTGCGCAACCTTTTACCTTTGATTTCTTGACATTTGAACATTGATTTCCCTACAATCTTCAAGCTCACGTGTCTATATCTGCGTCCGCGCCCTCGCGGACACTCGAAATGCAGCAGGAGGAACTTAAGATGAAGCGTACGTATCAGCCTAATAAGCGTAAGCGTGCCAAGACCCATGGCTTCCGTGCCCGTATGGCCACCAAGGGTGGTCGTGCCGTGCTCGCCCGTCGCCGCGCCAAGGGCCGCAAGCGTCTCACTGTCTAGCAGCGATACACACATCTCGCATGAAGACTATTAAGTCTCGGCAAGATTTCGAGCATGTGTTCAGTCAGGGGCGTCGTTTCAATCATCCTCTGATTCGAATGACCATATGTGAATCGGTTGGCGAAGGCGACTCTGGAAGGGTCGCCTTCGTTGGTGCTAAACGACTCGGTTGCGCAGTTGTGCGCAACCGTTCTAAGCGTGTGATGCGCGAGGCCGCCCGCAGCTGCGGATTTCCCGTTGCGGGTTATGACATCATCTTGTTCGCGACCCCCAAGACGAGGATCTCGTCGCCGGAGGAGATGAACGAGGCATTGCGTTCGCTTGTGATACGCGCCGGCGTTGCCGGGGAGGAGCGATGAGCAATCACGTTTTGCGACGTGTTGCCATCGCTCCTATTCGCATATATCAACAGGTTATTTCGCCCTTATTGCCTGACGCCTGCATTTATTATCCAACGTGTTCTCATTACGCCGTCCAGGCTATCGAGAAATACGGTGTTTGTAGAGGCTGCTGGCTTGCCGTGAGGCGCATCGCTCGCTGCAATCCCCTGCACGTCGGCGGTTATGACCCTGTGCCCTAGCGGGCACTCGCTATCGGAGGAAAAATTACATGTGGGATTGGATCGTTAACATCCTTTTCGAGCTGCTCAAGCTCATCCAGACCTTTGCGGTCGACTGGGGCCTGTCCATCATTATTCTGGTGGTCATCGTCCGTCTGCTGCTGACGCCGCTCATGCTCAAGTCGACCAAGTCGACGGCCCGTATGCAGGTGCTGCAGCCCAAGATGCTCGAGATCCAGGAGCGCTACGCTGACGACCCCCAGCGTCAGGCCGAGGAGATGCAGAAGTTCTACAGCGAGAACAAGTTCAATCCGCTGTCCGGCTGCCTGCCGCTTCTGATTCAGATGCCTATCCTCATCGCCCTGTTTACGCTTCTGCAAAACCTGCCTCATTACTTTAACGAGGGCACCTTCTCGTTCTTCAACATTCTGCCCGATCTGACTACCACGCCGAGTGCCTCTTTTGCCGATGGCTTTATGGTCGCACTGCCTGCGCTGGTTTGCCTGATTCTGTTTGCTGTCCTGACCCTGATTCCGCAGCTGTACATGTCGCGCAATCAGACTGGCCAGCAGGCCCAGAGCATGCGCATGATGGCCGTCGTCATGACCGTCATGATGCTCTGGATGGGTTGGAGCCTGCCCGTTGGTGTTCTTTTGTACTACGACGTGTCTTCTGCCTGGCAGGTCATCCAGCAGATCTTTGTGACGCAGAAGGTTATCGAGAAGGCTAAGGCCGAAGAGGAGGAGCGTCTTAAGAACGCCCCGCTGCAGGTTGAGGTCACGCGTCGCGAGAAGAAGCCGCGCCCGCACAAGAAGAAGTAGCGGTATAGTAATCTTATTTAGGTACCTAACTTTTGGAGTACGTTATGTCTGAAGAGATCGTCGAGGATATGCTTGAGGAGGTTGCCCCGCAGGCCGCGGGCGATTATCTCGAGATTGCACAGCGCTACAAGGCTGGTGAAGAGCTTACGGATGAAGAGCTCGACACCATTGCCGATGTTGCGATTTCTATTCTTCGTTCCATCCTTTCGCATTTCGACGCCGCCAACTCTCCTATCGATGAGTATGAGGGCGACGAGGGCGAACTGATTCTTGATGTAACGGCTCCCGACCTTGCCGTCCTTATTGGTCGTCATGGACGCACCCTTGATGCCCTTCAGGTTATGTTCTCGCTGTTGGTGAGCCGCAAGCTAGGCTTTAGGTATCCGGTCGTCGTCGACGTCGAGGGATATAAGAGCCGCCGCCAGGACAAGGTTGCCTCTATGGCTCAGTCTGCTGCCGAGCGGGCAGTGCGCACTCACAAAAGCGTTTCGCTTCCGCCCATGAATGCCTACGAGCGCCGTCTGGTTCATATTGCTCTTCGCGGCAACGACGCCGTCGACACGCATTCTGAGGGTTCTGACCCCGATCGTCATGTTGTGATTGTTGCTCGATAACCTAAACGAGATTATCTTAAGGGGACGTGGTTTCCACGTCCCCTTTTTTTGTCAAAAGTTCTTGATACATTGATTTTTGTCAGATAGGAGTTTGTCTTGTTTGTACTAACCGATGAACAGACAAGCCAGATGCTTAGTCGTCTAATTTCGTATTGCGAAGACTATTCTTTGAAGGTCTCCAATGATGCCCTTCGCTCATGTATTGAGCATCTAGATCTTGTTTTGGAGGCTAATAAGACCACCAATCTTACGCGCATCCTAAATATCGAAGATGCGGCTGTTCTTCATATTCTTGATTCGCTTGTGTTGCTTCCCTATATAGACATAGCTCCAGAAGGCGCTTTGTTAGACATGGGTACTGGTGCTGGGTTTCCTGGAATCCCTTTGACAATTGCTAGCGGACGTAAGGCTACCTATATCGATTCGGTTGGCAAGAAGGTTGATGCCGTCAACTCATTTGTTGAAGCTCTCAGTCTCAAGCATGCTCACGCGGTTCATGATCGTCTTGAAGAATATGCCCGAAGCCATAAGAAACAGTTTGCTGTTGTCACTGCTCGTGCACTTGCACCGTTACCAGTTCTCGTCGAGTATGCTTCACCATTTCTAATAGATAATGGTCTCTTTGTTATTACTAAGGGAAACCCTTCAGACGTTGAACTTCAGTCTGGTCTAACTGCCGCTAGCATATGTGGGTTCACCACACTTATGACAGATGATTTAGATTTGCCAAATGGCTTGGGTCATCGCGAGTTTATCATTCTAAAAAAATCTCGTCCAGCAGCTATTTCACTTCCACGTGCTAATGGCATGGCGAAGAAGAATCCGCTTGCCTAGATGTTTCACGTGAAACATAATGGATAGTAATTACTTGTTATGTTTCACGTGAAACATAACATATGATGAATCGGAATGTTTCATGTGAAACATCCTCCGTTTAACAGCTTAAAATACACCAGGAGGGACCGTGGGATTTCGCGACGTTAAGCGTTCAAAGAGCGCAAAAGACACGCGTATCATTGCAATCATCAATCAAAAGGGTGGTGTGGGTAAGTCCACCACAGCAGTAAACCTTGCAGCAGCACTGGGTGAACAGGGTCGAAAGACGCTGATTGTCGATTTTGATCCACAAGGTAATAGCACGAGCGGCTTTGGAATCGAAAAAGAAGAACTCGATAACTGCATCTATGATGCATTGCTGAATGATGTTCCGGCGGAATCGCTTGTTCTTGATACAAATTGCAGTAAGGTATTTGTAATTCCGGCTACTATCCAGCTTGCAGGTGCAGAAATTGAGCTTGTAAGCGCAATTGCACGAGAAACACGCTTGAAGGATCTGCTTGAGCCTGTTAAGGATGAGTTTGACTTTATATTTATCGACTGTCCGCCTTCACTTGGCTTGTTGACCATTAATGCGTTGACGGCGGCGGACAGTGTTCTGATTCCGATTCAGTGTGAGTATTACGCACTCGAAGGTGTCACGAAGCTGCTTGAGTCGATGAAGATGGTCAAAACACGCCTAAATAAGAGCCTTGATACCTATGGCGTGCTTATGACGATGTATGATTCGCGTACATCGCTCTCAAATCAGGTTGTCGAAGAAGTGCAGTCGTACTTTGGCGATAAGGCATTTAAGACCTTGATTCCGCGTACGGTTAAAATATCAGAAGCACCGTCGTTCGGTGAGCCGGTAATTACATATGCGCCGCAAAATAAGGGCGCAAAGGCGTATATGAACCTTGCCAAAGAGGTGATCAAGCGTGCCTAGTCCTAGGAAGCGTGGCGGTTTGGGTCGCGGACTCAATGCATTGGTCTCCGAAGCAGAATATGAGACCGGTGGATCTGCGACGTCCGCATCCAATACTGCTTCGGAAACTAAACTTCCAATCGAAGATATCGTTCCGAATCCCAACCAACCCAGAATTCATTTTAATGAGACCGAGCTTCGAGAGTTGAGTGAGTCGATTCAGGAGCATGGTGTTCTTCAGCCGCTTCTTGTACGCAAGCACGGTAATGGCTATGAGATTATCGCGGGTGAGCGCCGTTATCAGGCTTCTAAGCTCGCTGGACTTGAGGAACTTCCTGTCATCATAAAAGATGTTGATGATGAACAGATGCTTGCGCTTGCATTGATTGAAAATCTGCAACGCTCTGATCTCAACCCCGTCGAAGAGGCTAAGGGATATCGACAGCTCATCGATGCGAGTGGTATGACTCAAGAGGCCTTGTCGAAGGCTGTTAGCAAGTCTCGCTCTGCAATCACCAATTCGCTGCGCCTACTTGATCTTCCAGAGGTTGTTCAGCAGATGATCTTTGAAGGTAAGCTGACTGCTGGCCATGCTCGTGCAATTCTTGCAGTTCCATACGAAGATGCACGCATTAAGTTAGCTGAGAAGGTTGTTGCGGAAGGATTGTCCGTCCGCGCGACAGAAAATCTTGCTCCGTTGTTTTCTGCCGGAGAGACACCAAAAACGCCTCGAACCGCAACGCCTCAGTCTTTTAAGAAGGCGGCACGCGTTCTGCGTCAGGTGTTTAACACGAACGTTCGCGTAAAGAGCTCGCGCGGTAAGAACAAGATCGAGATTGAATTTAAGGATGAAGAGGAACTCTCTCGCATTCTTGGCGAAATCATTCAGTTTGATCAAGGAGGTCAGGATGAGGAATAAAGTTCTGACTGCTGTCGCCTTGGCTGCTACTGTTGCAGTTGGCGCTTTTGCCGGTTATAGGATTGCGACAGATGATGAATTGCGTGGTCGTTTGCTTCGTGGAGCGCAGGATATCGTTGATACCTCAAAAAAGAAAATGGATGTTATGACCGAGGACGTTGCCATGCGTACGGCTCAGATGACTAAGAATCCCAAGATCAACCAAGATTGGGTTAATCATCAATGGGAAAATGTAGGCTTTTAGGTACCTAACAATGACTTATCTATTCTGAAGGGTTCCTTGTCTGATCACCAGTACAGGGATCCCTAATATCGTCCTAAATAATGCTGGTCAATCGTATGATGCAGATAATCGATGAATATGTAACAGCCCCGGTTGCAATTAAGTAACCGGGGCTTTCTGATGTTTCACATGAAACGTTTAGGCTGGTCGCCCCTACGCGTTCTTCTGAACTTTGAAACGCTGCTTGAGTTGGCCACAAGCCGCATCGATATCGTTGCCGCGGGAGTTGCGGATCGTGGTCTCGATACCACGGGACTCAAGACGGCGTTGAAGGTCTTCTACCTTATGGATCGGTGACGGCTTGAGCGGGCTGCCCTCAATATCGTTGAGCTGAATCAGGTTGACGTGGCACAGCGTGCCCTCGCAGAAGTCGCAGAGCGCCTGCATTTCGGGGTTGGTGTCGTTGACGCCCTCGATCATGGCATATTCGTACGTCGGACGGCGGCCGGTCTTCTCGGTGTAGAGCTGCAGTGCCTCGTGAAGGCGCAGGAGTGTGTATTTCTTGACACCGGGCATGAGCTTATTGCGTGTGGACTGGATAGCGGAGTGCAGCGAGACAGCCAGGGTGAACTGCTCGGGAATATCGGCAAACTTACGGATGCCAGGAATAACACCGCTGGTAGACACGGTGAGATGGCGCGCACCAATGCCGATACCGTCGGGGTCATTAAGGATGCGCAGCGCCTTAAGAACCTCATCGTAGTTGGCAAAAGGCTCGCCCTGGCCCATGAACACTACGCTTGTCGCGCGCTCGCCAAAATCATTGGAAACGTGAAGTACCTGGTCGACGATTTCCTGGGCGGTCAGCGAGCGCCTGAGGCCGTTGAGACCGGTAGCGCAAAAAGCACAGCCCATTCCGCAGCCGGCTTGGGTGGATACGCAGACAGAGAGCTTGTTGCGACGGGGCATGCCGACGGTCTCGACAGAAATGCCATCGTGGTACTCGAGTAGGTATTTACGAGAGCCGTCCTTGGACACCTGCTTGGTGAGCTCGGTCGGCGTGTCGAAGGCAAATGCCTCCTTTAACTGCTCGCGGAAAGCCTTGGGAAGGTTGGTCATATCGTCAAACGAACAAACGTTCTTCTCAAAAACCCATTCAATGAGCTGCTTCGCGCGGAAAGCGGGCTGGCCGAGTTCGGCCACGAGCTCGCGAATATCGTTTTGGCTCAAGTCGCGAATGTCCTGAGATTTAGTCCTGGGATTCATGGAAGCCTTTCGATTTTGGGGAAACGTAGGGGGTATCGCTACAATATGGTATCAGCTGCAGAAATCATAGAGGAGGAGTCTGCCCATGCCGGGTAAAAGCCTAGAGAACATGCACGTAGCGGTCTTGGCGGGCGGCCATTCCGCCGAGCGCGAGATTTCGCTCAATTCGGGAAAGAACGTCGTGGTGGCCCTAAAGGAGGCTGGCTACACTTCGGTGGAGCTGCTCGATACGGCTGCCGATGATTTTATGGTGACTATGGCAACTGGCGATTTTGACGTGGCGTTTATCGCCATGCACGGCGCCGGCGGCGAGGATGGCGCCATGCAGGGAGCCATGGAGACGCTGGGTATCCCCTATACGGCGTCGGGTGTGCTCGCCAGCGCGTGTGGCGCCGATAAAGAGGTTTCAAAGCTTCTGTATGCCAAGGCAGGCATCCCCATTGCCCCCGGTTTGGCGCTTGAGGCGGGCGACGAGGTTGATATCGATCGCATCGTTGAGATTTGCGGCGAGCGTTGCTTTGTAAAGCCCGCCGTCAACGGCTCCAGCTACGGCATCTCCCTGGTACACGAGCCCTCTGAGCTGCCTGCCGCCATCGCCAAGGCCTTTGAGTACGGCGATAAGGTGCTGGTCGAAAAGTGCATCGAGGGAACCGAGATTACCGTAGGCGTCTACGGCGAGGATGACGTACGCGCCCTGCCGATCGTCGAGATTCGCAAGCCTGAGGACTGTGAGTTCTACGACCTGGATGTGAAGTACGTCGATCCCACGGATATCCACCGTATTCCGGCGCAGATTTCGCCCGAAAACTATGCTCGTGCCCAGGAACTAGCCTGTGCGGCCCACAAAGCCCTCGGCTGTCTGGGCATTTCGCGCAGCGATTTTATCGTGAGCGAGGACGGCCCCGTCATCCTCGAGACCAATACGATTCCCGGTATGACCGATACGTCGCTGTATCCGGACGAGATTCGTCATACCAAAGACATGACCTTCCCGCAGGTCTGTGACAGTCTGATTCGCATGGGTCTCCGTCGAGCGGGCATTGCATGCTAATCGAGGATGCTGTATCTCCTGGAACGCCGCAGTTTGTCATTGATTCCTATGCAACGCTTGCCGAGCGTGCCCGCACACAATCGTTTGGCCTTATCGAGGAGGATGTTATCGTCCTCGATACCGAGACCACGGGTCTTTCGGTCCAGGACAACGAGCTTATCGAGATTTCCGCGGCCCGTCTTTCGGGCCGCGAGGTCGTTGACCGCTTTGACACGTTTGTGCATCCCAAGCAGCTGATCCCTGCCGAAATCACTGAGCTCACAAGCATCACAAACGCCGATGTGGCCGATGCCCCCTCGGCTGTAGAGGCCGTGGCTGCGCTCGCCGATTTTGTGGGCGGGTGCCCGGTTATCGCGCACAATGCCACGTTTGACCGATCATTCATCGAATCGGTCAAGGGCGGTGTCAACGTCAGCGACATCTGGATCGATTCGCTGGCGTTGTCCCGTATCGCGCTGCCGCGCCTGGCATCGCACAAGTTGTCCTTTATGGCCGATCTGTTTGGCTGCGACTCCGTGTCGCACCGTGCAAATGCCGATGTCGATGCCCTGTGTGGGGTGTGGCGCGTGCTGCTGGTTGCCCTTACGGACTTGCCGCAGGGCCTTATGGCGCGTCTGGCGGATATGCACGCGGATGTTCCTTGGTCCTATCGTCCCATTTTCTCGTTTTTGGCAGGTCAAAACCCCGGCTCGATTTTCTCGCTTGCCGCCGCCCGCGCCGACGTGCTCAAGGCCGATCGCGCCGATGATCGCGTGGATGCCGACGCGCTGCCGGTTCTTAACATGCCGAGCCGCGAAGAGATTGAGGCGGATTATGCCCCCGGTGGTCTAGTCAATCGCATGTATCCCACTTATGAGCCGCGCGACGAGCAGATTGCCATGGCGCTCGAGGTGCGCGACGCGTTGGTTACGGATACGCATCGCGTGATAGAGGCCGGTACGGGCGTCGGTAAATCGATGGCGTATCTCGTGCCCTTTGCCGAGGCCGCCCGCCGAAACAACATTACCGTTGGCATTGCGACCAAATCGAATAATCTTGCCGATCAGCTTATGTACCACGAGCTGCCAAAACTCGCCGAACAGCTGGACGGAGGCTTGTCATTCTGTGCGCTCAAGGGGTATGACCACTATCCGTGCCTGCGCAAGCTCGAGCGCATGAGCCGAAGTCAGGCAGAGATTACCACCAAGCGCGATCCGGCCGACACACTCACAGCGGTTGCGGTGATCATGGCGTATGTGTGCCAATCTGCCGATGGTGACCTCGATTCGCTCGGCATTCGCTGGCGCAGCGTCAACCGCCCCGACTTTACGACGGCCTCGCGCGAATGCGCTCGCCGCCTGTGTCCGTTCTTCCCCGATAAATGCCTCGTCCACGGTGCCCGTCGTCGCGCGGCGCATGCCGATGTTGTGGTCACAAATCATTCCCTGCTGTTTCGCAATGTTGCGGCCGAAGGGAGAATTTTGCCTCCCATCCGCCACTGGGTAATCGACGAGGCCCATTCCATCGAGCGCGAGGCGCGCCGCCAGTGGGCGCGCGTGGTCTCGGCAGACGAATCTCGCGTGCTATTTGAGCGCCTTGGCGGGTCGAGCTCCGGTGCATTGAGCCAGGTATCTCGTGATTTGGCGACATCCGAAGGCTCCACGCTTTATCTGGGGCTCACCGCGAAGGCGACGTCTACGGTCGCACGCGCGAGCATAGCACTCGCCGAGGTGTTTGACGGCGTGCGTGAGCTCGGCCGTCGCGCCCGCGGTGGCTATGACAGCGCAAATCTGTGGATTGGCCCCGAGTTGCGCGAGTCGGATGACTGGCATGACTTCTTGCAGTCTGCCAGCGCTGCTATCGATGCCCTGGAGCAGGCGGATAAAAATGTTGCCGCGCTGGTGCAGGCTGTCGCTGCCGATAAACCCGAGGTCGTCGTCGACCTGGGCGATATTTCGCGCCGTCTGCACGAGCTGGCCGAGAACCTCAAGTTCATCATTGACGGCACCGACGAGCATTATGTGTACTCGCTGCAGGTCAACCGCCGCCTACGTGCGGGCGGAGAATCCATGACCGCCGAGCGCATCGACATCGGCGAGGCCCTGGCGAACGAGTGGCTGCCCGAGGTGCATACGGCCATCTTTGCCTCGGCAACCATGACGGTGTCCAAGAGCTTTGAGCACTTTAACCATGCCGTAGGCCTCGATCGCATTGGCGCTTCGGCATCCTCGTCACTGCACCTGGATTCGAGCTATGACTTCGATTCAAACATGGCCGTAGTCGTGGCGGGGGACATTCCCGACCCTCGCGACCGCGAGGGCTATCTGTCCGCGCTCGAGCGCGTGCTGGTCGATGCCCATCTTGCCATGGGCGGGTCGGTGCTCACGCTGTTCACCAATCGCCGCGATATGGAAGACCTGTACGCTCGGGTTGAGCCCAAGCTGGCTCGTGCCGGCCTAGAACTCAATTGCCAGCAGCGCAATTCGTCTCCCCGTCGCTTGCGCGATCGCTTTATCAACGAGTCGACCTCGTCGCTCTTTGCTCTCAAAGCATTTTGGGAGGGCTTCGATGCCAGCGGCGAAACGCTGAGATGCGTCATTATCCCCAAGCTGCCATTCTCGAGCCCCACCGATCCTCTCTCGTGCGAGCGCAATCTGCGCGAGGACCGCGCCTGGGTACGCTACTCGCTGCCCGAGGCGGTTCTCGAGGTCAAGCAGGCGGCCGGTCGCCTGATTCGTTCATCGACCGATTGCGGCGTGTTGATTTTGGCCGACCCGCGTCTGGTGACGAAGGGTTACGGCAAGAAATTTCTGACATCGCTGCCTACGAGCTCGTATCAGCGCATCGAAACGGCGCAGATCGGCCACTATCTTCAGTTATGGCGCCAAGCGCACGAACGCCATCGCTAAGAACGGAAGGCCAGTGCCTCGGCGGCATCACATAGACGCTTTGAAAGGGCGGGGTCGTCTGCGATGCGGATGGCTCCGCCCGCTGCGATAATCTGGCTAAACAGCCAGTTTTCGGAGCTATAGCAAACGGTCACGCTTGCCGTACCCTCCCCATCGGCTTTAATTGACCTGATACCTGCCCACCTCACGCGTTCTGCCATATCGAGCGGCATCAGGAGCTTAACGCTCTGGCTTGCCTGTGCAAGGGAATCGTGCAGGGACGTGGTTTCGGTCGTGTGACGCACGACGGAGTCTTCCGTCAGCAGAAGCTCCTCGATCTTGTCCATACGGTAGGAGCGCTGCCCGTCTGCCTCGACATCCCAGGCAATCAGGTATGTTTGGTCGCCGTTGGTCGTGATCTTTAGGGGGTCGATCAATCGCCTGCGTGGATGCTGGTCGTCCAGAGAGCGGTAGGTGACGAGGCATCGCACACCATCCTGAATTGCACAGCAGAGTTGCTGCCAATAAGATCCGCGGGCGACGGTATCGTCAACGCGTTGGTTGTATCCGAGTTCCGCCGGAAGGAGTGCGCGCCGGATGCGCGCCGCCGCGCACTCTTCGATTCCGAGCGACTCCAATTCATGGTTGAGTACGGCGCCCTCGGCGGCACTCAGGCGAAGCGGCAGCACACGGCCCGCATCGCCGATGAGAACCACACGTTCATCGCGGCATTCGCAAATGATGCGCGCGCCCGATTCGCGGTCTGCGAGCGTCGAGATGATGCCGATGATCTCGTCGAGCGAAGCTCCGGAGATATCGAAGCGACTGCAGATTTCGTCTCGCGTCATGCCCGCCTCGCCGGCGGCATAGAGTGCCTCCATAATGTCAATGGAGCGCGAGAGCCTTTGTTCGCTGGTGAGCTTACGCACGGCCATGAGCGCTCACTGTCCTTTCGATGAGGCGGTTCCACGCCTGCTTGAGTTCGTTGGGCGCTACGGGCTTCATACCGTCAACACTGTGTTCCATGCAAAATGACGCCGCCTCATTCAGGTCGCGAACGTCAACGGTCCAGGTCCAGCCGTCTTTGGCGTGCTCGAGCCTTCCTCGCCCACGTGTGAGGCCGTGGACCATGTCGGATTGAGCCTGCGGAGCAAACGAGAAAGTTGCCGTGACGGGCTGGCAATCGGAGAAATCGAATTCAAAGAAGAGGTAATCGTTGAGATTGAAGTCTGCGGGAATGGCATAGGCCCGCGATGGACGCCACGCACGAACGATGCGATCGCAGCGAAAGGTTCTGATTTTTCCGGTGGCGTCATCTAGGCCGCAAAAGTAGGCTGTTCCTTCGCGCTCGAACATGCCGTAGACGCAAACAGTGCGTTGTCGTTGCTCACCCCGTCCGTTTTGATACAAAAAACGCAGCGAGCATCGGTCGGCAAACGCGCTCCATACCGCATCGACCGTCGGCGAGTGAACAACGGGGGGCTCGGCCGTATTCGTCTCGCCGGTAAGATAGGCAATTTTGGAGCGTATGTCGGCGAGCGGGGTCGCAAAGGCCGAAGAGCCCGCGGTGAGGGTCTGATCGATAGCGTTTAGCAGAATGTCGGCATCGTCTGCGGTGATCAAGCCGCCCGCGGCAAACGTATGCTCACGGTCGATTGTCCAGGCGCTCTCCTCGGTCTCCTGGGCACCCGCGGCGCGAACTTCCTTGATCACAATGCCCCGCTCGAGCAGCTTGTCGCGGTCGCGGCGAAACTTTCGCTTATCCGAGTCGACGTTGCCCGATCCGTAGCCTAGGTCAGAATCCAGCACGATCTGCTCGGTAGTTAAGGGCTCGGGGGAACTGTTGAGGACAAAGAAAAGGTTGAGGATACGCTGGGCGGTTTTGTCGAAACCGGGTTCTGGCGCATTTGTTTTGTTTGTCGCGGTCATATCGCTTACCGTCATAGAATCCTCGCATGGGAAGGTTATTTGATGCCATGATTTTAATCCGATATGGAGATTAGGCTATATCCTTGTCCGCTCGGTGCGTTAAGATGCCCAGATTTCGGCCGATTGCGTTCGCTCGGGGTATACTTTCGACTATATACGGTTCTAATGTGCAAGCATTGGGCCTATTTGTCGGATTATGGATGTGGAGCGCACATGGCGAACACCCAGAACTATATCAATCACCTGCTGCAGGGCACGGGCATCACGCCGGCGTGCAGCGAAGAAGAGCGTTTGGCTGCCGAGGATATCGCCCAGATCTTCCGCAATCATGGCTTTGATCCCGAAGTCCAGGAATTTAACGCTCCTGCACCCAGCAGGCTGGCATTTGCCGTCACAGGCATTCTGTCTTTTGCCGGTGCCCTGCTTATGGGTATTGGCGGCAGCATCGGCTTAATCGGTGTTCTGCTGGCCATCGCCGGTGCCGTGTTGTATGTGCTCGAGCGTACCGGTCGCCCTGTTATCTCTCGCCTGGGCAAGACGGGCGTGAGTCAAAATGTCATTGCCTATCACAAGGCCACAGGTCCGCTTGCATCTCCGCGCAACCGTCCGGTGGTTGTTGTCGCCCATTACGATTCTCCGCGTGCCGAGCTCCTCGCTCGCGAACCGTATGCGCCGTATCGCGCGCTCATCGCCAAGATGCTGCCGGTCGCCACGATTGTCCCCGCTGCCGTCGCCATTCTGCGCATTCTGCCGCTCCCCGGCGCTCTTAAGGTTCTGCTTTGGATCGTTGCGATCCTCGCCTCTCTTGTGGCGCTCGCCAACGCGGCCAATATCATTGCCAACCGTTTTGTTCTTCCCTATACGTCCGGTGCGGTCTGCAATAAGTCTTCTGTAGCCGCGATGCTCGGTGTCATGGATAACGTTGCCCCTTACCAGGGCGAAAACGAGTTCCCCAACGACATTCCGTTTGATGACTATTTTGGTGAGCAAAAGCGTCGTGCCGAGGAGATGGCGCGCGCGGCGGCTGAGTATGCCGCTGCCCAGCAGCAAAACGACTACGGCAACACGATCGAGTACGAAGAACCCTCCTACAACGAGGACGAGTTTGGCCAGCCGATCGCTCCCGAATCCGAGCAGGGCGAAGTTTTTGACGAACAGATTGATGGCTTTGAGGGTGCCTCAGCTGACGAAACCCTGATTGGTGTCATTGCTCCCGAGGCTCAGGCTGAAGCCGAGGTTGCTGCCGAGCCGGTCGCGGATGAGGATGTCGTCGAGTCGATTGGTGCGCCCGCTGTCGCTGAGCCGAGCGAGCCCGAGCCCAAGCTGTATCGCAATGCTGCCGGTAATATTCGCTTTGGTTCTGATGCCATTCGTGCCTTGGGGATGCTTCCCGAGTCGTGCACGCTTGATTACGAAGAGGGCGAGGAGCCGACGATCGATCCCGAGCCTGCTTCGGTTGAACCTGTCGCCGCGCCTGCCGACGAGCCCGTCGTCGATACCGAGCCCGAGACGGAACCCGAGCCCAGCCCTGCACCCGAGCCGGACACCGCTGCACCCGCTCCGGTGGTTCAGGATGTGTACGACGATTCCGCCAGCGATTACGATGAGTATCCGCAGCGCGTTTCCTATGAGAGCGATACCGATTTTTCGGCCGATCTACCGGTCGCGACGCCCCATGCCGATATAGCATCTGCGTTCTCTTCGATTGGAGCCAGCGCTTCAAGCTTCTTTAAGGGCGCACTCGCTAAGGGTAAAAAACTTGTCGACGACCTTGAGGAAAAGCGTGCCGCTGCGCGCGAGGTGGCAGAGCAGGAGGCTATTGCCCACCAGCAGGCTGCCGAGGCCGAGCGTGAGCGTACGGCGCGGGAATTTGAACAGCATGAGGCTGAGCAGCCTGCCGCGACGGAGGTCGCCGAGGCTACGACGTCCTTTGAGGCCCAGCAGCCAATCGACGCCACCGAGACGCTCGATGCCGCGAAGTTCGATGCCACGATAACGTTCGAGAAGCAGGGTACTGCCATCGCCGAGCCCCTTTCTGTTTCCGATGAGTCCCAGGATGCTGCAGATGAGATCGAGGCACCCGAAGCCGAGCCGGCTGAGAGTGTCGATGCCGAGCAGGTTGAGAACGTTGACGCCGAGACGAACACCGCCGACGAGATTGAAGCCGACGCGACGGTCGTCGTTGAGCAAGAAGAGACCCCGGTGATTTCTAACGCCGATGAGTCCAGGCCGTACTCTACGCAGATCTTTACCATGCCTGCCCCGAGCGATCCCGGCTCCACGGTTGCCAACCCCGCATCGGCGCAGGTCGAGACGGTTGATTCGCTCATGGCACAGATTTCGTCCAAGGCCGCACCGCGTCCGCAGATGAATATCCCCGATCCCGCTTCTGCTCCGGTGCTCACACCTTCTTCTTCGCCGCTTGCCTCGGTCCCCGATCCATCGCTGCCCTCGATGCAGCAGGCCAACGTCGCATCCCGCACATCCCTCTTCGATCTCCCCGACCCCTCGGCTCAGGCCGACGATCCTTTCGCGACGGCTCAGGGGCCCGAGCCCACGTCGGCACCGGTTGCCCCCTCCATGCCCGTTTCTTCGGGCGCTCAGCCCATCGAAACCATCTCGGCTCCCGTCGCCAAGGAGGCAAAGCCTCAGAAGCGCGGTCTGGGCGGCTTGTTCGGACGCAAAAAGAAGAATGAGCAGAACAGCATGAGCGACTGGCTGGGCGTCGAGGATGACTACGATGCCAAGAAGTCTGGCCGCGGTATCGGCTCTTGGGATAACTTTGAGGACGATGATAACGGCTGGAAGGGCGGTGCCACCTCTTCTGACGGTGCTTCTGCCGAGGACATGCTTTCGGCTGTTGCCTCCATGGGTGATGACGAGCTGCTTGGTCACGATATCTGGTTTGTGGCAACGGGTGCCTCGGATTGTGACGGCGCCGGTATGAAGGCGTTCCTCGAATCCCATCGCGATAAGCTGCGTGGTGTGTTCTTTATCAATCTTGAGTCCATTGGAGCCGGTAGGCTTTCGGTCGTGACGGTCGAAGGCGAGCAACAGTTGCTCAAGGGTGATCGCCGCATCATGAATCTGGTCAGCAAGGTGTGCAAGTCGTTCCACGTTGATTGTGGCGCGTTTGAGATGCCCTATGCCAAGACCGATGCCTATGCCGCGCTCGAGGCGAGCCGTCGCGCCCTCACAATTGCCGGTGTCGATGGCCCGCGTCTTGCCTGCGCGCGCACCGAAGACGATTTGCCGTACAACGTCAACCCGACGAACATCGCTACGGTGTCCGAGGTTGTCACCGAGGTCATCCGCCGTTCGTAGCGGACCTCTAAGGAGTTAGCGTGTTTTCATACATCAAACGCCATTGGCCCGTCTATGTGGTTCTGTTTTTGATCGCCATCGCCATGGGTCTGGGGGCCGCATATATCGTGGGCGCTAAGGGGTCGACGCCCAGGTCCACGATGAGCGAAGAGGTGGAGCAAGAGCAGAGTTTGGGTGCCGACGGCATTTCGGATGGCGATCTGGAAATTGTTGACGGTGGGTCTGCGTCTACGGAATAGCCTTTGGTTACATACGCCAGATAGCGGGCGAGCCGATATGCCGGCTCGCCCGCTATTTCTACCTACTCCTCTTTTGATACCGAGCTTAGCCAAGTGAGCCAAATTGCTGTGCCACCGGCGGTCAATAATGCGGTGAGAAAAGAGATGATGGGTGCATTGCCCGTATTTGGAAGATCCTGCGGAATGGCGCATTTTTGAACAACACGATCTTTATCGTGCGACTCGAGTTTTTCGCCTCCTCCGTTGCGGCAAAGGTCAACACGGGCACTGTTGGCGAGTGCGGTTTGGGGCGTATAGGATGAGGTTGCACACATCCGGATGATTGCTCCGTGTAAATCCGATTTGAGGGATGCCGTCGCGTCGTCAAGGTCGTCATGCTCGTCTTTAAGCCCATTGCGATTCCAAGAATCGTTGTCGCGCCGGGTCGTAAAGTCTGCGGAAACCGAGCCATACTCAAAGCGAATCCCCGTGATAACAGTGTCGTCCGAAAGCGTAAGGTCCTTTACTTCGAGGGTGGAAGACTCCGTGGTCGAGACATCGGCTTTCCAAAGACTCCAGCCATCGTAATCGACAATCCGCACATCCTCGCCCAGCCGCTCTTTGACCTCGGCTGTCTCGAGCCACGGGTTGGTGTGTTCATCGTCAAGTGTGGCGTTGGCCTTTTCCTTTATGCCCAACTTGTCTGCCGGTGACGTTCGATACCAAACATTGCAGAGCCCGTTTAAGTCTCCGACGGCGATCGGGGTTTTAATGGCGACAAGTTTGGCCGTGCCCTCTTTGGCACATTCGAGATCGTCGGTGACGGTGAACTCGTCGACCCAGGTGCTCGATTCGTTTTGAGCGTCGATGGTGTAGGAATAGGAGCCCTTTCTGTCGGGTTGCGTCGCCGCCCGGTTTTTACCGTCGCCGTTCGCCACTGTTCCCTTTGCGGTTGGCCGCGCGATTTCTTGTCGCTTGTCGACGCTCCCCTTAATCTCAATCGGTGCATCCGTCATGGTTACGGCCTGGATCTTCCCCGTATCCTCGACTTCAAAGGATACGTCTTCAGCGAGGTCATAGGAGCGCGGGGACATTGTTTCGCGTAGGGTATAAGAACCGGGTTCAAGGTGCTCCACGCGATGGGGCTGCTCGGATGATATCCAAGAATCAATTTCTGTTCCATCGGCGTCGCATAAGACCAGTCGGGCGCCTTTAACTTCATGCTTGCCTGTCATATTGACCTTGGAGAAATCGACCTTGGTGTAATCATTAGGCAATTCGATCTGCGACTCGACCACGGGGACCTTCTGGTCGATATAAGTAAGCTCAACGATATGTTCTGTCCGATCAAGTAGATAGCCGTCGGGAGACTGGGTTTCAACGACTTCGTATCGTGCCGTTCCGCAACCCAGCGAAAGGTTGTCTACGCGAGCTTTACCCTGTTCATCAGTTGTGACGGCGGCAACGGCTTCACCGGCAAGGGCGGCAATGTGGCCATCGGGGCAAACGATATCGTCGGCAGCGCGAATTTCAAACTTGGCACCAGATAGGGCACTGCCGTCTACTGCGTCAGCCTTCACGATCTCGATGCTTCCGGTTGCCGCGCTGTTGAAATACGAGACGGCGGCGATAGGTGTGAGATCTGCATCGGCAGGAATCGTCACCTTCAGTTCGTCGCCCACAAGGTAGGGCGCTTTGGCTGCGACTTCTCGTACGTAATATGTGCCCGGCTTGAGCGATTCTGGCAACGTGACGGTGCCGGTCGCATTGGTGGTAAAGGTGTTCATAACGTTGTGCGTCGGATACCAGCATGTTTGAGAGATGGGTTCACGGTTGCTGTTGAGCAGCTGAAAACTAAAGCCGGCAAGGGGGACGGAAGCTCCCGTCTGGTCATCGCGTTTGATGATTTGGAGATGTGTCGAAAGGGTGTGATTGTCCACTATGTACTGAAGCTTGGCTCCGTCGGCGATTTGCTCGGGCGCGATGGTCCAATCCTCTGCCCGCTTGAAGCCTGTGGGAACAGTTTCCGGGACCTCGCGAACGGTATAGCCCTCACGATCGTAGGGGATGGCTCCATGGACGCCGTCCGGTCGTGTGCCCGCGCCAAACCAGGCCTTGGGCTGGTCTTTGGTGGATGCGAAGCCATAGATATTTGTCGTCAATGTGCCTACGACCTGCTTAGAGCTGTTGCTGACGATTTCAAAGACGACGCCTTCCGCTGGCTGTTCTAATCCCGATTGCTCGCCGTTCCCGTAATCCTTGAACTTGGAAATCTCGATATCAAACGCAACATGAGTATTGGGGATGCGGCGTTCGAGCTCAACGATGCCCATGTCGTTTAGTTGATTGGGACCGACCGTATAGGTCCAGCTGTCATGGGGGAGCAGGTAGCCCTCTGGCGCTTTCGATTCGTAGAGGGTAAAGGTTCCCAGGGGAATGCCGCTTAAGGTCGCCTGGCCATCGCCTTCGGTCGTGAAGGTACGCGCCCACCCAGGGGTAGATTGCGAGACACAGGTAAATTCGGCTTTGGCGAGCGAGGTTCCCGCCTGCGCTCCGGCATTCGTGGCGGCATCGGTTTTGACGACACGCAGCGTGATAGAACCTGGCTGCTCGTTGATTGTGACATGTCCGCCGCTTTTTCCGGTGGTAAAGTCAATGCGACCGCGTCGGGACAGATAGCCTGTCGGCGCTTTGGTTTCGATTAGGTAATATGCCGTGTTGGGCAAAAGTGTTGCCCGTGCACGACCGTTGCCGTCCATTTTGATGCTGCCGACGTGTTTGTCCGTGTTTTCCTCAAAGATGTTAAACGTCGCCCCACCTAACTGATACGTATCGTTCCCGCTGGTAATGACAGTGTCTGCAGATCTTTTCTCAAAGGATACGTTGATGGTGGGCAAAACGTAGAGCATATCCTGGTGCCGGCCTTCGTTAGAGACGGGTCCGTGATAGCGTCTGGCGCGATGCGGGTCGGCCTTAATATTTCCGGCTTTTGCGTTGTCGTAGAGCCAGCGCGCCGCCGCGACAACCTCGGCGTCTTGATCGAACTTGCCGCTTTTGGCAACGCCGGCGTTGTTTGTATACGCAAAAGAGCCATCGGGGCGCGTGGTTCCTTTGAGCATCCACACGGCAATCTGGGTTGCGGCGCGGGCGCGTTCGGCCGTTAGGTTATGGCCGCCAAATGATGTGGCGGAGGGGTATCCATGGCAGATGACGGCGGCAAACTCGTTGTCGAGCCATGTCCAACCCTGATTGTAGGTCCGCCAGGGTCCTCCTGGGCTGCTGGGGCCGGGGCAGTCTTGGTTCATGCAGTAAGAAATCGAGGCGTCTTGTGCCTCGTACTTGCCAATGCCAAACGGTCCGCACATATCGCTGATGGTGCGAAAACTAAGCGTATCGTTTCCATCGACGGCGCAGGCGGTACCAGGCGTGGCGCAGGCTAGAAACAACAAGAGGAATAGGAGCAGCGGTGCTGTTGCGATTGCGCTGTGGACAGAGTGCGTGGGTGCATTGGACATGGCTGCTCCTTATCCTTTGTGCGCCGCGCTGGGAGATTGCGGCGCGTGGGATGAGATTAGCGCCGGGGGTCATACGGGTAAGTACCGCGAGCTGACCAAGAACTTGCCAAGTTCCCAACAAATGGAGACCGGTTTTAGATAATCAAACAAAAGAGCAAGTAGAAGACGGTGTAAAACAGGTTACTCGAGTCTCTGTTTTCGCAATTCGAGCAACAAGAAGATGTTTTTCCATGCGTAAAACAAGGGTTAGCGCCCTTGTATCAAACAAGACAACCGCGTTATACTATCCCCCACATATGCGGGCATCGCCAAGTGGTAAGGCATCAGCTTCCCAAGCTGACACTCGCGGGTTCGAGTCCCGTTGCCCGCTCCAGTTAAAAGTACAAGCACGGCACCATCACGGTGTCGTGCTTTTTTCAATAAAGCGCCGGGACTCGAACCCGACAGAGTGTGAGCGTTAAGCAAACGCGAAGCGTTTGTAGCGAGCAGGTGAAGGCGCCGACAGGCGCCTGAAGCCGGTGCGGATTTGCGAAGCAAATGCGCGGATGTCCCGTTGCCCGCTCCAGTTAAAAGTACAAGCACGGCACCATCACGGTGCCGTGCTTTTTTCAATAAAGTGCCCGGACTCGAACCCGACAGGGTGTGAACGTTAGGCAAATGGCAAAATGTTAGGTTAATACCTGCTGCCTATACTTGCACCTGCGCACGGTACAATGGTTGAGTTACGACCAACGTGCCAATAACCAAAAAGGAGCCGCTATGATCGATCGCTATACCCGCCCGGAGATGGGACACATCTTCTCCCTCGAGAACAAGTACGCCATTTGGCAGGAGATTGAGGTTCTGGCCTGCGAGGCCCAGGCGGAGCTCGGCAAGATCGGTATTTCTAAAGAAGAAGCTCAGTGGATTCGCGACCACGCCAACTTTGAGAAGGCGAAGGTCGACGAGATCGAAGAAGTCACGCGCCATGACGTCATTGCCTTCCTGACCAATATGAAGGAGTATATCGACGCCGATGTTCCCGAGGGCGAGCCTAAACCCAGCCGTTGGGTTCACTATGGCATGACCAGCTCTGACTTGGGCGATACGGCCCTGTGCTATCAGCTCACCCAGGCCTGCGACCTAATTATCGAGGACGTCAAGAAACTCGGCGAGATCTGCAAACGTCGCGCTTTCGAGGAGCGTAACACGCTCTGCGCCGGTCGCACTCACGGCATCCACGCCGAGCCTATGACCTTTGGTATGAAGTTTGGCTCTTGGGCCTGGGAGCTCAAGCGCGATCTGGATCGCCTTGAGGACGCTCGCAAGAACGTCGCCTTCGGTGCCATCTCGGGTGCCGTTGGCACCTACAGCTCCATCGAGCCGTTTGTCGAGGAGTATGTCTGCGAGCACCTGGGTTTGGTTCACGACCCGCTGTCCACGCAGGTTATCAGCCGCGACCATCATGCCTACCTCGCCGGCGTCCTTGCCACCACGGCGGCCACCTGCGAGCGCATTGCTACCGAGGTTCGCAATCTGCAGAAGACCGATACACTCGAGGCCGAGGAGCCGTTCCGCAAGGGTCAAAAGGGCAGCTCCGCCATGCCGCACAAGCGTAACCCCATCACCATGGAGAAGGTCTGCGGCCTGTCGCGCGTCGTGAAGTCCAACGCCCAGGTCGCCTTCGACAACGTCGCCCTGTGGCATGAGCGTGACATTTCGCACTCTTCTGCCGAGCGCGTCGCCCAGGCCGATAGCTTTATCGCACTTGACCACATGTTCCAGTGCCTTATCCGCGTTATCGATGGCCTCCAGCTGTATCCGGCTCGCATGATGGCCAACCTCAACAAGACCCGCGGTCTCATCTTCTCCTCCAAGGTTCTGCTGGCCCTCGTCGATACGGGCATTACCCGTGAGGACGCCTACGCAATCGTGCAGGAAAACGCCATGGCGACCTGGCATGAGGTGCAGGACTGCGTTTCCGGCCCCACCTTCAAGGAGCGCCTCGAGGCCGATCCGCGCTGCACCGTCAGCCAGGAGAAGCTCGACGAGATCTTTGATCCGTGGGACTTCCTCACCCGCATCGATACGGTCTTCGATCGTCTGGAGCAGCTGAGCTTCGAGTAGGTTCGGGCATAACGTTAGCTTTTTAGGGCGCTTTGCTGGTAATGTGTGTTGCCGGTAAAGCGCCTCGTTGCATTTATGGAAAGACGGGGATAATAGTCGTCTCGAATGACATTCTGAGAAGGAGATCGCATGATTTCGTTTGATTACAAGCCCCAGGGCGTGTGTACTCGCAATATTCACCTCAATCTTTCCGATGACGGCAGCAAAGTGCTGGGCGTTGAGTTTACCGGCGGCTGCAACGGCAACCTCAAGGCCATCTCTAAATTGGTCGAAGGTGTTTCTTCCGATCGTGTGATTGAGGTGTTGGCCGGCAATACGTGCGGCACGAAAAAGACCTCCTGTGCCGACCAGCTTACGCGTGCCATCGAGGCCGCGCGTGCCGAGATTGCCTAATGAGTATTTTTGATCGCGTTAAGAATGGGGTAACGCGCCGAGGATTTGTGTTGGGTGGTGCTGCCGCGAGTGCTGCCACGCTGCTTGCGGGGTGCTCGAAAAAAACGGGCACCAGCGATGATGCTGCCGGTGAGCCGCAGGTTATCAAAGATGATTCCAAGATCGTCTCGATTACCGAAGAGTATGAGGCCGTCGACATTGATCTTAAGCCGACGGCGTCGTGGACGTTGCCATTGGGGACGCTGCTGTACTACTGCGATGGAGGTTACGCTGCGGCGATGATGGCGCCCGCATCTGCGCTGCATGCCAACACGCTTGGCGTGTTCAACATGGGGGACGGCTCACTCACCACGTTGATTGACGATCCTGTCGAGGGTTCCGGTTATGCGTTTTACGACGTTCGCGCCACCGATAGCGTGTTTGCGTGGGTTGAGATGAACTACGCGAATTCGTCGTGGAAGCTCTATGCGCAAACCCTGTCGGGCGCGGCGCTTACTGGTAATGCCGTTGAGCTTGATCGCGGCGGTGAGGACTACGACCCTCCGCTGTTTACCGCCTTTGACTCGTCGGTCATCTGGTACAAGATGCCTTCGACCGGTGGCAATAAGACCGGCAGCGATTCATATTGCTACCGCCGTTCGCTCGATGAATCTAAAGCGGAGGCAATCTGGAAGTCGACAGGCCGCTTTGCGTCTGCACCGCGCGTGAGCGATGGCATCCTGACTATCTCACCCCGCGTGCGCAATGACGAGGGCGTCTACTACGGCATGACGGCGATCGACCTGACGGACGGCAACAATACCAAGAGGGCTCAGCTGGTCCTTCCTTCGTCGGTGTCACCTTTCGAGGCCGTATATATGGGCGATACGTTTGTGTTCTCCATTGAGGCGACCTATGCCGGCGTGGGCGGCCTGGGCAATATGGGTACCTACATTGGTAACGAGGGCGGCCCGTATCAATTTCTATCGCGCGAACCGCTCGCGTGCGCCGCCGGCAGGAAGGGCAAATATCTGGTTAAGGTTCAGGCATCGCATTTTCTGATCGATACCTCCGCTAAAACCTATGGTTCGCTGCTGTCGCCCGACCGCGCTCTCGAATATGGCGACTATCCAGCTACGGCGGGAAAATCGAATACGTTTTTAACCTATGCCACGGTGCGTAATAGCCAAGGAATTCCCGAGACGGTTACCGCTCGCCTGTTCTCTCTTTAGCGCCGAGGGGTTAAAAAGGCGCCAACGGGGGAATAAGCCCATTGTAACCGTGAGTACCGCCCGCCGAGCTGTCGCGCCCATGCGATGCCCGGTGGGCTCAGGTGCGTTAAAATGGGCTTGTTCTTAGCTAATTGAGACAGGGGGGCCGTGTTATGGCTTCAGATGCAAAAAAGATTCTGCTGGTCGAGGACGAGAAGGCGATCCGTGACGCTGTCGCTGCCTATCTCGAGCGCGAGGGCTACTGGGTTGTTGGCGTTGGCGATGGCCAGTCTGCGATCGAGGAGTTCGAGAAGCACCAGTTCGACCTGGTTGTGCTCGACCTTATGCTCCCCAAGATCCCCGGCGAGCGCGTTTGCCGCACTATCCGCGATACCTCGGATGTGCCCATCATCATGCTTACCGCCAAGGGCGAGATCGAGGATCGCATCATCGGCCTCGAGCTTGGTGCCGACGACTACCTGATCAAGCCGTTCTCGCCGCGCGAGCTCGTCGCCCGCGTTCGTGCCCTATTCCGTCGTGCTCACCAGGCAGACGAGCCCGCCGTTGAGGTACTCGACTTTGGCGATCTGGTCATCGATATCTCGGGCCACAAGATCTTGGTCGAGGGCAAGGAAGTTGATTTGACCGCTTCCGAGTTTAAGCTGCTTACCACGCTTGCTCGCCATCCCGGTCGCGTCTATAACCGTATGGAGCTGGTCGAGAAGGTGCTCGGCTACGACTTTGAGGGCTACGAGCGCACCATCGACAGCCATGTGAAGAACCTTCGCGCCAAGCTGGGCGACGACCCCAAGAAGCCTAAGTGGCTCTATACCGTTCACGGCGTCGGTTATCGCTTCGAGGCTCCGGCCAAGACCGATAAGTCGGACGAGAAATAGGTAAATCACATATGACACCTGCGCGCTTTGAAATCGGACAAAAGCACAAGCAGGAGAACGAGGCGGGTTCCAAGGCAAGTTGGAACACGCCTCGTTCCGATTCACGGCCGGCGATGAGCTATCCCTCGCGTATGGCTTTGGCTTTTGCCCTGACATCGCTCATGACGGTATTGGTGCTGGTGGGCGTTGTCTCCGTTGTGTGGGGCACCGTCTTTTCGGATTACACGCGCTCCAATATCGTCGAGATCGCCAATTCTGCTGCCGAAAAGCTTGCGACGTCGTATGAGGAAAACGGCAATTGGACTGCGGGCGAGCTGCGCACGGTCGCGACGTCGAGCTTGGTGTCCGACGACCTGGGTATGCAGGTCGTCAACAAAAAGGGCGTTGTCGTTTATGACGACTCATGGCCTTCGGCAAGTGCGACCGCCGATGTGCGCGAGAGCGAATTGCCGTCGAGCAGCTCGAGCGGTAAAAAGGCCTCGCATAGCCCGGTCTCGTCAGCGCCCACCGACTCCGATAGCGTTGCCAACGTCGAAATCGTTACGTCCTCTGGCGAGCATGTCGGACAGGTAAAGCTATGGGCTATCGGCTCCGACGCTCTGCTCACTAAGGCAGATTCTGCGTTTAGGGAGAAGACCTTTAACGCCATGGCTCTTGCCGCGGTTGTTGCAATCTGCATCTCGGTCGTTATCGGATCGCTCGTGTCGCGCATGCTTACCAAGCCAATTCATCGTATTACGAGCACAGCCAAGCAAATTCGCGACGGCGATCTGTCTGCTCGTACGGGCTTGCGCGGCGATGACGAAATCGACCAGCTGGGTGAGACCTTTGACGAGATGGCCACCTCGCTCGAGAAAGATATGAAGCACGAAAAGCGCCTGACCTCGGATGTCGCACACGAGCTTCGTACACCGCTCATGGCCATGCTTGCAACGGTCGAGGCCATGCAAGACGGCGTGTACCCCACCGACGACGAGCATCTGGAGACGGTCGCTTCCGAGACGCGTCGCCTCGCTCGTTTGGTGCAGCAGATGCTTGACCTATCGCGTATGGAAAACAGCACGGCTCCGCTCAATCTCGAACCGGTGGACATGGTTCCGTTCGTGCGATCGATTGTGAACGGCCAGGAGCGTCTGTTTGCCGACCGTGACCTTCGCCTTCGCTTTGCAGATGAAACCCAGGGGCACGACGATGTCGTCGAGGCCGATCCCGACATGATCACGCAATGCGTCATCAATCTCATGAGCAACGCCATGCGCTACACCCCCGAGGGCGGTTGGGTCGTAGTGTCGGTGCTCAGTGACCGCAAGCATGTCAGTATTGCCGTTTCGGATACCGGTATCGGTATTGCCAAGGACGATCTGTCGCGTATCTTCGGACGATTTTGGCGCGCCGATGCCAGCCGCGCCCGCGAAGCTGGCGGCCTGGGCGTCGGCCTCGCCGTAACTAAACAGATCGTCGAGCGTCACCATGGCTACATATCCGTGGAGTCGGAGCTTGGAAAGGGTACGACTTTTACGATTCATCTGCCCCGCGAGCACACGGCGGACGCGGCATCTACTACAATGGAGCACTAGCTTTTCGCTATTCGGTGAAGGAGGGACCGCGTCCCTGCCGCTCCGAGTTTGCGAAAACGTGCGGTAAAGAACCCGCATTTCTGTCGTATTTAGGTAAGGAGTGACTCACGTGACAACGATGGAGCGTCGTCCGGATTCCCGTGGCAAGGTTCGTGATATCTACGATGCCGGCGAAAACCTGTTGATGGTCGCCACCGATCGCATTTCTGCGTTCGACTTTATTCTTCCCGACGAAATTCCGTTTAAGGGAGAGGTGCTCAACCGTATCTCGGCGTTCTGGTTCGACAAGTTTGCCGATATCATCCCCAATCACCTCGTCTCCATCGATCCGGCGGATTTCCCCAAGGAGTTTGCCGAGTATCGTGACTATCTCGCAGGCCGCGCCATGCTGGTTAAGAAGGCCCAGACGATTCCTATCGAGTGCATCGTCCGCGGCTATCTGACCGGTTCGGGCAAGAAGACCTACGACGAGAACGGCACCGTCTGCGGCATCCAGCTGCCTGAGGGCCTGACCGAGGCCTCCAAGCTCCCCGAGCCGCTGTTCACCCCGTCCACGAAGGCCGAGATCGGTGATCACGACGAGAATATCTCGTTTGAGCGTTGCTGCGAGATCGTTGGCGAGGACATCGCCACGCAGATCCGAGATCTGTCTCTTAAGATCTACAAAGCTGCCGCCGAGTATGCAGCGACCCGTGGCATCATCATTGCCGACACCAAGTTTGAGTTTGGTGTCATCGATGGCAAGGTCACGCTGATCGACGAGTGCCTCACGCCCGACTCCAGCCGTTTCTGGCCTGCCGCCAGCTACGAGGAGGGTAAGATTCAGCCTAGCTACGACAAGCAATTCGTCCGCAATTGGCTCAAGGCCAACTGGGATATGACGGGGGAGACCCCGCATCTGCCCGCCGAGGTCATCGATGGCACGTCCGAGCGCTATCGCGAGGCCTTCCAGATCATCACGGGCTCCCAGTTTACAAGCATGAAGGAGAACGCGTAAGTGAGTACCCGCAGCGCCACGAACAAGCGCACGCAATCCCACGAGGTTACCGGGGTTGCGCGCAAGTCCGCCGCATCCGCCAAGCCAGCTCGTCAGGCAGCGAGTTCTGTTCGCGTCGTGCCGGCATCATCCAAGGCACGCCGCAAGGAGCTCGAGAAGGGCGAGAGCCTTGAGGGCCTCTCTAAAGAGGAGAAGCGCGCCCGCAAGGCTAAGCGGCGCGCCAAGGAGGACCGCATCTACACGGTGTCGAGCATCCTTCTCAAGCAGGATGAGGACTACACCAAGCGCCGCCGCATCTGGTGGGCCGTGCTTACTATCGGCATGGTGCTCGTCGTGGCCATTTGGTCTTCGCTGTACTTCGCTCCCGCTGGCATGGTGTCCAGCCCCGTCCAGATGGCCGGCATTGTTTTGTCCTACATCGTCATTCTGGGTGACTTCATCTACGACTTCGTGCGCATCCGTCCCTTGCGTAATATGTATCGCGCGCAGGCCGAGGGCATGTCCGATAACAAGCTCAACGCTATCATCGAGCGCTCGGCTGCCAAAGAGGACAAGAAGGCCTCCAAGAAGAAGTAGTAGCGTTACAACCTATAGATATCGCTAAGATATAAGGCGCGTCGTTTTTTGCGGCGTGCCTTTTTACTGTCCTGTAGATAGATGGAGTGGCACATGATTCGAGCTGCCCTGACGGTCGAAGAGGCTCTGGAGGGTATGAAGTCCCTGGAGCCCAAGATTAAAAATTATGCGCGTCTCGTTGTTCGCAAGGGCGTCAACGTTAAGCCCGGTCAGGAGGTCGTCGTTCAGTCTCCCGTCGAGTGCGCGTCATTTGCGCGCGTGGTGGTTGCGGAGGCTTATGACGCCGGTGCCGGTCACGTGACGGTCATCTGGGCTGACGATGCCGTGACGAGGCTTACCTACGAGCATGTCGAGAAAAGCTATTTTGAGCAGACTCCCGAGTGGAAGCGCATACAGCTGGATTCGTTGGCTCAGGACGGAGCCTGCTTTATCTTTATTGAGGGCACGGACCCTGCTGCCCTCAAGGGCATCGATCCCGCTAAGCCTGCCGCAGCTTCTAAGGCGAGGAACATGCAGTGTAAGGTCTTTCGCCGTGGACTGGACTACAACATTAACCCGTGGTGCATCGCCGGCGCTCCGGTCGCTGCTTGGGCGCGCGAGGTATTCCCGGGAGACGCCGATGAGGTTGCAGTCTATAAGCTGTGGAATGCGATTCTGCACACCGCTCGTGCTGATGGCCAGGACCCGGAGAGCGACTGGGAGCTCCATGACGCCACATTCGAAAAGAACCTGCGCTTCCTAAACGATAATCAATTTGATTGCCTGCACTACACCGCTTCGAATGGAACTGATCTGACGATTGGAATGACGAAAGGCCATGAGTGGGCCGGCGGCAAGGGAAAAACTCCCGACGGTCACCCTTTCTTCCCCAACATTCCCACCGAGGAGGTCTTCACCTCGCCCGACCGTATGCGCGCCGACGGCATCGTGTACTCGGCTATGCCGCTCATTCACCACGGCAATAAGGTTGACGATTTTTGGATTAAGTTCGAGAACGGCCGCGTAGTGGACTATGACGCTCGCGTGGGTAAGGCAACGCTTGCGAGCATTATTGAAACCGATGAAGGTGCTGCTCATCTGGGCGAGGTCGCGCTTATTTCCAAGAACACACCGATTCGTGAAAGCGGCATTCTATTCTACGACACACTCTATGACGAGAACGCCAGCTGTCACCTTGCGTTGGGTGTCGGTTTTCCCGAGTGCATCGAAAGCGGGTATGACATGTCCAAAGAGGAACTTCTGGAGCATGGCGTCAACGTTTCGAGCACGCACGTTGACTTTATGATTGGCACGGACGACATCGATATTACGGGCATTACACCTGATGGACGTGAAATTGTGATTTTCCAGAACGGCCAATGGAGTTGGGAATAGTCTCAGACCGTGGTACAATGCCATCCGCGGGCCGTTAGCTCAGCTGGCAGAGCAGGGGACTTTTAATCCCAAGGTCCAGGGTTCGAACCCCTGACGGCCCACCATAGAATAGAAAAGCGACTGGCGGATGCCGGCCGCTTTTTTGTTGCCGGTGCACGGGTTCGAACCCGAAAGGGCGCGGAGCTGAGGAAACGCGTCAGCGTTTGCCAGCGCAGCGCGCGAGGCGCGGAGGCGCCGAAGCGGCCGCCCGCGCAGCGGGCCCGAACCCCTGACGGCCCACCATAGAATAGAAAAGCGACTGGCGGATGCCGGCCGCTTTTTTGTTGCCGGTGCACGGGTTCGAACCCGATCTTCTCTATATATAAGGACGCCTGGCGGCCAAAACCAGCCTTTTACCGACAGGAAACCAAAACCAGATGCCGTTAGAGTAAAGTAGCGCACCAGAGATGACCGATACCTCAACACCTATAAACCAGCTGGTCATCGCCAATACCGGAAGCCGATGCTTCAGATATGACTTCAGTGAAACAGCTGAAGGATCAATTTATTTGTGAACAAAATATGGAGTGCGT
>NZ_JBNPKM010000011.1:0-67995 GCF_050312955.1 Collinsella sp. SGI.241
GACCAATTGACTACTTTATATTTAGAAGTGCTCGATATATAACCATTGGAGTCGACAACATCGGCATAAATTTCGTATTCACCAGCTTGCGGCAAAGTCCAAGTAACAGACGGGCTGGTCAAATCTTGACCAATTACACCCCAATTTGAGCTGTTCCAATCGGCTCCAACTTTATGCCAAACAAATTTGTACTTAAGATCATCGGTCTTACCGGTAACATTCACGCCAATCTTAATGGAAGATCCAGCACGCCCTAATTCTTCAGAGAATGTAATTCCATCAATGGAATAAGGGTGCGGAAACTGCGCAATAATAGCAGCGGCATCAGCCTCGCCAAGACGACGACAGCCATCATCAGAAAAGTAGTTAGCGACATCGCCGGAATTCGAAATAAAGCCATGTTCAATTAAGATGCCAGGGATCCCCTGCTCGCGGGCGCATCGGATTACCGCAAACTCATCTCCCACTTGCATCTGTAAAACACCGCGGTACGTAAGACCCATAGCAGCAAGGTTATTCATAACCTTATTGGCAAGCTCAACAGAAACCTGTGTATAGTCTGATCCATTTGCGGTGGGGGCGTAAACCTCAGCGCCATGAGCGGCGGAAGGACCGGAATTGATATGAAAGCTCACGAATGCTTGCGCGCCCTGATCAATGCAGCGCTGGACGCGATATAGAAAATCATTGCCGGAATAATTGCCGTATTGTTCACGGGCAAGAACAACCTTGAAACCGTATGCCTCGAGCTTATTCTTGCATGCCGTCACTATCTTCCAGGTAAGATCGGCCTCGCTTTTGCCATTACCCTGCGCACCGGGGTCAGATCCACCATGACCAGCATCAAGAGCGACTACGCTAACGTTGCGAGCGGAGCGAGCGGCATAAGTAGAAACACCATCCGGAGAATCGGCGCACTCCAACGCCTGCTGAATAGACTGTGCCTCAACAGCATTTCCATCCCCATCTGCATAATAAACAGATGTGCCCTCGGAGTTCATAGAGCTATCTACGAGGGTGAACGAATAATCTCGATCAGAAAGATCGATCTTATGTTCAGTCCCATCTCCCTCTAGATAATACGAAATCGAAGTAAGGAAATAAGTATTAGCTTCGAGTTTTGCGCCAAAGGTAAAGGCGGCAGAATTATCAGCCGTAGCAGACGCGTCGACAGAGCCCTTTACGCCGTTGGCACTCACATAGCCAAGCGTAGCAGAGGAAAGAACTTCGCCGTCATTAGGCGTAGCAAAAGCAATGACCTGATCAGCTCCAGAGGGAAGACTTGGGAAGGCCAGGTAAACGTATTGGAAGGTCGACTCGACCGAATCGACCTGTTGATCGGTCTTGACATCGCTTTCAGTTGCGCCTTGGCTCAACGAGTCGATAGCCTCACTATCCCCTTCAACCGGAGATTGGTCGACGATGGCCTCGCTGCCTTCAACATCGTCACCGCGTGCAGCCACTCCGTCATCGCCTGCAGAAGCCACATTCGTCATAGCTTCAGCGGGCTGTGCCTCGTTCAACCCGTAAGCAGCAAGTACAGGACTCATCAATGACGAAAATGTCAGAAGAGCAGCCAAAGAAAAAGAAGTTGCAGCACGTAAAACCTTTTTCATATTGAATCCCCAGTCAAAATGAATATCCATGTTGCAACATTATCCATCAATTATCTCTTCTTTTGAACAATTGTCATCGAAAGGAATCGTGTTGAATCAAGATGGCACGAACGGAGAGTCCCGGCTCGTTTGGTCACCTGCTAAATAAGCAACCCTTACCGTTGCCTCCACCCAAACGCAACTAAAACCGTTGCAAACGCAATTAGGTATAATTCTTCCAAATCGCCTAGAGAAAGTGTTTGAATGCTGACCGTAATCGTGCCTACTTACAATGCCGAGCCGTATCTTTCTCAGGCTATAGGCAGCCTATTAAACGAAAAGAAAATTGAGCTGGAAATCCTCGCAATCAACGACGGATCCACCGACAACTCGCTCGCCATTATGCAAGATTTCGCTGCGCGCGACTCGCGCGTTCGAGTGATCGATAAGGCAAACCAGGGTTACGGCGCAACCTGCAATCTGGGCATTCGCGAGGCAAAGGGCGACTGGATTGCCATCCTCGAACCCGATGACTGGATCGAGCCCGGAATGTACTCCGACATGCTTGCCTTTGCCAAGCGCGAATTTGGCGATCCGAACAAGCTCGATATTATCGAGACCCCGTATTGGATCATTCGCAACCCCGATACCCCCCAAGAGGTCAAGCTACATTGCGCATATCGCGGTCGCATTAAACCGCCTCGGCAACCGTTCACCATTCACGACGCTCCACACCTGCTGGCCCATCATCCGTCCATTTGGTCGGCAATCTATCGTCGCAATTTCCTGATGCAAAACAATATCTGGTTTAAGGAAATCCCCGGCGCAGGCTGGGCCGACAATCCATTCCTTGTCGAAACGCTCTGCCAGGCAAAGGCGATCGCTTACTGGCCCAAGCCGTATTACTGCTATCGCGAGGAAACGCCCGAAAAGGCAGCCGCGTTGGCCAAGCGTGACCCCTTGATACCGTTTAATCGCTGGAACGATATGGTCGATATTCTTGAACGGCTCAACGTCACCGACCCTGCCGTTTGGACACCGCAAATCACACGCGGTTTCACCTATATGGGCATCATGATCGAGCACACCGGAATTGAGGGGCACCCCGAAATCGAGCGGGCGATCCACAGGATGTTCGAACGCATGCCGCAAGAGCTGGTATTTGCCAATCCTCGCGTTACCCCCGCGGCCAAAAAGCTCTATGCCGAGTATATGGGCATCGCCAATCCAAAAATCAGCTACTGCGCATACGCCAAGGACCTCGTGGGCGAAGGCTTGTATAACGTATGGAACAAGGGCCCCAAGCAGACTCTAAAAATGATCACATCGCACTTTGGTTCATACAACGCACGCGCTGGAAAATAGTCTGATGGGCAGCAAAGCAAGCAGAAATACCTCCATCGAGGCGCTGCGCTTGGTAGCGGTCGCCGGTATCGCGGTGTTCCATACCTTTCAGTGGACCTTCCAAGCCGTCTGCACCAGCCTACCGGAATACGCGCCGCTCGCTGTCTTCCCTTACTCCGGCGCGCTCGGCTTTATCAACCTGCTGGGCTGCTGGGCCAACGAGGTCTTCTTTATGATCTCGGGATACTTCCTTATTCCCTCGGCGGTACGCGCCCTCCAAAACGGTTCATCCGCGCAGGGTCTCACGCTTAAATCGCTTGATCGCCTCAAAAAGATCGTCTTGCCCACGCTCTTTTATTGCGCCACCTGCCTGTTTGTTTCGATGTACGTCTATCCCCTACCAGAAATCTCGCTGCATGAGATTGGCTGGCTCACGTTGGGCATCGAGTTTATCTGGGTCTACGCCGTCTCCGTATTGCTTGTCCCAGTGATTGCGCTGATACGACAGCGAATCAACAGCATAAGGGCCCCGTTTGTCGTAGCGCTCCTCGTGCTCACAACATTTGGAATCAATTGCTACATCGCGGCGACGACAAACGAAGCTGCCGGTATCGTTTTGTGGCGCAAGCTCATGAGCGCCGTTACCTACCTGGTCGCGTTTATTGCAGCTGGAGAAATGCGGTTTGCCCTCGAATACCACGGCAACGCATCTGGCGCTCAAAAATCCAAGATCATACTCATCGGACTCGTTGCCGCACCATCGCACTCGAGCTTCTGCTATCGGCAAATAGCCAGTACGACGCGCTCTGGAAGCTCTCCTACAAGTCCACTTCCGTCATATCCTTTATCTTGGCCACCGCATCCGTTGCCGCCGCAGCGCTCCATCAGCCGCGCCACGAAGTCCCAGTTGCAGACAAGACAATCATATCTCTCGCCGCAGGAACACTCGCTTTCTACGCCGTACAATCGTTTACCTGCAATGTCTGGCGCCCCATCTTCGACAAGGCAATCTACACCATGGCGAGAGGCATCCAAACGGGAGAGCCCCGTCCAGCCGCCGCCATTTTGCTCGGAATCCTTATGAGCCTTTGCCTCGCGCTTGCCCTACTCCTCGTGGATATCGTTCGCAGGGCCGTAGTCGAGTCCATCAAGGCCCGTATGAACGGCTAAGCGACCTTCTGACTCCTCAGACCACGAAGCGCGCTTACACCCGAAACAAATAAAATCGCAAAGACAATCGCCCAATTCTTGCAGCCAAATACCGGAATATGAACGATCGCATGGTCATGCATAACAACGAAACTACCCAGAACAACAACCAGAGGCAGTGCCATGAGCAGCGACTGAATCAACACCTTGCACCGACGACCGTCTTGCGCGCCGCCCCGTATCGAGCAAACGAGCACGGCAACCCAAATCGCCAATACGGCAGCAAACGAAACAAGGCAAACGACGTTCGAGATCATCGCATAACCGGCAGTTGAGCAAATGGCGAACAGCTGCGGGCTCATGCAATAAAACTCCTTCAAAATCTGAGGCCAGTCAGCCTGGGGCAACAGTGACGAAGTCCCATGCGCAGACCAAAGGCCCATCTCGCCCAGAACGTTCGAAAAGACCTCGTCCCAGCCCAGCACAAATGCCGCGACAACCCATTTCATCGCCCAGGTAAACACAAACGAAAGCCCAAACCCAAAGAGCGCCTGCAGCATCGTGACGACGCAACGCTTGGGGCGCACACCCTTGGGGAGCGCAATGAAGGCGAAAAAGCAATGCAGGGCGACAACTGCGGCAGGAATCGTTAAAAAGTCAAGAAACGAAAAAACGGCGCCCGTCGCTATCGACCAAAGGACAAGGCGGCTTGTGAAAACCCGTGCGTTCGGGGCCAAGCCCAAACGAAGGCTCATGCAAGACATCATGATGAGCGCCACGAAGAACGAGATGCACAGCAGCAGATCACCGATAAAATTGAAAAACAGATTGGTCGAGAACAGCAGGATTGTAAGAAACCCCAACGTCAATGGCTTTGAAAATCGCTTCCGTAAGGCAACGTAAGCGCAAGCGGAGCCGGCAATCGCCAGAGCGGCCGCAGGCACCACGACAACGTCGATACCACCAATAAACAGGCAGACATTCGTAAGTAGCTGCCATCCATGCCAATACCGGTAGTACTGCTGATGCGTAATCCCGCCGGCTTTCGTAACGTCATCAATCTCGGCAACAGTCATCGTCTTAAACGGAGAACCTTGGTCCTTTTGCTGTGCGACTTCAATGATAAAGCGATTGTTATCAAAGCAAACAGGACCAGCTGCAACACGGTGGTCGTAGACATACATGTCAGACAACAGGGCAGAGGACTCCGAACCCTGCGCATGTGACTCGACAACGGGCCTCGGCAGGCAATTCGCCGCGGTATTGCTCAGGACAAATGCGACCTGAAAAACCAAAAACAGCAACATGACCTTGACGGGAAGGCTATCGGCAAAGGAAGCTAAACGAGTTTTATTCACAGGGCATCCAAACAGAAAGATCGCGTCCACAGGAATCGGCACCTACGTAATACCACAATGCGCGCTTGAAATCTCGCCACACGTCAACCAGGCTTGTAGCAAACGTTCTTGGTGATTAGCGGAACATTACCCGCGGGCGCCCGCCTACGCTTACAATAGTCGTGTCCCATGGGACACGTTGTTTATTCCGCAGGGCCGATATGCTGCCCACGCGAAAGGATATTCTCGTTCATGACTTCTACCCTCCCCGCTCCCATCGACAAGCTCGCCATCGTCGTCGTCACGTACAAGCGCCAGGAACTTCTGGCCAACCTGTTCGACTCCATGACCGAGCTCACGGCCGCGCCGTGGCGTATCGTAATCGTCGACAACGAGAATTCGCACGAGACCGAAGCCATGTGCGCGGCGTTTAACGAGCGCCTCGCCAACCTGTGGGGCATCGACGCCGATCAGCCCGACGCGCAGGGCGGCACCGACCGCGTCATCTACGCCCCGCAGCTCGAAAACGGCGGCGGTGCGGGCGGCTTCTCCGCCGGAACCAAGTGCGCCTACGATCTGGGCGCCCAGTGGTTTTGGGTGATGGACGACGACGTGCTCGTCATCCCGGAGGGCATCGAGCGCCTGGCCAAGTGGACCGACCGCTACGACGTCATCCAGGGTTCGCGCCTGGACTTTGACGGCGGCGCCTTCTTTTGGCAGTACCAGCTGATCCTTTCGCTTGGCATCCCCAACCCCATCGCTAAGTGGGACCTGGGCCCCGAGGGCTACCGCGCCATGAACCAGCTGTGCTTTGAGGGTGGCCTGTTCTCACGCCGCGTTGTCGACAAGATCGGCCTGCCCGACGCTCGTTTCTTTATCTACGGCGACGACGCCTGCTATGGCTATGTCGCCAGCCAACACTTCCCTGCCGCCGTGGTTGCCGACGTGGTGCTCAAGCGCGCCCGCGCCGTCTCCAACTGGGATATCGCCGGCAAACGCCAGCTCAACTCTACCAGTGACACCAATCGCTACTACATCATGCGCAACCGCGGCTACTTGGCCCGCTACATGCAGATCTACGGTGATTACCACCCCATTTTGTTCCGTTTGGGCAATGTGGCGACCTTCTGCAAGGAGTTTATCCGCCTTGCCGCCGTCGACAAGTGCTTTAAGACCGGCATTCCGGCGCTGCGCCGTGGCATGAAGGATGCCCGCAAAATCGTACGCGACCCCAACTGGAAGCCCATGCCGCCCATGAAAGAAACCGAGTAAAGCCGGCCCTCCTATAACTTCTGACACGCGACGGTAACTCGTTGCCCATCAAAGCCAAACCCCCAGCGCATGCGGCCCACAGCAGGACGTGGCACGCGAATGTCGTCGAGACCGCTCCGTTCGATATTGAGCAATGCCTGTACCGACAGAAGCTCTAGGCCCAACGCATCGACATCGGGGGCGTACAGCATGCTGACCGAGATAAGCGGGCGGCTATCCAATATGCCAAGCGTATCCGCCGCATCAAAGGTATTGACGGTCGGAAACACCTGGAAACCCCCAAACTCCAAACCGTGCGCTCGTTTTGTAACGGGGTCGGCATACCCAGGCAACCCAAAACAAAGACCCTGCAGTGCCAAACGAAAAGCCAGTAGCAAATCCGACTCATCTCCTTCGACGCCCAAGTCATCAATAATTGCGTCCAAAGCTCGCCTAACTGCACGCTCGTCTCCGCGGCAAAGACCCTCTTGGAAATCATCGATAGTCTCGGCACTCTCGGCAGCGCACTCGAACCATTCGATAATCACAAGACGCATCGCATACCGGAGCTCGTTATTGGGAAGGCGCAGGGCGCGGGGCAGACTGCCGTCCGCCTGGTGATCGGTCGCATCTGTCGTCAGGAGTCCACTCAGATACAAATCGGTCCAAATACCTTCTGCTGTCCCGGCATCAGGCTTCACGGCGTCCAAGCACAGTGGCGCCTCAACACAGCCATACGGATTAAGCAAATCAAACATTGCCGCAAGCCATCTTAAATCCCAGGCGCCCACAGTCTCGTTCAGACAATCGGCATAGCAACATACATCAAAGCGCGTTGGCGGCAGGCAGCCCCGAGCCAAGAACTCAACCACACGAGCCGGGTTCGAACAATAGAACCCGCCAAACCGGTAGCCTTCGAACCATTCGCGCGCGCAAGCCAGTCTGTCGCTCTGACCAGTGCAATCTAGCAGCGCCCTGTTTTCGGCATCCGAAAAACCAAACCAGCGATCGCACCAGCTCGACAAGGGAGAAGCCAAACAATACGGGCAGTTGCGATGCGCAAATGCCGCCTGTGCGGGGCCGGGTCGCTCCCCCATCAAGCAAACCAGCCGCAAAGAATCGATCGAGGAGACAATGCCCTCAAAAAGCAAGCGGTCAAGCAACTCGACAAAGCACGAGCCATAGGCGCCCTTCGCCTGCATATGATTCGTAAACGCCGCGTCATACCCATCAACCAGCAGCACAACCTGTTCATCACATGCCATACAGAGGAGCTCGATTAACACGCCAAGAGCCGAATCGATTTCATCAGGAGCGGCAACACCGCGCGCTACGCGCTCGATATGGCGCACGTCGCCGCGCGCTAAATCGGGAACATCCAGTAGCGGCAACAGACGAGCGCACTCACGAGCGACGACATCGCGCATGGCGGCCTCGGCATCGGCGCCTCGATAGGAGGAAGCAGAAAAATCCAAAACAATGACCGGATAGCGTGCATACTCATCACGATAGATGCCATCTTCTGCGTCCCATATTTGGCTACCGATGAACAGATTCACGCTCGACGAGCCGGGCACAGGACGCTCCAGATAACATTTGAGCATGGAGAGGTTCATACTCTTGCCAAAACCATGAGGCCGACAACAGAGCGCCACAGTCGATTCGCAATCTAAGATATCGGCAATAAACATGGTCTTATCAACTAAGACACAATGATCGGCGGCGTCGGCAAAATCATGAATATCAATCGGCAGAACAACATTTCCGCCGGGATTGAGCAACTTTACGTCAAAGGTGTTATCAATATCATATATTGCCTGTTCAGACACCGTTTTATCTCCCCTTTTAGAATAACGATGCCATTTTAGCGACCATCTTGATAACAATTTTATTGTTCAACAAATGATTCGGGTAACGGTAGAAATGACTCCATAAGGGGGGGCATAACAAAACGATTCGCAACAAATAGGGGTCCGGTGCTATCGCATCGGGCCCCTATTTCAATCCCTAAGGCAAAACACTCGCTGAGAGCCTACTTTTGGGCGTCTTTCTCCGCAGCGTCTTTGTTTTGCTGGTCAAGTTTATGCTTACCGCTCACAATAGACGTAGCGCCCAATGTGGCCAAGCTCGCGCTGGCAAGGCTCGCCATCAAAATCAAGTCACCCGTCTTGGGCATGCTGCCCTTAGAGGACTCAGTCGTCGTGGCTGAAGCAGTCACAACCTTGGTCTTACCCTGGTTCTGGTCGGCGGCATCATCAACCAGGCCCTTGGACCCATTGTCGTCCGTGTGCTTGCCATCCTTATCAAGGCGGGGATCCTTCGATTCCGCACCGTCTGATTCCGTGCCCTTGTCGGAATCAGACCCCTTAGAACCCTCGTCTTTCGAATCGCCCTTAGCATCCTCGGTCTTTTCCGTAGCGCCCTGGTCGGAGCCATCCTTCTTGGAAGACGAGCTGCTGTTGATGTCAACCATCAGCGAGGAGCCAAACATGGAGCCAAGTTGTTCGCTCGCAGAGGGTTTGCCATTCGTCGACGAGTCGCTCGAACCGGCAGTCGATCCACCGGCGGAAGAACCAGACCCTGCCGCAGCATCTGCGGAATTCGAAGGCGAGGCAGACCCCGCGCTGCCGGCCGAACCGACATCGCCATTTCCATCGCTTGCTCCGGCATCGTTCGAAGGAGTATCGACGGTATCCTCGTCAGCACCATTGGTATCGGCACTAGGCCCAGAGGGAGCAACGGGAGCGGCGGGCGCCGGAGTCACGGGCTCGGGCTCGGGTTCAGGCTCGGGCTCAGGCTCAGGTTGAGGCTCGACCGGCGGCGTCGCCGCGGCCTCGTCCTCGGTAATATAGACCAGACAATCCTTAAGCTCGTTCTTGTAACGGTTCTTCCAGCCCGCGTGATATTGCGGCTGGCTCGAGTACTTACGGGCAACGTTATTGACCACGCTGCTGGAAAGCGCCGTCACAAATTCACGGTCGGTCATATCGTTTGTAAGATTTGCCCAGCGGAAAAAGTCCTGGCAGCCATAGGTGCCGCACATGTTGGTGATGCTCCACACCATACCCTTGACGCAATCGGCGCGGCCAGAGATATCAATACCAAGCGCGCTCTTGAGCCAGGCCTCGGTCACCGCGTAATAGGAGTTGTATGCATATGAATCTTGCAGCGCCGAGAACTCAGCCGGATCGGCGTTATAGGCGCCCTGGAAGGCCTCCTGTGCAATGCGGCCCAGATCCGTCAGCTGACCGTTCGAATACATGGGGTTGCTTGCGTTGGAGATATCGCTCCCGCGGTCAATTGCAGACTTAAGCATGCCGTACTTGGCAGGATTGTAGTTATAGACCTGCTTCATAAACGGGACGAGCGACCAGCGTCGGTCGAACTGGTAATAGCCCAGCGCGTTATAGCCGTCGCCATACGAAAAGCCCTGGTTATAGTTGCCGTGGCTCTCATACTTGGTAAAGTACTTCATCTCGCTGGTCACATTGACAAACGAGACGCCTTGGACCGACCTCAGCACGCCCGAGAAAGACTGCTGGGTATAAAGGCCCTTATCGATATCGGTGGCATCCGAGGCAACGCCCGGCGTGGGCTCATCCGCAGCAGCGGGCGCGGGCGCGGCAACGGCGCCAAACGAAAGAGCCAGCGTCAATCCGGCAACAATCGCAGAATGCTTGGGCTGCATAAGATCCTCCTTGCATTGGTGTAGTTAAAGTGCAGTTTGCAAAGATAGATTTAAGTATCGCAGCAAGACCGATGTCGTACAACAGCAACTCGACAAACGGTAACGCCCTCCGCGAAATCTTGAGGAATTGCGCTCGAGTTACAGCTTGATATCGAAGTTAATCTCGGGCACGGCCGCCAAGTCGGCCAACGTCACGCCGTCGACGTACTTTTCAATCACGTCGTCCAGACCGCGCCAGAACTTCACAGTAGAGCACAGATCGCTGCGAGTGCAGTTGTTATCGATGCCATCGCATGCGACGGGCGCCGTGCTGCCCTCGACGGCGCGCAGTATATCGCCGGCTCGCACCTCGGCCGGGTCCACGGCCATCATGTAGCCGCCGCCCTTGCCGCGCACACTCTTGAGCAGGCCCGCCTTCATAAGCGGACGGACCAGCTGCTCCAAATACTTTTGCGAAATATGCTCGCGGTCGGCAATCTCGCGCAGGGCGATTTTGCCCTCGGCGTCACCGAGCGCCGCGATATAAATCATCAAACGGAGGGCATAGCGGCCCTTAGAAGAAATGAGCATACCTACCCTCCCGGTGCGCTTGAGAAAAAATCATCAGCAGAGTTTGCCCCCGATGCCAAGCGTGTGGGACAGACAATCCCGATTATTATGTCCCACATCTGAAAAGTCGAGTGGATTAGTCGGGTTTTCCCTTGACTAACGCCGAACCCATAGTAACTTTATTCCGAGAAGATTCCTAGGGTTTAGTACACCTATGAGTACACCATATACAGAGAGGGACAGCATGAGCGCAAATCCGCTGCTTTCCATCGAAGGTCTGACCGCCTCCGTGGACGAGAAGACCATCCTCCACAACGTCAACCTCAACGTCGCCGCCGGCGAGACCCATGTGCTGATGGGACCCAACGGCGCCGGCAAGTCCACCCTCGGCCACCTGGTCATGGGCGACCCCGTCTACACCGTGCAGAACGGCCGCATCGTCTTTGACGGCCAGGACATCACCGAGCTCACCACCGACAAGCGTTCGCGCGCCGGCCTGTTCCTGAGCTTCCAGGCTCCGGTCGAGATCCCGGGCGTGCCGCTGTCGAGCTTTTTGCGCGCCAGCATCGCCGGCCGCCCCGGCCTGGAGATGAAGGGCAAGGAATTCCGCCGTCGCGTCAAGGAACTCGCGGCCGAGCTCAACATGGATACCGCTTACCTCAACCGCGAGCTGGGCGTAGGCTTCTCGGGCGGCGAGAAAAAGAAGGTCGAGATGCTCCAGCTTCTGCTGCTGCAGCCCAAACTCGCCATCCTGGACGAGACCGACTCCGGCCTGGACGTCGACGCCCTGTCCACCGTCAGCCACGGCATGGACGCCTACCGCAAGAGCTGCAACGGTTCCATGCTCATCATCACGCACAACACGCGCATCCTGGAGCACCTGGATGTCGACCGCGTCCACGTTATGGTCAAGGGCCACATCGTGCGCGAGGACGATGCCTCGCTGATCCCTTGGATCGACAAGAACGGCTTTGAGACCTTCGAGCGCGAGGCCGCCGAGCAGCGCGCCCAGGCCGAGGCAGCCGCTGCCGAGCAGCAGGCGTAAAGGGGCGACGCAATGACCAAGAACCGCACCGAGGTCGCGGACATCGACCGCAGCCTCTACGACTTCACCTATGGCGAGGAGGGATTCGAGCGCCTCGACGCCGGCATCACGCCCGACATCGTGCGCGAGATCAGCGCCAAAAAGGACGAGCCGCAGTGGATGCTCGACCTGCGCCTCAAGTCCCTCGAGATTTTCAACCGTTTTCCCGACCCGACGTGGGGCCCCTCCATCGAGGGCCTGGACATGGACAACATCGTCACCTACGTCAAGCCCAACACCGACCAAAAGCACGACTGGGAGTCGGTGCCCGACGACATCAAGAACACCTTTGAGCGCCTGGGCATCCCCGAGGCCGAGCGCAGCTACCTGGCGGGCGTCGGCGCGCAGTACGACTCCGAGCTCGTCTACCACAACATGCAGGACACCGCGTCCAAGATGGGCATCGTCTACTCCGGCATCGAGGAGGCCCTGCACGACCCGCGGTGGGAGCCGCTCATCCACGAGAAGTTTATGACGCTCATCCCGCCCACCGACCACAAGTTTGCGGCCCTGCATGGCGCCGTATGGTCGGGCGGCTCGTTTGTCTACGTGCCCAAGGGCACCAAGCTCGATTTTCCGCTGCAGAGCTACTTCCGCCTCAACGCCAAGGGCGCCGGCCAGTTTGAGCACACGCTCATCATCGTCGAGGACGATGCCGACCTGCACTTCATTGAAGGTTGCTCCGCGCCCAAGTACAACGTGGCCAACCTCCACGCCGGCGCTGTGGAGCTCTTTGTGGGCAAGCGCGCACACCTGCGCTATTCGACCATCGAGAACTGGTCCAAGAACATGTACAACCTCAACACCAAACGTGCGCGCGTGGACGAGGACGGCGACATCGAGTGGATCAGCGGCTCCTTCGGCAGCCACGTGGGCTACCTCTACCCCATGAGTGTGCTCAACGGCCGCCGCGCCCGCTCGAGCTTTACCGGCATCACCTTTGCCGGCGCCGGCCAGAACCTCGATACCGGCTGCAAAGTCGTGCTCAACGCGCCCGATACCTCGGCAACCGTCGAGACCAAGGGCATCTCCAAGAGCGGTGGCATCCAGACCTTCCGCAGCTCCATCGTGGCCACGCCCAAGGCCGAGGGCTCCAAGGCAACCGTGAGCTGCCAGTCGCTGATGCTCGACGACCAAAGCCGCTCCGACACCATCCCCGCCATGGACATCCGCGCCAAGAACGTCGACATCGGCCACGAGGCCACCATCGGCCGCATCGGCGACGACAAGGTGTTCTATCTGATGAGCCGCGGCATCTCGGAGGAAGAGGCCCGCACCATGATCGTCAACGGCTTTGCCAACCCGGTCTCCAAGGAGCTGCCGCTTGAGTACGCCGTCGAGATGAACAACCTGATCAAGCTCGAGATGGAAGGAGCGATCGGATAATGAAACAGACCACCAACACGCCGAACGCATTTACGTCATCCGAGCTTCTGCAGTGCGACGTATCGGGAGCGACGAGCCCGACGACGCGTACTAAAGGTACGCGAGGAGGGTCGGAGCCCCGAGACGGCGTGCTGCAGGAGATCGGGGGCGTCAACGCGATGCCGGCTGCCACTTGGGGTTGGCTCAAGATGAACCAGACTAAGCTCGAGCTTTCGGACGAACTTGCCGCCGCTCCCGCCGAGGCCGTTGAGGTCGAGGGCCTGGACGAGCAGATCCATGGCGCGGCCGACGCCTTCGATGCCGCCATGGACGCCATGGCCGAGCGCTTCCCCGAGCGCCGCGCCTCTGCCCCCGGCGACGCCGCCGACCGCGCCCGCATCACGCCCGAGACCGAGCTCGACGTGCCCGCCACTTCCGTCTACCAGGCCGGCGCCATCAAGCTCGAGGAGGAGCTCTCCCCCGCCGAGGCCTTCGAGACCGGCATGGGCGAGGCCGCCTACACCTATCTGGCCGACCATGCCACCAAGCGTATCGTCATCGATGTGCCCGCCTACGGCCGTGCCACGGTCACCGTGCGCGTGAGCGGCGTCGATGTCGCCGCTGCCATCGCCGCCATCGATGTCGTCGCCCGCCCGCAGGCAACGCTCGACCTGCAGATCGCCCTGGACTCCCCCGTTACCGGCGAGGGCGTCGTGGGCTCCGTGCTGCGCGTGTGTGCTCACGAGTACGCCACCGTCAACGTGACCTGCACGCAGACGCTCGACGACAGCTGGATCGCGCTCGACGACACCGGCCTGTTCCTGGACGAGGGCGCACGCGTCAACGTGCAGCACACCGTACTGGGTGCTGGCGCCAGCGCCACCGGCCTTGCCGGCGACCTGCTGGGCGATACCGCCAAGGTGACGATTGACACCGATTACCTGGGTGCCCGCCAGCAGGTACGCGACTTTAACTACGAGCTTCGTCACCGCGGCCGCAAGACCGAGTGCGAAATCGATGCCAACGGCGTGCTGACCGGCACGTCCAAGAAGGTCTACCGCGGCACCATCGACCTCGTGCACGGCTGCAAGGGTGCCGTCGGCACCGAGCGCGAGACGGTGCTCTTGGCCAACAAGGGCGTCGACAACAAGACCGTTCCCGTCATCCTCTGCGACGAGGACGACGTCGCCGGCAACCACGGCGCCACCATCGGCCACGTCCGCGACGAGCAGCTGTTCTACCTCGCCTGCCGCGGCCTTGACCAAAACGCCGCCGAGGACCTGTTCATCCGTGCCAAGCTGGAGGACGCCGCACTTTCCGCCGCCGACGAGCGCACCCGCGCCGCCGTCGTCCGCCTGGGCAACAACCTGATCGATAACTTTGAGGAGGAGCTCGCATGATCGACACCGAGCACGTTAAATGCGATACCTGTACTGCCCCCGAGCCCATGGAGTTCGACGCCAGCGATGAGGCCTCGCGTGGCTGGCCTACCGTCGACATCGAGACCAATCCCTACAAGGCGCAGTTCCCGCTGTTCCAGCAGCACCCCGAGATCGCCTTCCTCGATAGCGCCGCCACCGCGCAGCGCCCCGCCTGCGTGCTCGACGCCGAGCGTGACTTCTACCAGCGTATGAACGCCAACCCCCTGCGCGGCCTGTACTCGCTGTCCGTCGAGGCCACCGAGGCCATCGCGAAGGTGCGTCAGCAGATCGCCGACCTCATCGGCGCCTCCCAGGCCAACGAGATCGTCTTCACCCGCAACACGAGCGAGTCGCTCAACCTGGTCGCCAAGAGCTTTGCGCCCACGGTGCTCGAGCCCGGCGACGAGGTCGTCATCACCATCATGGAGCACCACTCCAACCTGATTCCGTGGCAGCAGGTCTGCCGCGAGACCGGCGCCAAGCTCGTCTACCTCTACCCCACCAAGACCGGTCAGCTCACGACCGAGGAAGTGCTTGCCAAGGTTGGCCCCAAGACCAAGATTCTGGCCGTGGGTCAGATCTCTAACGTGCTGGGCGTCGAGAACCCGGTCAAGAACCTCGGCAAGCTCGTGCACAAGTATGGCGGCTATCTGGTCGTCGACGGCGCGCAGTCGCTGCCGCACATGCCGGTCGATGTGGCCGATCTGGGAGCCGACTTCTTTGCCTTTAGCGCGCACAAGGCCATGGGCCCCATGGGCATCGGCGTGCTGTGGGGCAAGATGGATCTGCTCAACGCCATGCCGCCCATGCTTACCGGTGGCGAGATGATCGATTCGGTCACCGAGCAGGACGCCGTCTGGGCGCCCGTCCCCGAGAAGTTCGAGGCCGGCACGCAGGACGCCGCCGGCGTCTTCGCCACGGGCGCGGCGCTTGATTACCTCGTCAACACAGTGGGCTACGAAAACATCCAGGCCCGTGAGCAGGCACTCGTCCACTACCTGATGGGCGAGCTCATGCAGCTCGACTTTGTCCAGATCATCGGATCCATCTATTGGGACAACCACCACGGGGTCGTCAGCTTTAACGTCAAGGGCATCCACCCTCACGACGTCGCGAGCATCATGGATATGGACGGCGTCTGCATCCGTGCCGGTCACCACTGCGCGCAGCCGCTGCTCACCTGGCTGGGCGTCGAGAACCTTGCCTGCTGCCGCGCCAGCGTGGCCTTCTACAACGACAAGGCCGATATCGATAAGTTCATCGCCGGCCTGCATCACGTTTGGAGCACGTTCAATGGGTAATCTGTACACCTCCACCACGTTTATGGAGCACAACTCCCACCCCGACTACAAGTACGAGATGGATGCGCCCACGCACGAGCACGACGGCATCAACCCCAGCTGCGGCGATGAGCTCACCCTGCAGCTGCGTGTCGAGAACGATGTAATCGAGGAGGCATCCTTTACCGGGCACGGCTGCGCCATCAGCCAGGCCAGCGCCGACATCATGGCCGACCTCATCACGGGCGAAACGGTCGAGGAGGCTCGTCGTCTGGCAGGGCTTTTCCTCGCCATGATCCGTGGCGAGGAGCTCTCCGAGGAAGACTTGGAAGACCTAGACGAGGCCGCTCAGCTCCAGGACATCTCGCACATGCCCGCCCGCGTCAAATGCGCCGAGCTCGCCTGGCGCACCCTCGACGGCATGCTCGAGGGTCAGGCTAACCAGTAACGGATGCCCCGAATCCAAGGTTTTTGATTGCCGAGCCGCCCGATACGGGCGGCTCGGCTTTTTCATAACGAGCGCACGCGCAGCCACGCTTCCGGCACCCAATCTGTCATTTATCGCACGGCCAACCGCAAGCACAATCGTTTTTCACAGTACAAAAGGCTTGCCACAGGGCCACGGGGCACGCCGAGCAAAGCGCCAGGCACCGTCCTACTAGGCTCCGGCTCGCCTCCTGCCTGCCGCAGACGGGTCCCATAGGGTGCGGCGTGCATTTTTGCGAGTATTCAGCACGCCAAGCTATGTGCATACAAATCACGAGCATAAATTAGCGCCTTCGGGCGCGTATATATTGCGTTTTAGAACAGGCGTTACGGTCTACGGGGACGCAAACGCGTGCTTCGGGGCGTATTGGCAGACAAATAATTGTCTCGGGGCCCGCAAGTTGCAAGGTTATAGCAGTTCCGACAGCACTACGATGCTGAAAACTCCGCTTTTTGCACGGCGTGGACGGGGGTAGGCACGGGCAAAACCGGACTGAGCTATTGTTTTATGCAAGACGGCAATCATTCTATGCATATTTAGAAGTGTAGTTAACGTCCAAGCATTTAGAATGATGGTCCCAGTGGGCAGACAGCCCTATCCCAGGCTGTCATCAGTCCGCACCGCCGTTCGAGCACGGGCGCGCACAATACGAGAAGCGGTGCTTTTGCTTATCCCCGTATACCGCTCAATCTGGCGCACCGTAAAACCAGCATCGCGCAATCCAAGAATAACGATATTGCGCTGCGCCGGCGGCGCCGCTTTAACCCCCTGGAGCGCAACCCCGCATCCCTTCGCCAACTCGTCGGCAAAGGCGCGCCGCTCCAACTCCATCTCTACCAAATCGCGCATCGCCGGATCGCCGCCGTCGGGCGTCGAAAGCGAATAGGCAATAAAGGCTTTGGCAGAACCAAAAAGCTCAAGCACGCAAGAAGGATCGGAAAATACCCTCGTAGCATCTGCCTCGTCACCGTCGTAAACGCGCAGATGCTCCGCAAAGCTGCTCCAGGGATAACGCTCAATTAGGTTGATGCCCGCATCCTGCGGATCGGCGTGAACGGAGCGAACAGCCTCCATCACCTGCCGGTCGGTATCGAGCGAGCGGCGCTCAAAACGTTCCCGGAACAGGCAGCCCGAACGCCCGGTACGCTTATTGAACCGACGAGCATACGTCAACAGCAGGCGTTGCATGGCTGCACTCATGTTGTCCTCATAATCCAAAAGTACCAGATCCACATGGTCGCCCATGAGGCACCACGCCACAATCGTTACCTGGGCATCGCGGCAGCAGTCGCGCATCAGCTCCAAAAACTCCCACCGGTCCTCGTCGCTCTCAAAGATCAGCTGACTGCCCATACCGCGGGCACAGACATGGTAAAAACCGGTGATCGTTTTCCAAACACGCTGCATGGCGCTCCCTTCGCCGGGACCTGCTTACCATCCAATACATCACGATTGAAACGTGCCATCAAAACATTCACGCAAAATGGCACCCGTCGACGGTAAAAGGCGGCAAACCGACGGCGAATGGCATCATAACCACAGGCTAGACACCGCAACATGGGCAAGAACTAACCAATAACTTGACCAGAACTGACCCCCTAAAACGTAACGCATAACCGCAACCAAGCTTGTTAAATCGTTTCAATTGAAAGTTCCGCGCTTCTCGTTACGAAAACTGCGCCGTTCGCCGAATATTCCGTGCATTTCGCGGTATTATAGGGGCTGCATGTCATGTCCCTTTCGAAGGGTCGCCCGGCAATCACCAGCCACGACCTCCAGACGGGACGCCAATACGATAGAGAGGAGAGGCATGCAGTACTCACAGGAAGTGGAGAACATGTGCCCCGTTGCCAAGGGTGCATACCACGGCCCCGCACCCATCCCCGAGGAGGGCAAGTGGGTCCAGGCTAAGGAGATTTCCGACATCTCCGGTCTTACGCACGGTGTGGGTTGGTGCGCACCTCAGCAGGGCGCCTGCAAGCTCACGCTGAACGTCAAGGACGGCATCATCGAGGAGGCCCTCGTTGAGACCATCGGCTGCTCAGGCATGACCCACTCTGCTGCCATGGCTTCCGAGATCCTTCCCGGCAAGACCATCCTCGAGGCCCTCAACACCGACCTCGTCTGCGACGCCATCAACGTTGCTATGCGCGAGATCTTCCTGCAGATCGTTTACGGCCGCAGCCAGACCGCGTTCTCCGAGGGCGGCCTGCCCGTGGGCGCCTCCCTCGACGACCTCGGCAAGGGCCTTCGCTCTCAGGTCGGCACCATGTTCGGCACCAAGGCCAAGGGCGCTCGTTACCTCGAGCTCGCTCAGGGCTACGTCACCCGCATGGCTCTCAACGACAAGAACGAGATCATCGCGTTCGAGTTCCTGAACCTCGGCAAGTTCACCGACGCCGTCAAGGCCGGCAAGACCCCCGAGGAGGCCATCGCTGGCGCCATGGGCCACTATGGTCAGTGGGAGAACGCTGCCAAGTACATCGACCCGCGCACCGACGAGGAGACTCACTCCGTCGCCAGCGTGTTCCCGGTTCACGAGTAGAAAGGGAGGGAAATAACTATGACTGTTACGTTCGAAGGTTACGAGCGCCGCGCTGACAAGATCAACAAGTGCCTCGCCGACAACGGCATCGCCTCCCTCGAGGAAGCTCTGCAGATCTGCACCGACAAGGGCTTCAACCCGCGTGAGATCGTCAACAACACCCAGTCCATCGCCTTCCAGAACGCCGAGTGGGCCTACACCCTCGGCTGCGCTCTCGCTGTCAAGCGTGGCGCCAAGAACGCTTCTGAGGCTGCCGCCATCATCGGCGAGGGCATCCAGGCCTTCACCGTTCCCGGCTCCGTCGCCGAGGACCGCAAGGTCGGTCTGGGCCACGGCAACCTGGGCGCTATGCTGCTCTCCGACGACACCGAGTGCTTCGCCTTCCTGGCCGGCCACGAGTCCTTCGCTGCCGCTGAGGGCGCTATCGGCCTGGCTCTGAACGCCAACAAGGCTCGTAAGAAGCCGCTGCGCGTTATCCTCAACGGTCTGGGCAAGGACGCCGCCCAGATCATCGCCCGCATCAACGGCTTCACCTACGTGAAGACCCAGTTCGACTACTACACGGGCGAGCTCAAGGTCGTCGAGACCATCCCCTACTCCGATGGTCCCCGCGCTGCCGTTAACTGCTACGGCTCCGACGACGTCCGTGAGGGCGTTGCCATCATGTGGCACGAGAACGTCGACATCTCGATTACCGGCAACTCCACCAACCCCACGCGCTTCCAGCACCCCGTCGCTGGCACCTACAAGAAGGAGCGCATCGAGGCTGGCAAGAAGTACTTCTCCGTCGCTTCTGGTGGCGGCACTGGCCGTACTCTGCACCCGGACAACATGGGCGCCGGCCCTGCCTCCTACGGCATGACCGACACCATGGGCCGTATGCACTCCGACGCCCAGTTCGCCGGTTCTTCCTCCGTGCCTGCGCACGTCGACATGATGGGTCTCATCGGCATGGGCAACAACCCCATGGTCGGTGCCACTGTCGCCTGCGCTGTCGCCGTCGAGGAGGCCCTCAAGGCCTAATCGCGCCCGCGCGATGCTCATATAGCTGAGCTTTGGAGCCGCTATCCACCCGGGTAGCGGCTCTTTTTTATTCCAAAACAGCCAATCGCTTTGGATTGCTCCACGAAACCGGCCCATCTACTACGTTTAACCCGCGCAGGTCGACCATAGCCGGGTTTTTGAAAATCAATAAGCCGTCTACCTGCGGTTTTAATTTTGTAATTCTCGGTATGGTTGAGGGTGACCGCTCAAACGTAGTAGATAGGCCCATTTCGTGGCGAGCGGATCGACCCGAGGCGCAGGACAGCTCGTAAAGCCCTGTTTCAAATTGACTACTCCAAAATAGATGTCCGATATATCAGTTGCAGCGAAACACGAGATGCCCGGAGACGAAGCCAGCGAATGCGTATGACGTCCACCTGCCATATTCGCCCTTTACCGAATAGCGCGGCCTTTGCATCGCATTAGTCGATCACCCATGCGAAAATGCGCCGGACGAGAAAGGAATCCCATGGAATCGACTGATGTACTGGTAATAGGATCTGGCATTGCGGGCCTTTGTGCCGCCATAGAAGCGGCACGCGCGGGCGCGACCGTTGCCGTCGCAAGCGCCGGCAAGACCATGAGCGGATCGAGCTTCTTCCCGGGCACCTGGGGCCTAGGTCTCATCGGTCCCGTTAACGAAGACGACGAACAGGATCTTATCGACACCATCCAAGCCGTCGGCGGCGGTGTCGCCGACCCTACGCTCGTCCAGACGTTCGTCCACGGTATTCCCCAGGCCATCCAATGGCTCGAGCAGGATCTAGGTGTTGAGCTCCAACGCCCGCAAAGCGCCGAGAGCGCCCTGCAAAAGCAATTTATCCCCTGCTTTGACCATAAGACACGCAATTGGCGCGGCCTCACCCGCAAGCCCCTTGAGGACGCGTGTACGGCCCAGATCAAGTCTCTCGGCATTCGCCTGCTCCCCAGCCACGAGCTTATCGACCTTGTTGAAGATACGGACGGAAAGATTACCGGCACCGTACTCTACGACCGCGCAAACGAGCATCTCGTACCTATGGCAGCCAAGGCCACCATCATCGCTGCGGGCGGCACGGGTGGCCTGTTCGAGCGAAGCCTCACTTCCGCCGACGTGCTCAGCTCCTCGCAGGCCATCGCGCTGGCACACGGCGCAACGCTCACTAATATAGAGTTCATGCAGATGATGCCGGGCTTCATCGAGCCCAAGCGCAACCTTGTCTTTAACGAGAAGACCTGGCGCTACGTACATGTAGACCAGCCGGTCGATATCGCCGACGACAAGCTGGACGATCTGCTTGAGCAACGCTCCGGATATGGCCCCTTCACCTCGCGCTTGGCCTCCCGTGTCATCGATCTTGCCATCGATCAAGCGGGTACCGAAGGTCTGGCGCTCCACTACGACTTCCCCCGCGAGGACGTCCCCGAGTTTGTGCAGACCTTTGCCACCTGGCTACAAGACGAGCACGGCATCGCGCCGACCGACGAGATGCGTGTGGCGATGTATGCCCACGCCGCCAATGGCGGCATCAAAATCGACAAGACCGCATACACGGGCGTTGAGGGCCTCTATGCCTGCGGCGAGGCGACAGGCGGCATGCACGGGGCCGATCGCATTGGTGGCCTGTCAAGCGCCAACGGCATCGTGTTTGGGCGCATCGCGGGCGCCTCGGCAGCCCAAGCAGCACAGAATGCACCTGAGGTGGCCCCAAAGGCGGATGTCGCCCTCCCCCAGCATGGCATTGCCACAACAGACGCCGAGCGCCTGACCCGCGGCCTTAAGCACACGATGAGTACCTATTGCATGATCAACCGCACCGAAGGGGGCCTATCCAAGGCACTACACGAGCTTGAGGGCTTGAAGACGGAGGCAACGACCTTGAGCACACAGAAAGCTCAGGACAGCGAAATCGCAGCCCTCGCCCGCCTGCAATCGCAGATTCAACTAGCACAGGAAATGGTCAAAGCCATGCGCAAACGGACCGAAAGCCTCGGATCGCACTATCGAGCGGACTAAACTGGACACTCATCTAAAGCAGAACACAACTAATCGATATCTATGGGCCCCGTAAGCTCGAGGTGGCACGGGGTCCATTCGTGTCCGCACGGCAGCGTATCCTTATTCTGAATACAGAGCAGGCAAAACCCGCACAGACAATAGACCAGCGGGGAGGAGATATGGACAGTCGTGATATCGAGAAGTGGCGTGTCAAACTTGATAGCTCCGCCAATGTGGAAGACGGCGTTGAGTATTGGCTCGCACGCGATTTAATGGAACCCATGGGGTACACTCGATGGGAGAACTTCGCCGAAGTTGTTAAGAGGGCAAAAGTCTCGTGCGAAACAAACAAAACTCCAGTTGATTCCCATTTTCGTGATACCACGAAAATGGTAACAGCCGGTGTCGCCGCTCGCGCGGTTAAAGACTACAAACTTACTCGCTATGCATGCTATTTAATCGCACAGAACGGAGATTCAAACAAGCCAGAGATCGCGCTCGCCCAGGCATACTTTGCCGTGCAGACGCGCCGCCAAGAGCTCATAGAACAGCGCTTCGCAGAGATTCAGCGCTTGCAGGCGCGCCACTCGCCATCCGATTCAAAGAAACAGCTCTCGGGTATTGCGTTCAAACGCGGCGTGGACTCCAAAGGATTCGCGATCATCAAGTCGAAGGGCGATGAAGCGTTATTCGGCGGCAGAAGCACGGCGGAAATGAAGCAGCAGCTCGGCGTACCCAAGAGCGCGGCATTGGCGGACAGATTAGCCGATGTCCTCATCAAAGCAAAGGACCTTACGAACTCGATGACGGCCTTCAACACCGAGGAACACGACCTGTACGGTCTGGACCAGATCAAGCAAGAGCACGTCGAGAATAACACAAGCGTACGTGGCAGCCTCATCGACCGTGGAATTGTTCCCGAGAATCTACCGCCTGCCGAGGATACAAAGAAGCTCGAACGTCGCGTGAAAGCAGACGAGAAAAAACTCAAGGAGGGCACAGACGGATTCACCGACCCCCAGGGCAGGCTCGACTTGTAAAGCGTCTGTGCCCTTTCGGGTTCGACCCCATGCGAGGTCAACAAAAAAGACGGCCAACTTTCGCTGACCGTCTTAACATGCTTTGGTGGGCCGTCAGGGGGTCAGCCTGCTGCGCAGGCGGCCGCTGCGGCGCTTCGCGCCTTGCGCGCTGCGCTGGCAAACGCTTACGCGTTTCCTCAGCTCCGCGCCCTTTCGGGTTCGACCCATGTATGGTTAACAAAAAAAGCGACTAGCCGAAGCCAGTCGCTTTAACATGCTTTGGTGGGCCGTCAGGGGGTCGAACCCTGGACCTTGGGATTAAGAGTCCCCTGCTCTACCAACTGAGCTAACGACCCAAAGCTAAAGTCCGTAGTAGCGGACTTTAGAGGAGATATCGTGTGGTGGGCCGTCAGGGGGTCGAACCCTGGACCTTGGGATTAAGAGTCCCCTGCTCTACCAACTGAGCTAACGACCCGATATCAACACGAAGCAAGAACTGGGGTGGGTAAAGGGACTCGAACCCTCGACCTACGGGACCACAACCCGTCGCTCTAGCCAACTGAGCTACACCCACCGTGTCCTGTGCGCTTCGCGCTCGACTATTATTGCAAGGAACGCCACGCGACGCAAGCCCCAATTTTCAAGAATTTTGAAAAGAGTTTTTCGGATCCATTTCGAGCAAATCCCACCGGTTCCATAGGAGTAAACTTGCCCCACCCCGATGTTCGAAAGGACAAGCATGAAAGAACTCTCCAATCGCACGGCAACGTTTACCGATTCGGTCATCCGCCGCATGACGCGCATCTCCGATATGTACGGCGCCGTCAACCTCTCGCAGGGCTTCCCCGACTTTGATCCCCCAGCGCAGCTGCTCAAGAGCCTGAACACCATCGCCACCGATCCCAAACCGCTCTACCACCAGTACTCCATCACCTGGGGCTCCCAGGCCATGCGCGAGGCGCTTGCCGCCAAACAGGAGCACTTTATGGGCATACCGATCGACCCCAACCAGAACATCGTGGTCACTTGCGGCTCCACCGAGGCCATGATGGCTGCCATGATGACGGTCACCAACCCCGGCGACAAGGTCGTCATCTTCTCGCCGTTCTACGAGAACTACGGCGCCGACACGATCCTATCGGGTGCCGAGCCCATCTATGTGCCGCTCAACCCGCCCACATTCGACTTTGACCGCGAGACACTCGAGGCTGCCTTCCGCGACAACGACCCCAAGGCCATCGTCCTGTGCAACCCTTCCAATCCCTGCGGTAAGGTCTTTACGCGCGATGAGCTCACCTTTATCGCCGACCTCTGCAAAAAGTACGACGCCTACTGCATCACCGACGAGGTATACGAGCACATCGTCTACGCGCCCCACGAGCACGTCTATATGGCCACGCTGCCCGGCATGTTCGAGCGCACCATCAGCTGCAGTTCGCTATCCAAGACGTACTCCATCACCGGCTGGCGTCTGGGCTACACCATCGCCCCGGCCCAGATTACCGAGCGCATCAAGAAGGTCCACGACTTCCTCACCGTGGGTGCCGCCGCTCCCCTGCAGGAAGCCGTCGTCACCGCCCTCAACTTCGACGACAGCTATTACCAGGAGGTCCTCGATCTCTACACAGCCAAGCGCGATCTGTTCTGTCAGGGTCTCGATAGCATTGGTCTTGAGCATAACGTGCCGCAGGGCGCCTACTACGTCATGATGGACATCTCTGAGTTTGGCTATGACAGCGACCTCGACTTCTGCGAGGACCTCGCGTCTAAGGTGGGCGTGGGCGCTGTGCCCGGCTCGAGCTTCTTCCGTGAGCCCGTCAACCATCTGATTCGCCTCCACTTTGCCAAGCGAGACGAGACGATTAGCGCGGCGCTGGAGAACCTCAAGTCGCTACGCGATAAAATCAAGCCGCGCGGGTAAGGACGGCCCGGCAACTAAAGCACCCAAAGAAGCCCCGCACCGCACGCGCGTTGTGGGGCTTCTTTTTATAGCGCTTTCTTAATTTGTTTAAAGCGCTATACTTTAGTCACGGAGCAACTCGTCCGGGGGGGAGGAATACTATGGCAGAGCAGCAGCTTATCGGAGCGCTCGAGGCCGGCGGCACCAAGATGGTCTGCGCCACGGGCTATGTAGACGGTACGGTCCTGGAGCGTGAGCAGATTGCAACCACGACCCCGCAGGAGACCGTTGAGGCCGTCAACGCATGGTTTGCAAACAAGGGCATCGCCGCGCTGGGCATCGGCGCCTTTGGCCCCACCGCAGTCAACCCTGCCTCGCCCCAATACGGCAAGATCTTGGAGACGCCCAAGACGGCATGGCGCTACTTTGACCTGCTGGGCACCATCCAAAACGAGCTCAATATTCCCTGTGGCTACGACACCGACGTCAACGTCGCCTGCCTGGGCGAGGTCAGCTTTGGTTGCGCCCAGGGCCTCACCGACGTGGTGTATCTGACCATCGGTACCGGTGTGGGCGCCGGCGTGCTCTCGGGCGGCCAGCTCGTGCACGGCATGATGCATCCCGAGGCAGGGCACATCCTGGTCACGCGCGATCCGCGCGACACCATCGGCGAGCACAGCGGCTGCCCCTTCCACGACAACTGCCTCGAGGGCCTCATCGCAGGCCCCGGCATTAAAAAGCGCTGGGATGGCAAAAGCGCCGGAGACATGGCCGATGACCCGGAGGCCATGGACCTGCTCGCAGGCTACCTGGCACAGGCACTCATGACCTACACGCTGTGCTATGCGCCGCAAAAGATCATCATCGGCGGCGGCGTGGCCGACCACACCCCCATCGTGCCGCTCGCCCGCAAAAAGTGCGCCGAGATGCTCAATGGCTATATCGTCACGCCCGAGGTCAACGACATCGATACCTACATTGTCAACAACAGCCTCGAGGGTAAGCAGGGCATCATGGGCTGTCTGGCCCTTGGCGCACAGGCGCTCCAGTAAAGGGTGCACCAACGACACACGGTATTGCCGGGCCCGTATAACGCGCAGACAACGCTATCGCGTCCTGCAGGGCCCCCAAACGCACAAGGCCGTCTAGGACCAAGCAAAACGTCCTAGGCGGCCTTTTTGGTACATACAAGCGATCGGAGGAGATATCGGAGCACGACGCCGGTAGCCGCTCCGCAGCAGTCAATCATCACGTCGGTAATCATGCCGGCGCGCCCCGGCACAAATAACTGAATCGTCTCGTCGATTGAGGGGACCAGCAACAGAAAAACCACCGTGGGAAGCAGTCTGTCAAAAGTGCGTCGACCCTCGATATCAAAGGCATGTGTCACCAAAACACCGAGCACCATATACTCGGTAAAGTGTGCGCACTTGCGGACGACAAAGTTGGTTACCCATTCATACGGCAGGCTCAAGCTATGCAAAAACCCGCGGACGTCCTCCATGATCGCCAAGCTCAGTGAGCCAGACCCCGTGCCGGGAACCAGTGAATTGCCCCAGATCAGCAACACCATGGCGCAGGCCGCAACCGCCCACTTACGATCGATCTTAATCATGCAGAACTAGGCCTCGGCACGAAGCGGCGTAAAACTGGCGGTACCGCCCTCGATAACACTCAAATAGGCACGGCCCGTACGCTTGGCGGTAGAGGACTGCAGGCGCTCGATCTCTTCCTCAAGGATCTGATTGACGCGCTCATGACGACGGTTTTCCATAACGCCGGCGGCGATAGCCTCGGCGCGCTCGATACTCTCGCGCGAGATACGCGCGGTATCCTCGGGAAACACGGAGCTGTGGCGGCCGACATAGACGGGAGCAACAGACACAGGTGAGGCTGCAGGCGTGGGCATCGGCGCGGGAGCGGGCTCGGCGACCTCGGCCATGATCGCCATAGCGGCGGCCCACATGTCCTCGTGGCCCGAATAATCGGCCATGGGGATATCTTCCTCGAGGGAGGCATCGGGGAGACTGTCGGTATCCACGCGATTCTGGGCATCGATAGAGGCAGTGATGGCGGCGGGCTCGTCCAAATCGGCGAGATCCACACCCTTGGCATCGGAAATGATGGGCATGCTGGCGAGCTTGGCGTTGTACGGCACCGCCTCCGCGGCCTGCATTTGGGCCGAAGCGCCCCAAAGCGAGCTTTCGGCAGCACGACGAGCGGCGATGGTCTCCTCGTCGACAACCAGGGGCTCATCGGCAAAGGGGTCGGCGACAGGAGCCGGCTGAGCTGCGCCCTGCTGGCCGGTCGAAGCGGCCGCCGCGGCAGAGGCGTACGCAGCCGAAGAAGCACCGTTAGAGGCGGCATTGTTGGCGGCGTTGGCCACAAGCGCCACGAAAGCTGCAGTGCTGCCCGCAGGGGCGGCATGAGAGCCCGAGACGGCACGTGCGGCAGCAGCGATGTCGTCGCGGTTATAGGAGCCAGTCTTTTCACCGTTTGTGAGCTCGTCAATTGCGACCTGATAGACATCGCGCGAGCGAGCGGGATCGCAGCTAACCGGCGAATCGTCGTCGAGCATGCTATCGATCATAGCCCAGGCATCGGCCTCGTCCATGGCATTGGCGGCGCGGGCGATGGTCGGAACGCCATCATCGGCATGACGGCGCTGAAACGCGCCGGTCAGACCGGAGAGAAGCGAAGAGGATTGACCCTGCTCGTCCAAAGTGACAGGAGCAGCAGCCCGGGGAGCGGCCTCCTCCTGCTGAACGGGAATAGAGGCGGTCTTGAACTCGTTGTAGGTCCGACTAAACTGAGCGGCGCCGCCCACGGCATCGGGCTCAAACAGGCGGCCATCGTGCTCCGCACGATACTCAGAGATACCCAGCGAGGCGGCATAGATACCCACGCCGGCCACTGCGCCCACGGCAAAGGGAACAGCACCCGCGACGACCGTCTCGTTGATTGACGAAAACGGCAGTGTAGCGGCATACACGACCACGGGTGCGGCAAGGCCGATCCCGCAGGAAAGTCCGGCAAGGACTGCTCGTTGTGTTGCATCAGAAGAAGCCATGAGCTCTCCCCATCTTCCAGCACCCAAATCGCATCATTCAGTTGGCTGCGCGAGAGAAGATGAAGCGGGGCTATGCCCCAAAGCAACGGTATAAGGTTCGTTTCATCTGCGTTTTCCGTCGCGAAGCTTAACTGCTATTATGCGAAACCCCCTTGGGGATTGCAAGCGACGAAGCGGAATTGAAACGGGAAAATCGCTGCTTGCCGGTCGTGAGGTCAATAATCGTTGGCGAGCGGCTATACGAAAAGGGCCAGGATCTAAACCCCGGCCCTTCTGGCATGTCTATGGTTGCTGTCGCGTGCAGCGGACGGACTAGAACGTCTGCTCGTAGTCGCTGTGCTTTTTTGCCGAACGCACCAGGAACTCCTGGTTGGTATTGGTGCCCTTGAGGCCCTTGATAAACGACGCTGCCGCGCGCTCGGTATTGTTCATGCCGGCGAGGATGCGGCGCAGGCCAAAGACAAACGGACGCATTTGCTCGTCGACCAGCAGGTCCTCGTTGCGCGTACCGGAGGCAACGGGGTCGATGGCCGGGAAGATGCGGCGGTCGGCCAGATCGCGATCGAGCTTGAGCTCCATGTTGCCGGTGCCCTTGAACTCCTCAAAGATGACCTCGTCCATCTTGGAGCCGGTATCGATAAGGGCGGAAGCAAGGATGGTGAGTGAGCCGCCGTTTTCGATATTGCGGGCAGCACCCAGGAAGCGCTTGGGCGGATACAGGGCCGCCGAATCGACGCCGCCCGAAAGGATGCGGCCCGAGGCGGGCGCCGCCAGGTTGTACGCACGGGCAAGACGCGTGATGGAGTCGAGAACCACCACGACGTCGCCGCCCAACTCCACGATGCGCTTGGCGCGCTCGATGACGAGCTCGGCCACGCGGGTATGGTTGTCGGCGGGCATATCGAAGGTGGAGGCCACGACCTCGCCCTCAATGGAGCGCTGCATATCGGTGACCTCTTCGGGGCGCTCGTCGACGAGCAGGCAGATGAGGTGCACCTCGGGATTGTTGATCGAGATGGATTGGCAGATTTTTTTGAGAATCGTGGTCTTACCGGCCTTGGGCGGTGACACGATCAGGCCACGCTGGCCCTTGCCGATCGGCGACACGATATCGATGGCGCGACCGGTAATGGAATCCTTGCCATGCTCCATGCGCAGCGGCTCATTGGGGTAGACCGGCGTGAGATCGCCGAACTTGGGGCGATTGCGAATCCGCTCGGGGTCCAAACCGTTGACGGTCGTGATTTTGGCGAGACCGGCACGCTTGTCGCCGCCGCGCGAGGGGCGAAGCGAACCCTCGATCACGTCGCCCGTGCGCAGACGCGCGGAGCGGATGAGGTAGGCGGGCACGAAGGCGTCGTCATTGGACTTCATGTAGCCGTGGGCATGGATAATGCCGGAGCTGTCCGGGCGAATCTGCAGGATGCCCTTAATATCGCGGAAGCCCTCGGCCTTCGCGGCTGTGGTGTAGATCTCTTCGACGAGCTCGGCCTTCTTCTTGCCGGTCGTCTCGATCTCGAACTCCTTGGCCTTCTCGCGCAGCTCGGCGACCTTCATGGCCGCGAGCTCCTCGCGCGAAAGCGTGGGCTCAGTCGGAGCAGCATTGCGCTCCTTATTGCGCTGTTTGCGGTCGCGCTGACGGCTGCGGCGGTCGTTGCTACGATCGTCCTTGCGCTCGCTGCGCTCATCGTTACGCTTGTGCTGACGGCGGTTGGGGCGGGAACCCTCTTCGGCCTCAGCGCTCTCGACGGCAGGCGTCGTGGGCGCATCGGCGGTCGCCGGGGTCTCGCCGTCCGACTTAGCGTCGGACTCGGGCTGTTGCTCAGCATCCCCCTGCTGTTCGGCAGACTTGGTCTTGGAAGATTTCTTGCGCGTGCGCTTGGGCTTCTCGCCTGCCGGCCGATCGGTGCCCTCCGTCTCGGGAGTCGTGTCGACACTCGCCTCGGTAGACTCAGCTACCGCAGATTCGGCGCCGGACTTCGCCTCTGCCTTAGCTGGGCGTTTGGCTGCGGTGTGACGGCTGCGCCCGGGACGAACGTCGACAGGCTCGGCAGCGGCAGAAACAGCGACCTCAGGAACATCAGCGCCCTCGGCCGAAACCACGACAGCCGCTGCAGGCTCGACGAACGCCGGAGCATCTTGGACAGAAGCCGCGGCAGCGGCCGCCTTCTCCGCCTCGACAAATGCCTTGGGCTTGCGGCCGCGGCGATGCGGGCGCAAAGCAGGATCGACGACAAATGCACCGCCGGCCTCGGCAGGCACGACAGACTCAGCAGAGGAAGCGTCCTCCCCCGCCGCAGAGCGAACCGGGGTCTCGGCGGCATCGGACGAAGCCTGCTCGGCAGCCTGCTGGACTTTGGCCGCCGTGCGACGGCGCGTGCGCGGAGCCGGCTTTTCTACTACCTGCTCGGGAGCCGGAGCCGAAGGCGCTTCGGAGGCGGTCGAAGCCGCGAGTTCGGTCAGAGCCGCGGCATCGCGCTCGGCGGCACGACGGCGAGCACGAACAACCTGGGCTTCGCTGATCTGCGCAAGCGCGCGGGCCTGCGCAACCTCATCTGAAAGCGGCGCCGAAACCTCGGCGGAAACCGGACGCTTGGCACGCGTCGTGCGCGTGGTGCGGCGTTTAGGCTTTGCAGCCTCATCGCCATCCGCAGCGGGCTTGGCCACACGACGCGTGCGCTTGGGCTTCACGGGCGCAGCCTCCTCCCCGGTAGCAGGCGCGGCGGGAACAGGCTTCTCACTCAAAGCCGAGGCAGCGTTCTGGTGTGTCTCGGGGACCGACGCCTGCGACGGTGCGGGTTTCGCGATTTGGTCCAACGCAACCGGTGCAGCGGGAGTGGTTTGTGCCGTGCTTATTTCATTTTCTTGCTGTTGATCAGACACAGTGTTTGCTCAACTTTCTTTTAAAGCCCTGTGATCACATGCTCCCTGCATAAACCTTCAGGGCGGCTAAACAGTCTAGCTCCGTTCAAAACACAACGGGCATCATTGATCTGTATCGAGATGATTACGTCAAATACGCAGCGTTAGTGTAACACAACCGCCACCACCTGCAACTTAGTCATTGGACGTTCTTATACAACTGGTCAAAAGGGACACTCTCCCTCAAAAGCGCTTCCTCTGTCGCACCAGAGGAGTGAAGCCGTGGCATCCGGAATAGCCGCGCCACGAAACGCGCCTATCTACTACGTTTGACCCGCGACCCCTGACCATCCCCTCGATCTTCCTAAAATCGCAAGCCCGCTACCTGCGGTTTTAATATCGTACTTTACGGCATGGTTCGGGGTATGCGACTAAACGTAGTAGATAAGCCCGTTTCGTGGCGGACGGTTTCGCACCGCTCTCCCACCGGACAAAAATGATCCGTTTTCCTCCGTCCCCAAGGGGTCGTTTTCAAAACGATCGCGGATTACGGTGCAAGAACGGCGTAAGCCAACCATACCCTGCATTTTTAATATTCGACAAGCCGTCTACCTGCGATTTTATTTTCGTTGCTGTTGCTATGGTCGCCAGGCAGCGATTCAGCCCCGTAAACCGGTATAGTTGCGTTTTTGTAGCATTTTTCAACACGCCAAAAAGCCCCGCCAAACGCAAAAAGCCCGACCTCCGCATGGAGATCGGGCTTATAGGGCTCAGCAAAGCCAAACCTACACGGTCAAACGACCCGTAGATTACATCTGCTCGGGTGCAGAAACGCCAACCAGAGTGAGCACCAGGGCGAGCGTCACGCGGACGGCGTCGCAAGCGGCCAGACGGGCGCGCGAAAGCTCGGGATCGACGGGACGGCCCTCACTCGGAAGCACCTGGCAGGCAGCGTAGAAGCTGTGGAAGTCGCCGGCGAGCTCCTCGGCAAAGTGCGTCAGACGGAACGGGGCGCGGTCGCGAGCGCAGCTGGCAATGAGGTCAGTGAGCTCGTTGAGCTTACGCGAAAGGGCAAGCTCGGTGGGGTCGGTCAGCAGCGAGTAGTCGACGTTCTCGCCGATGGCCTTGGCGGCGACGGCCTTCATGCCCATCTCGTCAGCCTGCTCGGGCGTAACGTCAGCGGCACGGCGCAGAATGGAGCACACACGAGCGTGAGCGTACTGCACGTAGTAGACCGGGTTGGAGTTATCACGCTTCTTAACGGCCTCGATGTCGAAGTCGACCATCTGGTTGGAGCTCTTGGAGATGAGCGTGTAACGGGCGGCGTCGGAGCCGACCTCGTCGACGAGCTCCTGCAGGGTCACCATGGTGCCCTTGCGCTTGGACATACGGACGGGCTTGCCGTTGCGCAGCAGGTTGACGAGCTGGCCCAGCAGAACCTCGAACTTGCCGGGATAGCCAAGAGCGTCGCAGACACAGCGGACGCGGTCGATGTAGCCATGGTGGTCGGCGCCCCAGATGTCGATGACGTGGTCGACGCGCTGGAACTTGTCCCAGTGATAGGCAACGTCGGAGGCGAAGTAGGTGTACTCGCCGTCGGACTTGATCAGAACGCGGTCCTTGTCGTCGCCCAGGTCGGTGGAGCGGAACCACAGAGCGCCGTCCTTGGTGTAGAGGTAGCCCATCTTGTCGAGCTTCTCGAAAGCGCGGTCGACGGCGGAGGTGCCTGCGGTCTCGCCCTCGGTGTCCTTCACGTACAGCGAGCGCTCGGAGAACCAACGATCGAAGTCGCAGTTGACGGCGTGGCAAAGGTCGCGCATGTTGTCGACCATCTTTACATAGCCGCGCTCGCGGAAGCTCTCCATACGCTCCTGCGGATCGGCGTCGACCCACTTGTCACCGTCGGTGCGCCAGAACTCGGCGGCCTCGTCGATGATGTAGTCGCCGCCGTAGGAGTCCTTGCCCAGAGTCTCGGCAAAGTTGTCCTGATACGGATGGGTCTCGGGATGCTCGTCGTTCTCGTCGGCAACAAAGGCATCGCGGTCGGCAATCAGCAGCTTGTGAGCCTCGTCGATATCCACGCCCTGCTTGGCGATGATGTCGGCAAGCTGCATATAGCGCGTGCTGATGGAGTTGCCGAAGGTGTTCATCTGAGAGCCGTGGTCGTTGATATAGAACTCACGCTGGATATCGTAACCGGCATGGTCCATAACGCGGCAGAGGGAGTCGCCCAGAGCGGCCCAACGGCCATGGCCAATATGCATGGGGCCGACGGGGTTGGCGGAGACAAACTCGACCTGGGTCTTCAGGCCGCCGCCGACGTTGGACTTAGCGAAGTCCATGCCCTTCTCGCGAGCCTCGCCGAAGATGGCGTTCTTGACGGCGACGGAGAGGTAGAAGTTGATGAAGCCAGGGCCGGCGATCTCGACCTTCTCGATCGCGGGATCCTCGGGCATATGGGCAACGACGGCCTCGGCGATCTTGCGCGGGGCGCAGTGAGCCAGCTTGGCGGACTTCAGGGCCATGGTGGAGGTCCACTCGCCATGAGAAGTGTCAGCCGGTCGCTCGATAGCGCAATCGTCAAGTTCAAATGCGGAAAGGTCGCCGGCCTCCTGGGCCGCAGCAAGCGCAGCGCGTACCAGCTCTTCAATCTTCTCGGGCATAGATCCTCCTTGTGTTAAAGCCCCCGAGCTCTTGGTCACTCGTAGGGCAAAAGCCAGAGTTTGCAGCACTCTATCACAAGCGGTAACTACTGTCGCAGGGTAAAGTCAATCGATATTGCATATGCACAAAATTGACTACAGTTGTCGCAAGGCCATTCAAAGATGGCGGTCTGCCTGCTGGTTGTGCACCCGCCGAAAATGCATAAACATCTGCATGGGCAGCTCAGAATATCGAATACTCTTACCTATCGGATTTGTGTGCTTTTCCTGCATAAAGTAAGGGTTTGCGCACGTCAGCGTGGTATTCTAGACATACGTAAATTCGTATAAGTTGGAGGTAGCATGTTCTCAATCGGTCAACACGTCATTCATCCGGGTCAGGGAGTCTGCACCGTCGTCGGTTTTAGGGAAGACACACCGCAGCCCATGCTGTTGCTCGAGACCAAGCAGGGACATGCGCAGACGATCCTCATGTACCCCGTGGCGCAGGCCGACCGTCTGCATGCCGCCATCTCCCAGCAAGATGCCGAGCACCTACTGAGCCATTACGACGAGCTGGAGTGCGACACCTTTACCGAGCGCAACAGCTCGCTCGAGGAGACGCACTTTAAGCAGCAGCTCAAACTGGGTGCGCCCGAGACGGTCCGCGTGGCAAAAACCATGATGCACCGTATTCGCCAAGCCGAGGAAGCAGATAAAAAACCCAGCTCTTACTACATGCGCGTACTCAAGGAAGCCAAGCGCCGCTCCATCGAGGAGATTGCCGTGGCCCTGGGCATCACCGAGGAAGACGCCGAAGCCCGCCTATCCCAAGCCGCCCTCAACTAACCTGCCAAAAAGGGACAGGTTTATTTTGGCAGGTTTTATCTGGGGAAACGTCAAAAACAATTGGTAAATGGTCGGGTGCTCCGTTTTGTTTGTAAGCCCCGGCCATTTTTTATCGCCGCGAAAATGCGTGAAGCCCATTTGTGATGACATCACGCGAGGGCCGTCCAGATCGACGCAACCAACGCCCGTATCCGCAACAAGCGCACCCGTCTTGCTCAATTACCATTAAAAAGCATCAATTTAAAAACGCAATAACATTTCGGCAGGTAGCAGCTATAGTCGGTGAACTGAATCTCGACAACCGAAGCCCCCGAATGAGGTATCTTCAGCCCATCCAAGCTAAAGGAGGGGCCATGCCGAGAAAACCTCGTTCAAAGTCACCAACCGGTTATTTCCACGTCACGTTGCGTGGAAACGGAGGGCAATTGCTGTTTGACGATGCCGAGGACCGAATCGCCATGCTTCAGATCCTCGATGCAATCCTCCCCAAACACAATATCGAGCTTATCGCTTGGTGCCTTATGGGAAACCATATTCATTTGGCACGGCAATCGTGCAGAGTGTCGCAGGATGCGCTCCGACGGAACTCAAATCCGTCTCCAAGCCACTTCGCAATGAGGCGATTCTCGCGCTTCGAAAACAAGGGCTAACCGTTAAGCAGGTTCAGCTGCTGACAGGACTCGGAACATGGATTATCAAGAACGCGTCCTAACGTCGCGTTTGCCGAGTTACGGGTACGGCGAAGCGCAACTGCCTGCCGCGAGGCGCCGCCATTCGCAAGCGCCACCATGTTAAACAGAAACGCTTCCGCTGAATAACGTCCAACGGAAGCGTTTTCCCAGATAAAACCTGCCAAAATAAACCTGTCCCTTTTTGGCAGGTTAGGCCTGGAAGGTGTCGCGGTCGGGCGCGAAGGACTGCATGGCCGCGATGGTACGGTCGAAAAGCTCGGGGAGCTCCCAGCCCAGCATCTCGGCGCCCTGCGTAATCACGTCGCGCGAGCAGCCGGCGGCAAAGCGCTTGTCCTTGAACTTCTTCTTGAGCGACTTGGTCGTAAAGTCCATGACGCTCTTGCTCGGACGCATGATGACGGCAGCACCGATCAGGCCGGTAAGTTCGTCGCAGGCAAACAGGATCTTTTCCATCTGCAGCTCGGGCTTGGGCAGCGAGGTGTTGAAGTCCGAGGTATGCGTCTGGATGGCGCGGATGAGCTCGGGCGATGCGCCCTCGCCCTCGAGGATCTCGGCCGCATAGATGGTGTGGTTCACGGGGTCGTCCTCATGCTCCTCCCAATCCAGGTCGTGCAGCAGTCCGACGATGCCCCAAAACTCCTCGTTCTCGGGGTCGAACTCGCGCGCAAAGTAGCGCATGGTGCCCTCGACCGTCTCGCCGTGGGTGATGTGGAACGGATCTTTGTTGTGCTCGTTGAGCAATTCGAACGCACGGTCGCGGGTGATTCCGGCGGAAAGCGTCTGGGACATGGCAATACCTCCAGGTGAGTCGGTGCTAGGACACGGTGTCACTATCGTATATCGCCGCGACTCAAGCCGAAAGGCAGAAAAGGCATACGGAGAAAAAAGCCGGGCGAACGCGTCGCCCGGCAAAACCGCAGATAAAACCTGCCAAAATAAACCTGTCCCTTTTTGGTAGGTTTAGAGGCGGACCTGGCCGGTGCCGCGGAGCTTGTATTTGTAGGTGGTGAGGGCCTCGGCGGCAAAGGGGCCGCGGGCGTGGAGCTTTTGGGTCGAAATGCCGATCTCGGCGCCCAGGCCAAACTCGCCGCCGTCGGTAAAGCGCGTGCTGGCGTTGGCATACACGGCCGAGGCATCGATCTCATCCAAGAAGCGCTCGCAGGCGTCCGCGTCCTCGGCGATGATGGCCTCGGAATGCATAGTGCCATAGCGGTTGATGTGCGCGATGGCCTCGTCCTCGTTCGCCACGACCTTCACGCTCATCTCGAGCGCCAGGTACTCGCGGCCCCAGTCCTCCTCGGTTGCGGCAACAAAGTCATCGCCCTCGGCAAGACCGGCGTCGGCGCATGCGGCACACGCGGCCTCGTCGCCGTGAATCAGCACGCCGTGGTCGTGCAGCACGGCCACGACCGCCGGCAAAAACGAATCTGCCACGGCGCGGTCCACAAGCAGCGACTCGGCGGCGTTGCACACGCCCACGCGCTGGGTCTTAGCATTAACGATAATGTTGAGCGCTTTATCAAAGTCGGCCGACTCATGCACGTAGATGTGGCAGTTTCCCGTGCCCGTCTCGATAACCGGCACAAGCGACTCGCGCACGCAGCGCTGGATCAGGCCCGCACCGCCACGCGGAATAAGCACGTCGACGATACCGCGAAGCTTCATGAGCTCGCCGGTGGCCTCGCGATCGGTGGACTCGATCATCGAGATAGCCTCGCGCGGGAAACCCTTGGCCTCGAGCGCATCGGCCAGCAACTCGGAAATCATGGCGCACGAGTGATAGGCCAGCGAACCGCCGCGCAGAATGCAGGCGTTGCCGGTGCGGATGCAGATGCCCGCGGCATCGGCCGTCACGTTGGGGCGCGCCTCATACACCATGGCGACCAGGCCCAGCGGCACGCTCACGCGGGTGAGGTCCACACCACTTGCAAGTACGCGGTGGTCGAGCACGCGGCCGACAGGATCGGACAGCTCAGCGAGCTTCTCCAGGCCGGCGGCCATGCCCTCGACGCGCTCGGGCGTCAGCAGCAGACGGTCGAGGAGCCCCGCCGAGGTCCCCGCATCGCGCGCAGCGGACATATCGAGCTCGTTGGCGGCGACGATGGAATCGACACCATCGCGCAGCGCCGCGGCCATGGCGCGCACGGCCTCCTGGCGCTGCTCGTCGCTCGCCGTGGCAAGCGAGGCCGACGCTGCCTTGGCGGCAACGGCAAGATCGTGGACATACGTGGCTATATCGACCGACATGGGCGGCCCTTTCTCTTAGTAGTTTGCCAACCATGGTAGCCGATTTGTGCATGCCCTCGCGCATGGCGGTAGAATTGGTCAACCCGAAACACCGCAACGAACGGAAGTACCGCATGGCCCTCATCACTTCGTACCACGTCCCCGGCCTCTATGTCGAGGACCACAGCATCGACGTCCCCTTGGATTGGCGCGGCCTGGAGCCGATGCTTTTGGCCTTCGGCAGCACCATGCGCCGCGGCGCCATGCCGGCGCCCATCGCCGGCGCACCCGAGAGCATCAAGCTTTTCTACCGCGTGGTTTGCGCTCCCGACCGTATCAACGACGACCTGCCACTCCTCCTCTTTTTGCAGGGCGGCCCCGGCGGCGAGAGCCCGCGTCCGCTGTCGCCCACAAGCGACGGCTGGATCGAGGAGGCCGTCAAGCACTTCCGCGTCGTCCTGCCCGACCAGCGCGGGACCGGGCGCAGCAGCTGTGTAGACGGGCGCACGATTGCCGCACTGGGCGAGCGCGCCGAGGCGGCAGGCTCCGATGCGGCCCGCTCGCAGGCGGATTTTCTCAAGCGCCACCTCGCCAGCTCCATCGTGCGCGACTTTGAGTACCTGCGCCTGGTAGGCTTTGGCGGCAAGCCCTGGGTCACACTCGGCCAGAGCTACGGCGGCTTTTTGACGTTGAGCTATCTGTCGCTCTTCCCCGAGGGCGTGGCGGCGAGCTTTACCTGCGGCGGCATTCCGCACGTACCGGCGAGTGCCAGCGAGGTCTACGCGCACACCTTCCCGCGTATGGCGGCCAAGACTCAGCAGTATTACGACCGCTACCCCACCGACGTCGAGCGCGTGGCGGCCCTGGCAGATGCCCTCGAGGAACAAAAGCCCGCGCTGCCCGACGGCTCGCCGATGACGGTCGAGCGCCTGCAGCTCATGGGCAGCGACTTTGGCATGAAGCCGAGCTTTGAGCGCATGCACTGGATTATCGACCACGCGTTTGTTAATGGCGACGGTACGCTGAGCTGCGGCTCCTCGGTATCAGACAGCTTTTTGATGCGCGCCTTCGAGCGCACCAACACGCGCACGAATCCGCTGTACTGGACGCTGCAGGAGTTCATCTACGCCGATGGCGACACGATGCCTATTGGCTGGGCAGCCGCCGAGGAAAAGGCCCATCGTGCCGAGTTCGACACCCTCGCGCGCCCACTCATGTTTACCGGCGAGGCCATGTTCCCGTGGATGTTTGAGCAGATGCCCGAGCTCAAGCCCTTCAAGCCCGCCATGGACCTGCTGATGGAAGACACCAGCTGGGACAAGATTTACGACCCGCAGCGCCTGGCCTGCAACGAGGTGCCACTCCAAGCCGCGGTGTATTTCGACGACATGTACGTGGATTCGGGCCTGCAGCTCGACACGCTCAGCCGCGTGGGCAACTCACATGCCTGGGTGACGAACGAGTTCGAGCACGACGGCCTGCACGGCAGTGTGGTATTCAAGCACCTCTTCGACGAGGCCCTCAACCGCGGAGACCTGCGTCGAATCTTCTAGCAAAGGAGTGTCCCCACCTGCCGGCACATAAGAAACGTCCCCAAGTGCCGGCACGAGAAAGACAACGCTGCGGGAAACGATCCGCAGCGCTGTCTTTCTTTATGCAAAGACGATCAAGTTATCTCGATGGATCGCGGGCTTCTCGGCCAAGTCTGCCAGCAAGCGGTTGCCGGCAATCTGGTCCTGGCGGCGTCCGGCTGCAAGCTCCAGCACGTCCGAATCGGCCTCGGCGATACCGCGGGCGACAACCATACCGCTCGGGTCGCACACGTCGAGCACATCGCCCTCGGCAAACGTGCCATCGACCTCGCGAATACCCACCGCAAGCAGGGAAGAACCGCGGCTGATCAGCGCCTTCGCGGCGCCGTCATCGACCGTCACCGAGCCATGCGCCTTGTCGCCCAGTGCAATCCACAGCTTGCGGGGCGCAATGTCCAGGCGCTCCGCCGGCGGATCGAACAGCGTGCCCACGCTCTCGCCGCGGGCAAGGCGCACGAGCGCATCGGGCTCCTCGCCCGAGCAAATCACGCTCTGAATGCCAGCCGTCATCAGGATGCGGCTCGCGCGGATCTTGGTAATCATGCCGCCTGTGCCAACCGATGTGGAAGAATCGCCCGCCGAGGCGATAATCTTGGCATCGATCTTATGCACGACCGGGACGAACTCGGCCGTGGGGTCCTCGTGCGGATTGGCGGTATAGAGGCCATCGATGTCCGAGAGCGTCACGCACAGGTCGGCAGAAACCAAGCAGCCCACAAGCGCCGCCAGCGTGTCGTTGTCGCCAAACTTGATCTCGTCGACGGTAACGGTGTCGTTCTCGTTGACGACCGGCACCACGCCCAGTTCCACCAGACGCAGCAGCGCGTCGCGCGCGTGCAGATAGGACGTGCGACGGGCCGTGTCATGACGCGTGAGCAGCACGAGCGAGGTGAGCAGGTCGCGCGCATGGAACTCCTCGTCGTAGGCCGACGAGATGATGCACTGACCGGCCGAGGCGCAGGCCTGCAGGCTCGGCAGGTCACCGACCGGCTTGCGGTCAAAGCCCAGCACGGGATAGCCACAGGCAATGGCGCCCGAACTCACCACGACCAGACGCCAGCCGAGTTTGCGCAGGGCAGCAGCCTGATCGGCAAGTCCGCCGATAAAGGCGCGGTTGACCTTGCCATCGGCGCCCACCACCGTGGACGAACCGATCTTTACCACCATCGTTTTATAAGAAGTCGTCATACGTCAAACCAATCAACTGTTGAGGGTTCGGGCGAGCTGACGGCCGAGGGAACGTAATTCCACCCTACACCCAACAAAATTAGCGAGCCCAGGGGAAGGCAGAAGCCGCGGCCATGTTCTTGCGCACGAGCTCGTCGCGCACCTGCGCCAGGCCCTGCTCCATGCCCACCACATAGGTCTGCGGGTACAGGAAGCGCTTGTAGACCGGATCCAGATGGTCCAGCGCCCAAGCGCAACGCTCGCGTGCGGCCTCGATGCTCTCGCGCGGGGCAACAGCACTGCCGTCGCGCACGATCGGCGCCAGCAGCTCGCGATACTCAAGCTCGGACACGTCGGTCACCAGGGCGGCATCGTTCACGGCCACGAGGGTATTGCCGCGCGCGGCGCCCACCCCCGCCAGATGGTCCTCGTCATAGATCATGTCGCAGACCGGGCCGCCAAAGCCGTCGTAATAGCGGCGCACGCGCTGCACGCCCGGAATCGTGCGCTTGTAGGGCTGCTCGGAGAGCTTGACCACCGGCGTCCACGGGTCCATCTCGCTCGCACGGCGGGCGGAAAGCTTGTACACGCCGCCCAGTGCCGGTTGGTCGTAGCAGGTCGCGAGCTTGGTGCCCACGCCAAAGCTATCAATGGGCGCGCCCTGGTCGAGCAGCGACTGAATCGTGTATTCATCCAGATCGTTAGAAACCGAGATCCCCACATAGGGCAAGCCCTCGGCATCGAAACGGCCGCGGACATACTTGGACAGCTTGGCGAGGTCGCCGGAATCGATGCGAATGGCCGACAGACGCTCGCCCGCCGCCTCCATCTCCTTGGCAACCGTAATGGCATGCTCGCAGCCCTCGCGCACGTCGTAGGTGTCAATGAGTAGCGTGCAGTTCTTGGGGCTCGACTTGGCAAAGGCACGGAAAGCCTCGAGCTCGGAATCGAAGCTCATCACCCAGCTGTGCGCATGCGTGCCAAAGACGGGAATACCGTAGCGGCGACCGGCGAGCACATTGGACGTAGAGGAACAGCCGGCAACGTAGCTCGCGCGCGCGACGGCCAGACCGCCATCGGGACCCTGGGCGCGGCGCAGGCCAAACTCGGCCACGGGACGGCCGTCCGCCGCCAGCACCACGCGCGCCGTCTTGGTGGCGACAAGCGTCTGGAAGCCGACAATGTTGAGCAGCGCCGTCTCGAGCAGCTGGCACTCCAGCGCGGGGCCGGTGACGCGCACCATGGGCTCGCGCGGAAAGACGAGCTCGCCCTCGGGGACGGCGTCGATGTTTACATGCGCACGAAAATCGCGCAGGTAGTCGAGGAATTCGGGCTTGAACATCGCGCCGCCGGCCGGGGCCTGGAGCGATGCGAGGTAGTCGATATCCTCGGGCGTAAAGCGAAGGTTTTCGACCAGCTCGGGCAGCTCGGCGGTGCCGCACATGACGGCGTAGGCGCTGCCAAACGGATGGTCACGGTAAAACGCGGTAAAACAGCCCTGCTCATTGGCCTTGCCGCTCTCCCACAGGCCCTGGGCCATAGTGAGCTCGTACAGATCGGTGAGCATTGCGATGTCGGTGGGATGCGAGATGTCGGTCAAAGCCATGGGGCGACCTTTCGGATGCGTTGTGCAGAGGTTGAGGGTTGGACGAGAGCAGAGCATGCGGACATGACGCCCGATGCAAATCGGTTAGAGCAGGCCCATGCTGGTCATGATCGTGTAGCCCATAAAGACGACAAACGCGACCAAGGCGAGCGCGATGATGATCTTTTGAGCCGGGGCCATACCGGGGATCTCGCCCTCGGCCGTGGGCTCCTTAGAAGTGACCATGCGCTGGGCAAACGTCATCTCGTCACGGCTCGGCTTGGGCTCGGCGGGCTTGGGGCGGGCGGCTTTTTTAGGCTGAGGCTTGGGTGCAGCAGGCGCAGGCTTCGCAGCGGCGGGCTTGAGCGCGGGCGCGGGCTTGCGCTCGGATGCGGCCTTGGCAGCGGCCTCCTCGGCCTTCGCATGCTCGGCACGCAGGGCGGCCAGCTCCTCACGCTCGCGCCGGGCCTCTTCCTGGGCCTCGCGGCGGGCCTTCTCAGCGCGGAGCTCTTCCAACTCGGCGCGCTCCTCGTCGGACAATGGTTGGGAATCAAGCTCGGCCATAGTGCAGCCCTTTCTTTCAAAAAAAGCCGCCGACACAATGTCGACGGCTTATCAAATCCAAGGGTGGAGACGAAGGGAGTCGAACCCTCGGCCTCTGCCATGCGACGGCAGCGCTCTCCCAACTGAGCTACGTCCCCAGGACAAGTTGTTATTTTACCTACGGCTCGCCAACTGTCAACGCCCAATACCCAGTCTTTTTGGGACGGGGCTTTTTTGACTACTTTTCGGATGGTAGCTCGACCCCCACCGGGAGCAGTCTTTTTGGGACGGGGCTATTTTAGCTACCCAGGCAGATAGCGAAAACGATTTGGACGATTAACGGCAGGGGCAGCTAAAATAGCCCCGTCCCAAAAAGACTGCTCAAAAGAGCTACTTTGCGCTGGTGAGGACGCCGGTAGTGTCGAACGCTGGGGTAAAGCTCTCGTCTACCGCGCCGCCCTCTTGCCAGAACATCGTCGTAAAGCCCAGGTCGTCGGCATGGTCGAGCACCCGCTCGTACTCCTCGCGCGTCACGGCTCGCGCCAAGTCGCCGCCCTGCTCGCGCATGAGCGCATTGGGCGTGTACTGGTTCATGACCGAGATCGGCACATCACCCACCGTCTGCCACACCAGGTCCAACACGCGACACGAATCGTCCGCATGTCCCGGCAACACCAGGTGACGCACGATCATGCCGCGCTTCATGAGCCCATCCTCGTCCACCAGCTCTCCCCCACGGCGCTCAATCTCGCGCGCCATTTGCGCCAAACCCGACACGGCCACACGCGGGTAGTCCTTAATGTGGGAGAGCGACTGCGCAAGCCCCGCATCGGCATATTTAAAGTCGGTTAGCCACACATCGACCAGATCGCCGAGCGCCGCCACGGCACTCGCGCGCTCATAACCGCTTGTGTTGTAGACGATTGGAACAACCAGTCCGCGCGCCCGTGCCGCGGCAATCGCAGCCGGCAGCAGGTGCGCGTAGTGCGTCGCCGTCACCAAGTTAATATTGTTTGCACCCTGGTCCTGCAGCTCCAACATAATCTCGACCAGGCGCTCGGGCGAAATTTCAATCCCAAAATTGCCCGTCGAGATCTCGTGGTTCTGGCAATAGACGCATTTGAGCGAGCAGCCGCTAAAGAAAATCGTGCCCGAACCGGCCTCGCCCGAGATAGGCGGCTCCTCCCACATATGAAGCGCCGCACGGGCCACCTTGAGCGTGTCGTTAGCACCGCATACGCCGCGCGCACCCTCATCGCGCGCCGCACCGCAACGGCGCGGACACAAATGGCAGGCGGGCGAAAAAAGTTCGGTCAACGACGTCGGCATAAAAACATGCTCCAAAACAACGATTCAGCAGCTCAAACGCAAAAGGACCAACCGCGCAGACGGCTCGAGCCCAAGGCGCCGTAATCGTCCGACACGATTTTTGTAATGTCAAGACTGGAATCGATAAAGTGCAGCTTTATGATGTAAGTATTCCGCCCCCCGCGGAGCAACTGGGTGAACCGTCGCGTTTATTTAGGGAGCCCACACAGTCGTACGTAGTACAGGTATCCTTCGTTGTTAAGGACGCTGGAACGGTCGATGAGGGCACCCACCTGTTTTAGGTGGGTTCATTTTCGTAACGTGGGGGGTGGTTTTCTTTTGCCGTTTTTGCCAAAAATAGCCATCGCAGATCCCGTATGACACCCAACGGCACTCGGCAGAACCCCCGCCACCATCCCAATATCTGGTAAGCGCGTGATTATCGATCGGCGCGATTCCCCGCACCCCCTTTGGTCGAGTATCATGGGTCAGCTATACCCTTTGCGGCATGGCATCCTTTGACCTTTTCCTTCGACGCTTGGCGGTTTTTGATACATGGCTTCATCCACGAGCTACATACCGTTCCTTTGCGTGGCAGCCGCGGCATATATCACGACCTTCCTTACGGTGCCCCTGGTTAAACGTCTGGCAATCAAGCTCGACGCCGTTGACTATCCTTCAAAACGCCGTATCAACACCAAGCCCATCCCGCGCTTGGGAGGTACGGCGGTCTTTTTGGGCCTGGTCGTTGCCTGCATCGTTCAGATTATGGGCACCTGGCATCTGGGCTGGCCGCCCGTCTTGGTCCCGCATCCGCGCCTGCACATTAGCTACCCCATGCTGGCGCTTTCTTTTACCGTCATTTTTGCGACCGGCGCGATCGACGACGTCTTCCAGCTTAAGCCCAAGCAAAAGCTCGCCGGCCAGGTCCTCGCCGCGCTCATCGCCTGCGTGGGTGGCCTAAAAATCGGCGTCATCCTCAACCCGCTTGCCCCCGGCGAGATTATGCTCGGCTGGCTTGCCTACCCCATCACCGTGGTCTACCTGGTGGCGTTCACCAACATTATCAACCTTATCGACGGCCTCGATGGCCTGGCCACAGGCATCTGCGGCATCGCATCGTTCACGATGTTCTCGATGGCCGTTCTCTCGGGCCGCATCGATGCCGCCGCGCTCTCCATCGCGTTGTTTGGCGCCTGCCTGGCCTTCTTGCGCTACAACTTCAACCCCGCGAGCATCTTTCTGGGCGACTCGGGGTCGCTGCTGCTGGGCTTTGCGCTTGGTTCCATTTCGCTGCTTAATGTGAGCCGCACCGCCGCGCTCACCTCGCTTATCATTCCGCTCATCGTTGCCGGTGTGCCCATCATCGACACGTTTAGCGCCATCGTGCGCCGCAAGCGCGCCCACATTAGCATTGGGCAGGCCGACAAAGGCCACATCCACCACCGCCTCATTCAAGAGGGCTATAACCAGAAGCAGGCTGTGCTGCTTATCTATGCCTGGTGTGTCCTGCTTTCGGCCGGTGCGGCCGCCATCAACCAGGTCGAAGTCCCCATGCGCGTGCTCATCTTTACCGTCCTTGGCATTGGCTCGGCAGCCTTCGCCAAGCACCTGCACCTGTTTGAGCCCGTGCTACGCCACCATTACAACAAGCGCACGCACGAAGACGAGCTGATAACCCCCGACGACCCCGCCTTTAAGCAGGAGGAGCAAGCGGCCGAGGAGCGTAAGGGAGAGCGCCACCACAGGCATTAAGGTTTGCTGCAGAAGGTCGCTCTGCTTACCGTCGGCCGCTCGTGACCGCGCCTCGACCGCCACGCATGTCTCGCCTTACCACCCCCCCCTGCCCACTTTCGCCCGCCCCTCTCAATAAACGCGTTATCATCTTGACCCATGAACATACGTTAGGAGCAATCATGCCAAACGAGAACAGCTACGAAGTCGCGCTGCAAAAGAGCAACGCCATTCGCGAGGGCCTGGCCAAGACGCCCGAGAAGTTCACCATGCTTACCGGCGACCGCCCCACCGGCCGTCTGCACCTAGGCCACTACTTTGGCACCCTCAAGGGCCGCGTGGAGTTGCAGAATATGGGCGCCAAGACCAACGTGCTCATTGCCGACTACCAGGTCATCACCGACCGCGACACCACCGAGCACATCCAGGACAACGTGTATAACATGGTCATGGACTACCTTGCCTGCGGTATCGACCCCGACAAGACCATGATCTACACGCACTCCGCCGTGCCCGCCGCCAACCAGCTCATGCTGCCGTTCCTGTCGCTGGTCTCCGAGGCCGAGCTGGCGCGCAACCCCACCGTCAAGGCCGAGATGGAGGCCTCGGGCCACGAGCTCACCGGCCTTCTGCTCACCTATCCGGTACACCAGGCCTGCGACATCCTGTTCTGCAAGGGTAACGTTGTGCCCGTCGGTCGCGACCAGCTGCCGCACATCGAGCTCACCCGCACCATCGCCCGCCGCTTTAACAACCGCTACGGCAAGGTGTTCCCCGAGGTCGACGCGCTGCTGTCCGAGACCCCGCTGCTGCCCGGCCTGGACGGCCGCAAGATGAGCAAGAGCTACGGCAACGCCATCAATATCTCGATGACCGCCGAGGAGACGGCCAAGCGCATCAAGAAGAGCCAGACCGACTCCGAGCGCATGATTACGTTTGATCCCGAGAACCGCCCCGGCGTGTCCGGCCTGCTTTCGACGGCTGCCATCTGCACCGGCCGCTCCGAGGTCGAGATTGCCGAGGAGATTGGCATGGGTGGCTCTGGCCAACTCAAGAAGTACGTGACCGAGGCCGTCAACGAGTACTTCGCACCGATCCGCGAGCGTCGCCAGCGCTATGAGAACGATCTGGACTATGTGAAGGACGTGCTGCACGAGGGCAACCGTCGTGCCAACGAGATCGCCGAGCAGACCCTGGCCGAGGTTCAGGACGCCATGGGCATGGTGTACTAGTCGAGAGCAATAAACAACACTCAAACTAAACCGCCGCGATTGGCACAATCCTCGTTGCGGCGGTTTTGTTTTCTTCAGAGGTCGGTCGCCGAGATATTCAGCCGCTTGGCAGAACCCCTAAGTCGCAAGCACCTTGAGGCTATATCCTGTTAAGCAATGACACCCTATTGTTTAACATGCGGCAGCTTTTACGGCAGACCCGACCGACCGGAAGGAGTCCCATGAGCTCAGTTGCGTTTTGTACCTGCAACGACCGGAAATGCCCATTTAACCCTGTCAACCACGAGAAGGGCTGCACACCGTGTATCGCTAAGAATCTGCACGAGCACGAGATTCCAACGTGCCTGTTCAACGCGATTTCTCCCGATCGGCTTGAGGCCGATAAAGACGAGTGGTCGTGGCAAGCGTTCGCGCGGCATGTAGAAGCATATCTGGGAAGCGACAGCCCAAGAATCCCCGCAGGCGAAGAAGCGCCGCAGGGATTTACCAAGATCGGTTGCTGTAAGCGGGACTAACAATCAAAGTTAGTGCCCCCCCTAAAACCAAACGTCAGTACCTCATTATGGGATAACAGACCTGATGGGTTTGCCCCATGCTTACAGGAAAGCGCCCGCCGACCATGGCAGCCGACGGGCGCTTTCCTGAAGTACACCGTTGAATCGCACAGAGGGGAGGAATGCGAATCAAACTCAACAGGGCAGGCTTTTTCATCGCCTATTGCCTGCTCCGTTGTTGAATACAATATAGTTCCCCGTGGTTTACTTTGCAGCATCAATATCCACCGCCACACCTTCTGCATAAGTTAACCCCGTTAAACCTGACAATTAGGGACAGGTTTATTTTGGCAGGTTTTATCTGGGGAAACATCAATGGAGCCAGCGTTCCACCACAAAGAGGACAGCCAGCTTTGTGGTGGTTTTGGCCACGGCAGAGCCGCTAGAGCCCTGCTGGCCAACGACAGGCGGCCAAGTCGACGTGCATGGGGTCGACAAACGTCACGCCCTCCCCCAGCAGGAGCTCGCGCTGAGCATCGGGGCCGCCAAACGCAAAGCCCTCGCAAATGCGACCATCGGCAAACACCACGCGGTGACAGGGAATCTCGCCGGGGCACGGATTGCTATGCAGGGCATACCCCACGTACCGCGCACTTCGTGGACGGCCGGCGAGCAGCGCCACCTGGCCGTACGTGGCAACCATCCCCTCAGGGATCTGCTCGACTACCTCGTACACCCGCTCAAAAAAGCCCTCAGACGCCATCGATGCTCCTTTCCGCCCGCAACAGCATAAATCAAATGATCCCTCGGGGACGGCAGGGTTGCTGATCATTTGCGGCCTCCGTGAGGCCGATGGTCCGCAACCCCGTCATCGCCGAGGGATCACATGGCATGGCAGATAGCGTTTGCCCAGATAAAACCTGCCAAAATAAACCTGTCCCTTTTTGGCAGGTCGGTTAGTTGGCAGGCTGGAAGAAGGCTACGGCTACGGCACCGGGGCCTACATGGGTGCCGATGGTGGCGCCGATGGTGTGAACGGGCAGCTCGCCCTCGGTGTGGCCAGCCCACAGCGCGGCACTATCCTCGATATACTTCCTGAGCACCGCATCCGAAAGGCCCGTATAGCCGAGCGCCAGCGGCATGGAAAAGTCGACGCCGCCCGCCTTTTCGACCTTTTGGTTCAGCAGGTTGCGACCGTTCTTGGAACCGCGCGCCTTGCCCAGCTGCACGATCAGACCGTCCTCGGCAGCCACCACGGGCTTTACGTTGAGCAGCGTACCCACGGCGCCGGCCGCAGCAGACAGGCGACCGCCGCGTACCAGGTACTCCAGCGTCTCGAGCAGGCCGATAACCACCACGCGGTCGCGCACGGCCTCAACCGCCGCCGCGATCTGGGCCGCGCTACGGCCCTCGTCCACCAAGCGCAGGGCATACTCGACCAGCACGCGCTCGCCCAGGGTGACGTTGTTGCTGTCTACCACGAACACATCGCCGCCCGGTGCCTCGGCAAGTGCGGTACGGGCACTCTGATTTGTGCCGGAAAGCTTAGCGCCCACGGTAATAATCACGGCCTCATCGCCGGCTTCACGAACCTCGGCGATAGCCTGCGAAAACGCGTACGGGTTGACCTGGCCGGTCTTGGGCAGCTCATCGCGCTCCACGAGCATCTCGTAAAAGCGCTGGTGATTGATGTCGACGCCATCCATGTACACATCGGTGCCAAAGGTAACGGACAGTGGCAAAACAGCCAGTGCCGGGTGCTCCGCCGGCGACATATCGCTTGCGGAATCGGTAATAATGCGGACGGACATAGCGAATCCTTTCTTGCGCAGGTCCCGCGCAGGGAATTTTGACAGCAATGCCCCGGCACGGTATACGCGCTCAAACGGGACGATGCAGTTGTTAATGGGAAGCAAATGCCTAGGCGGCCCTACAGCTCGCGCAGGGTGTCGAGAATCGTACGCAGCGACGCGTACATCTGCTCGCGCTGCTCCACACCCATGGCCTTGCCGGTGGCATCGAGCACCTCGCGAATAATGCGATCGGCCTCATTCATGCTCTCGCCGCCCAACGTGGTCAGGCGAACCGGGGCGCGATACTTAACGGCGGCATCGCCCGAATCGTCGACCTCGACGTAGCCGCCCTCTTCCAGATGCGCCAGCGTGCGCGAAACGGCAGCGCGGGTCACGCCTGCCATGCGGGCGAGGTCGGCACCAGTCAGGCCGTCCTTGCTGCGCTCAAGATAGTACAGGCACATGATATCGGAACCCTTAAGGCCCAGCCTTGCGCCCTCAGATGCCTTAATGCGCTGGATCTCCTTGTAGAGCCCGCTAATCAGTCCGACAAAATCCTCAAAACGTGTCTCGTCGCTCTGCTGCATGGGAGACGACCGCCTTTCGCTTGCATAATGCTAACGGGTAAACATCTTAGCCGCATGCCCGAACCCCCGTACCCAAATATCCCAATTGTTAACTCATCAACATAAAAACCACCACAAAGGGGATAGCACCTTTGTGGTGGTTTGGGGCATCAATAGGTTCTAGGCGCCGCTAGAGTTCCACGCGCGGGTTATCGCGGGTCACAAGCGTCTTAACGACAACCGTCGCTCCCAGATAGCGCTCAAGCAGCTCGGCTAAGCGATCGATCGCGGCCTGACAGTCCCCCATTCGCTCGGGTTCAACACACTCAATCGCCAGGAACGCATCGGCAGAATCGTCGGACAGGGCCGTTCGAACGCCGTCGCGCCAGTTCCAGCAGCGGCACACGGCACCCGCATCATCGATGTAGGCGAGCTCGCCGGGCAGCGTCGGATCATCTGCCTCCTCGCCAAGCGGCAAGAACGCATCGCCACCGTCGGTCACCTTCAAGCGAAGGTCTCCCTCAATCGCGTGCAAATCCTCGCCTCCCACGGGCAGCGCGTAGGTCAGCGAAACCGTGTTGTAAATATCCACCGCCGGTGTGATATGACCGACCGGCTTGCCCTTGAGCACGCGCTTGAGCAAGTTCTCGATCGAGCAGCGGGCGCCATTTTTAGTCTTGAACAGGCGATAGGCCTCGCGCCAAGCCTTGACCGGCGCGTTCTCGCTGATGGTATCGCTTGTCAGATGACGCTCCGCATCGATATTGGCGCGATCGAGCAGCGCCGCAATCGCGTCCACGTCCTCTTGAGGAATCTGAGCCGCGGGCTTCATGCCCTCCACGACCACAACACCGACCGCCGCCTGTGGAAATAGCTCCCAAAATGAATCCTCGGCAACAAAGCTCTTCATACGTGCTCCTTTCGCAATTCGCGCCAACGCGAGCGCCTAAACAAAAAGCGCCCCTACAACGGCCACCTTCAAAGTCCTACGGTGCCGTCACAAGAGCGCTTACGCTGTCCCCATCCGGAGAAGGGGACGATATGTCAGGCGCATTGTAACCCGAGTCATCCACACGAGCAAAACCACCACAAAGGTGCCCCCTTTATGGTGGTTTTGGGTCTGTGGCGACGCTAGTGGCGGAGTCCCAGCAGGCCGCGGCCGCGATGACGGGCCTCGGCGGACACCTGAGCGTGCGGGCCGGCGGCCTTGACGGACTCGGGCAGGTGCGAGTACTTCTTCTCGAAGTTCTCCTCGAACATCACCGCCAAGTTGTGCGCGGCCTCGTCGTAGCGCGCTGTGCTCTGCCAGTACTGGCGCGGCACCAGGATGCCGTCCGGCACACCGTGGCACGTGGTGGGAATGTCGACATTAAAGATATCGTCGTGCAAGAACTCGCTGTCCTCGATGGTACCGTCGAGGGCGCGTGCGACCAGGGCGCGCGTGTAGGCAAGCTCGATGCGATGGCCCACGCCATAACCGCCGCCAATCCAGCCGGTGTTGAGCAGATAGACGCGGGTGCGACCGTCGGCGATACGCTCGCCGAGCATCTTGGCGTAGACCATGGGATCGAGCGGCATAAACGGCTCTCCGAACAGCGAGGAAAACGTGGGCGTGGGCTCGGTGACGCCGACCTCGGTACCGGGGATCTTTGCGGTGAAGCCCGTCACAAAGTGATACATGGCGGCATCGGCCGTCAGGCGCGAGATAGGCGGCAGCACGCCAAAGGCATCGCAGGTCAAAAACAGCACGACGCTCGGGGTGGTGCCCATGCCCTTGGTCCACGCGTTGGGGATATGCTCGACGGGATAGGCAACGCGCGTGTTGTGCGTGATCGAGACGTCATCGTAGTTGGGCTTGCGGTTCTCGTCGAGCACCACGTTTTCGCAGATCGCGCCAAAGCGAACGGCGTTGAAGATCTCGGGCTCGTGAAACTCGTCCAGGCCCTCGCACTTGGCGTAGCAGCCTCCCTCGATGTTGAAGATGCCCATGTCGGACCAACCGTGCTCGTCGTCGCCGATCAGCAGGCGCGTGGGATTGGCCGAAAGCGTGGTCTTGCCGGTGCCGGACAGGCCAAAGAACACGGCGGTCTCGTGCGTGACGGGATCCATGCTGGCCGAGCAATGCATGGGCAGCACATCGTCCTCGACGGGTAGCAGGTAATTCATGACACTGAAGATGGACTTTTTAATCTCACCGGAGTAGCCGGTGCCGGCAACCAGAATCACGCGCTCCTGGAAGTTGATGACCACGGCGGCGCTGGAGTTGAGGCCCTTGATGGCGGGGTCGCACTGGTACCCGGGTGCCGCGAGCACGCAAAAGTCCGGCTCGCCGGTGCGCGCAATTTCGCGAGCGAGCGGACGGGCGAGCATCTGCTTAATGAAGAGCGCCTGGCTCGCGCGCTCGCAGGCAACGAGCAGGCGACGCGTGTGGTTGCGGTCGGCACCCGCCATGCCGCGCGTGACGAACACGTCGCGCTCGTTGAGGTAGTCGACGATGCCGGCCTTGATGGCCTCGTAGCTCTCAATCGAAAGCGGGCGGTTGACGGCGCCCCAGGCGATCTTGTCGTGAACATCGGGGGTGTCAACGATAAAGCGGTCGTTGGGAGAACGGCCGGTGCGCTCCCCCGTCTCGATTACCAGCGCGCCGTTGGATGCCATGCGGCCCTCTTCACGGCGGATGGCGTGCTCGACGAGCTCCGCAGCAGGTAGATCGACCAGCAGACGCGGCTGATTCTCGGCGGGATCTTCGACCAGCGTAATACCAAAGTTGGACAGAACTTCTGCAGGGGTAACACCAGGCATGGGGCCTCCTTTAAAAGCGCGTCACGCGGGCGCGACGCGCACTTTACTCACGTAAAGTTCGTTGTACCCGATATGCAAAAACGTTTTTGCGGCAAGGGCGGCAAGCCCGCCCAACGGTCAAAAATCCCAGGCAAGCGGCCTAGTCATTGGGGACGTTCTTAAACGACGAGTCGTTGGGGACACTCTTGAACAGGCAACATTCAAGGAGTGTCCCCGGATGCCGGCACAAAAGAAGCGTCCCTAAGTGCCAACTATAGCGGCAGGCCTTGGCCGAGCATGGCGATGGCGCTCATGAGGACCAGCATGCCGGCGGCGTAGGGCAGGACCGCGCCCAGGAGCTCGGCATCCTTGCCGCGCACGTGCACGGCGGCCAGGCCGATGGCGAGCGTCTGCGGCGAGATCATCTTGCCGGCGGCGACGCCAAGCGCGTTCAGCGCGACCATCCAGTAGTCGCTCACGCCCAGCGCGGTGGCAGCCTGGCTCTGGATGGGACCAAACAGCATGCCAGAAGACGTGCCCGAACCGGTCACGAACGCACCGACCGCGCCGATCCACGGAGCCAGAATCGGGTACAGGCCACCGGCGACCGCAATGCAAAACGCACTAATCGAAGAGATCATGCCCGCATAGCCCATAACCTTGGCACAGCCCAGAACCGAAAGCATGGTAATGACCGTCGGCATCATCTGCTTGACGGTCGCGGCCAGTACCTTGCCCATCATGCGCGGCGAAGCACCCTGAATGGCGCCGCCGACAAACGCCGCCAGGAAAATCCAGACGCCCGGCGTGTTGATCCACGAAAACGTGAGCGTGCCGGGGTTCTCGCCGCAATACACCTGCACCTGGCTCGCAAACGGTGCGAGCGCAGCATGCACGGCAGGCACCAGGTTAGACGTTCCCAACAGCAGCACAAAGATCAGGATGAAGCACGACCAAGCCGAAAGCGCCGACTTAGCGGTGAGCTGCTCGCCGGCCTCGATATTCATGTGGAAGCGTGCGTCCAGATGCCCCGACTTCTCGGCACGCATGGCAAGCGCAGCTGTCAGCGCGAGCGAAACGATGGAACCGACGACGACGGCAAGCTCGGGACCCACAAACATGGCAACGACAAGAGCCGCACCGGCAAAGGACACGCCGGAGAGCACGGCGATGCCCGCCACGCCGTTCAGGCGCTCGGCAACGCCCGCAACATTACCCTGGTCATCGGCGACACGACCCGCAACCAGCACGATAAACAGAGGCATCATCGCAAAGAAAGGCGCCAGCTGCACCATCTGAACGGTCGCCAAATGCAGCGGGTCCAGGCCCACCAGACCGGCAACGGACACCGTGGGAATGCCAATGGAGCCGTAGGGCGTGGGCACGCCGTTGGCCAGCAGACAGATGAGCACGGCGGGCACGGCCTCAAAGCCCAGGCCCGCGAGCATGCCGGCGGGAATAGCGACGGCGGTGCCAAAACCGGCCATGCCCTCCATAAAGCCACCAAAGCACCAGGCCACAAGCAGCGCCAGCAGGCGGCGATCGCTGCTGATGGAGGTGATCATGCTGCCGATCACGTCCATGGCGCCCGTGCGAACGCACAGGTTATACGTGAACACCGCGGCGATGATTACCAAAACGATGGGCCACAGGGCCATCAAAAAGCCTTCGAGCGAGGCGGTCGCGATCTGCGCTGTCGGCAGGTGCCACCATGCGAAGGCAAGCACGCACGAAAGGACAAACGATCCGATGGCGGCTTTCCAAGCTGGCCATTTAAAGCACAGCAGCATCACGACAAGCCAAATGATCGGCACAAGAGCCAGCAAGAATGCGGCGACGTCCATAGGTAGAAGCTCCTTGGTGCCGCGCGGGCGGCATCGTGGTATCACATAACTTCAACAGGATACCGCACGCTCACCGACAATTTACTGCCGCCCCCCGAAAATATTGAACAATCCGTTCAAAAACATGAGTGACACCGTCGCGTCTATACTAGAACGCAGCAATAGAAAGGACCCGCCTTGAGCATCTCGCCCCTCGATAGCATCCGCCGCGCCATCGCCCGCCGCAACGGCATCGCCAACCCCGCTGTATCGGGCGGGGCCCACGGACAGGGCGGACGCATCGAGAACGGCCTCTTCCCCGCATCGCACACCGCCGAGGAGCTCGCGCGTATCCAGGAGCTGAGTCAGCGCAACGCCGGCGGGCCAAATAGCGGCCAAGCCGCGCGTCGTCGGCGCGAGCGCGATCGCCAGCCCGGTCCTGTCCGCCGCATGGTCAATGCCTGGTGGAACCGCCTGCTCGGCGCCGTCTACGGCGGCGGTTTCTCCATGCAGGAAGCCGAATACGAGGAGCACGCCACCCGTCGCGACTACCTTTGGAACACCCTCGGCACCGCCGTGTGGGGCATGGCGTTTCCGCTGCTCACTATCGTGTCTACGCAGCTTGTAGGCGCCGAGGAAGCCGGCAAGTTCTCCATCGCCTTTGTCACCGGCACGCTCATCATGATCGCGTGCAACTACGGCGTGCGCAATTTTCAGGTCTCGGACATCGACGAGAAGACGTCCTTTGCCTCCTACCAGCTCAACCGCTGGCTTTGCGGAGCGATCGCCCTAGGCTGCGGCCTTGCATACAGCAGCGCCCGCGGCTACGACGCGCACATGGCGACGATCGGCCTGGGCGTCTACCTGTATAAGGTAATCGACGGCGTGGCGGACGTGTACGAGGGCCGCCTGCAGCAGGCCGACAAGCTCTATTTGGCCGGCATGAGCCAAACGCTGCGTTCCGCCGGCGTCATCGCGGTCTTTAGCGTGGCGCTGTTCCTTACGCGCAGCATGCCCATCGCGGCCATGGCCATGGGCGTCGCCGCCATTGCCTCACTCGTGCTGGTCACCGCCCCGCTCGCCCTGCTCGAAACCGAAAAATCGCGTCGCGTGAGCATACGCGAAGTCGGCCGCCTTTTTGCGCAGTGCGCCCCGCTCTTTGGCGCGCTCTTTTTGTTTAACCTTATCGAGAGCATGCCCAAATTTGTGATGGAAGGCACGCTGGCCTACAAATATCAGCTGTATTTTAATGCCCTATTCTTTCCGGCGCAGGCCATTTTGCTGAGCATTGGATTTATCTATAAACCGCAGCTCTTGCGTTTGTCGAGCATTTGGGCTAACCCGCGCAAGCGTCGCCGCTTTGACTTAATTATTGTCGCCGTCATGGCGCTGATCTTGGGTTTCACTGGCGCATGCGCCGCGTTTATGGCAGGCCCCGGCATTCCCCTTATGAGCTTTATGTACGGCCTCAACTTTGAGCGTTACCGCACATTGGCGCTGCTGATGGTCGTCGCCGGCGGCATCACCGCAGCCATCGACTTTATCTACGCCATTATCACAGTGCTGCGCCACGCCGGCGATGTCACCAAGATCTACCTCATTTGCTTTGCCGTGAGCGTGGTGCTCCCGATGATCCTCATCAACCTACTGGGGCTGATGGGTGCCGTCGTGAGCTACCTGGCTATCATGGCCCTACTGCTGGTGCTGTTGATTGTCGAGTACGCCCACATCCGCCAGCGCATAGAGAGGGACCGGAATCCGTACGGCGTCTAATTAGCCGCCCCGGTCACCGGAATTTGCGATGGAATCACCCCGGCTGGGGTCTCGTTGCGGACAATATGCATCACGCAAAACTAAGTGAGTAGACTTTTACCGAATCCCCGACCACACCTACAAAGCACAAGTCTGTGACCTGCGGTTTTATTGAGGCAAATATGTTGGGTGCTCGGCATTTCCAAAAAAGTCTACTCACTTAGCCAGCGGGCATCCAAATGATTATGTAATCCACGTCCCAGAAAAATCATTTGATGGGCAGAAGGGCAAAAGTAGTCAAAAAAGCCCCGTCCCAAATTAGCTACCCTTTGCACCGATTATTCGCCGGGCAGAATGTTCGCATAGAACTCCGCACCATCATCCAGGCGCAGGATGCCGACGCGGCCGAACTCGGAGCCGGTGGCGGCGGCACAGTCGATGTCGATGCGGTCGGGAACGCCGGCGGTATCCTCGCCACCCAGGCGCACAATCTGCCCGCGGCCCGACTCCTCATCGAGCCCTGCCAGGCCGCCCACCTCGCAATAACGCCCGAGCGACACCGTGGGCGTGTGGCCGCTCACCACGACCGGACCCTTGCCCTCGGCAGATAGCAGCCCCGTCGGGGCATCCCAATAGCCATGGCGAATCCAGAGCAAGTCATCGGACGACTGCACGGCAAGCATTTGCTGCAGCAGCTCGCTATCGACATCGACCGCTCCCCTGCCGTCACCGCAATCGACACCATGTTCAAGCAAAAACGCACGCGCTGCCTCGGTCTGAATACCGGCGTGCACCAGCAAATACGGACGCTCAGCAGTCTCTGCCACCGCATAGAGCGGCAGGGCGGCAGCCCAGCGCACCAGCTCCTCGTATGCCTCAAACTCCATATCGTTGAGCTGCTGGCGCGTGGTCCAACCGCCGTTGATGTCCCAGGTCTCAGCATCAAGCGGGTCCTGGCCGATGATCGCGTCGAGCATAATCTGCTCGTGGTTACCCTTAAGCACGCGAGCGTTGGGCAGCGATCGCACCAAGTTGATGACGCCGACCGGATCGGGACCGCGATCGATCATGTCACCCAACACGTACAGCGTGTCGTCGGACGTTAGCGAGATCTTGGAAAGGGCCTCGTCCAGCGCGCGCACGTGCCCGTGAGCATCGGATGTCACATAGATCGCCATGGAACGCCTTTCCCTGCATTACGGCCGAAGCCCGGAGCCACAACTAAAACTTCAAGTTGAACTTAAACGTTACCCATTGTACTCCGTTGCAATAAAGCTGGGAAGGGCCACGCGTCGCCAACGGTCGTTAGCAGCCGCACGCCCGGGCGCGCCGTTCTCGGTGCACCGCCGGCAGCTGATTCCCGACCAACGTCGCACACGCCGCAGCCTCGTGTCGAAAATGCGCACGCCCGCAATCCGTTCCCATAAACCCACCATCTTTGGGTACAAATAACCGCAGATAACTGACCGTGCCACGCCAACCTCCCAGGAGCGGACACTATCCATGAGCCAGATACTTCTTTTTATCGGCCTCGTCATTATTTTGTGCCTGACCATCAAACCCGTCGGCAAAAAGCTCCCCTTCCCCACCCTGCTCATCTTTATCGCGCTGGGCATGCTGCTGGGCGTCAACGGTCCGGCGCACATTGACTTTAGCGACTACGCGCTTACCGAAACCGTCTGCAGCACGGCGCTGCTGTTCATCATGTTCTACGGCGGCTTTAACACCAACATCGACCGCGCCAAGCCTGTCGCCGTGCCCGCGGTGCTGCTGAGCACGCTCGGCGTCGTCATTACCGCCGGCATCACGGGCGCCTTTGCACACTTCGCGCTAGGCTTCGACTGGATCGGCGGTCTGCTGCTGGGCTCGGTCGTGGCGTCGACCGACGCAGCGAGCGTCTTTAGCGTGCTGCGCGAGCACAGTCTGTCGCTGAGAGGTGGCACTGACTCGCTGCTCGAGGTCGAATCGGGCTCCAACGACCCCGTCGCTTACATGCTCACCGCCGTGCTTGCAACCCTTGCGGCCGGCGGCGACATTAACATCCCTGTGCTGCTCGCCAAGCAGATCATCCTGGGCGTGGGGCTGGGCCTTGTCATCGGCTGGGCATCGGGCCGCCTGATCGAGCGCGCGCACGCAACAGCCGAGGGCGCGCAGACCATCTTTTTGTTCGCCGTGGCGATCGTCGCCTACGCGCTGCCGAGCTACCTAGGCGGCAACGGCTTTTTAGCCGTGTACCTTGCCGGCATTGTGCTAGGCGCCAGCGACATCACCGGCAAGGTCGAGATGGCGCACTTCTTTGACACCCTTACCGAGATGGCAGAGATGACGATCTTCTTCTTGCTCGGCCTGCTCGTGACGCCCGCGCGCCTGCCGCAAGTGCTGCTACCCGGCCTGGCGCTCATGGCGTTTATGCTCTTTGTGAGCCGCCCCATCGCCGTCGGTCTGCTGTTGGCGCCCTATAAGACAAACCCCCGCCAGGTGGCGCTCGTAAGCTGGGCGGGCCTGCGTGGCGCGGCTTCGGTCGTGTTTAGCCTCTTTACCGTGGTGGCCGACGTTCCCGGCGGTCACGACCTGTTTGACCTGGTGTTTGTGATTGCCGTGTCGAGCATTGTGGTGCAGGGCTCGCTGCTGCCGGCGGTGGCGAAAAAGCTCGACATGATCGATGCGTCCGGCGACGTGCGCCGTACGTTTAACGACTACCGCGACGAGGACGGCATGTCGTTTGTCAAGCTCAAGGTGGGCACGGGTCATCCGTTTGCCGGACGTTCGCTCGCCGATATTGGCAGCGCCACGGACATGCTGGTGGTCCTGGTGCTGCGCGACGGTGCACACCCGGTGCTGCCCAACGGCGACACCGTAATTGAAGAAGGGGACCTTCTGGTTATGGCCGCGCCGACGTTTGAAGATCGTGCCGAGGTTACGCTGCGCGAGGTCACCGTGACACCCCACGGTCGCCTGGCAGGACTGCGCCTGCGCGACGTGCCGCAAGGCAAGCACCCGTTCATTGTGGTAATGCTCAAACGCGACGGCCAAACGATCATCCCCGACGGCAACACCCTCATATACGCCGGCGACGAAGCCGTCATCGCCACCCTGGCGTCGTAGCGGCAAGGGACAGCCATCCCGAATTGGCTACATTTGAGCACCAATCGCCCCGGCTGGGGTCTCGTTGCGAACAATTAGCGCCTCTCAAAACTAAGTGAGTAGACTTTTGCCGAATCGCCGACCACGTCACCAAAGCACAAGTCTGTGACCTGCGGGTTTGTTGAAGCAAATTAGTCGTGCGCTCAGGATTTCCAATAAAGCCTACTCACTTAGCCAGCGTGCGGTCAAAATAGAACGGTCGCGAGATCAGTAGACTCCATTGCGACGGCTTATCTTGCATGTTCGCGCAGCGGCGGGTGCAGACGACCGTCCCAAATTAGCTACCCTTGTCACATTCCTAGTCATCGTCGACGGCAAAATCACGGAGGTCGAAGCCTTCGCGTTCGGCTCGGGCTAGGAGCTCTTGAGGGGACTCATCCTCGATATCCACTACGTCGAGCATGGCAGCCGGAAAGCCCACGCCTGCTGCACTCCCCGCGCGATCGAGCAGACTCTCGCGCAGCTGGTCTACGTCCACATCGATCTCCATGGTGTAACCTCCTACCGGCTAATCGCGACCGAACAAACCGCACGCCCCAAATGATGTGCAATAAATCCCAGATACGGCCATAATAAAACAATGAACATCAGGGAGGTTACGGACGATGGATAAGCTCGATGCCATGACGGAACAAGTCAGGGACTTTTGTGATGCACGCGACTGGCGCAAATATCACACGCCAAAAGAGCTTGCCATCGGCATGGTAACTGAGTCCTCCGAGCTCCTTCAGCTCTTTCGTTTTATGAGCGACGAGCGCATTGCAGGAATGTTCGAAGACACCGAGCAACGCCAAGCCATCGAAGACGAAATTGCCGACACGCTCCTTTTCCTCCTGCGTTTCGCTGATTTAAATGAAATCGACCTGCCAGCGGCGCTTTCGTCCAAACTCAAGCGCAATGGCGAACGCTACCCCATCAACGCATCATCTGTCGAATACAGAAAGGCGGGCCACCGTGAGTAATGAGTTCGCCCTTCGGCAATACACGCTTCCCCTGCCCCAACCCTTTGAGACAAGCGAATCGCTTCAGGACTTTGGCACGCCAAAGCCTGGAGCCCATCATGACGAGAGTTGGCCCGTCCTTTACATTCTTACCAACAGCAGAAACAAGACGGCATACATCGGTCAAACAACCAACTACCAGCGCCGTATGAAACAACACGCTGCAAACGTGGACAAGGATTTCGATCGAACACTTCTGATCGACAACCCTACATTCAATCAATCAGCGACATTTGAGTTTGAAAACAGGCTCATCGAACTGTTCTGTGCTGACGAAAAATACCAGGTCACCAATGCCAACAACGGCTATGCCCAATTCGATTATTTTGAGCGGCCTCAATATCGCCAGAAGTTCCGAGACCTCTGGACAAAGCTTCGCGAAGAAAACTACGCGATTCATCCGATTGAAGAGCTCGAGAACTCCGATCTGTTCAAGTTCTCGCCTTTCAAGACGCTTACGCCCGACCAATACGAAACGATCGAGACGATTTATAAACGTCTCGAACAGGAGCATGAAGACACAAAACATGGCGGCTCAAAAAGAGAACGTATAACCGTCGTGAATGGCGCGCCGGGAACAGGTAAAACAATCCTCGCCATCAGTCTCATGTTCAAAATCAAAAATGAGCCCAACCTTTCCGGCCTGCGAGTCGGTTTTGTCACCCCGATGGATTCTCTGAAGAAGACCCTCAGGAAACTCACGCACTTCCTTCCAGGGCTAAAGCCTGGCGATATCTTGAGCCCCAGTGACGTAACCAAAAATGATCGTTATGACATCCTACTTGTCGACGAAGCACATCGACTGGGTAATTATCTAAGCATGGGCGCCGGCATCGGAGCTTTTTACAGCACCTGCGATCGCCTCGGCCTTCCGCATACGAGCAACCAGGTGGACTGGATATTCAAATGCTGTGACAAGGCGTACCTGTTCTACGACCCCAAACAGCAGGTTCGCGCATCCGGGCTCAATCGAGACGGCCTTGAGCAGCGACTCAATCAGCTCGAAGAAGCGGGCATTGAAACTGAAGAGTTCAGCCTAAGCACACAAATGCGCGTACGCGGTGGTGACGAATACCTCGATTTTGTCTATGACTTACTCAACAACAAGGCGTATATGCATACCGGCATGAAGTTCAACGAACTCTTTTCATCGGAGCCTTACGATTCGCGAGCCGGGGATCCGGACAGCGATATCCCCAGATACCAGTTTGGAATCGTCGACCGATTTGAGGATTTCTGTTCCCTGCAGCAAGCCAAGGAAGAAGAAGTTGGTCTATCCCGCATGACGGCAGGTTTTGCGTGGAAGTGGGAAACGAAGAAACACAAAGACGCTTTCGACATCGTCATCGAGGGCATTCCCAAACGTTGGAACTCAACCCAAAAGGATTGGGTTAATTCTGCCAACGCCGTCAACGAGGTTGGATGCATCCACACGGTGCAGGGCTACGACCTCAATTACGGATTCGTCATTCTGGGGCCAGACATTTACTACGACACCGATAAAGGAGCCGTCTGCGTTAACAAAGCGAACTTCAAAGATGCTGTCGCAAAGAAAAAGGCGAGCGAAGATGAGCTACGGAAGATTATCGTCAACGCCTACTATGTCCTCATGACGCGTGGCATGCTGGGAACGTATCTCTATGTGTGCGACCCCGCACTCAAGGAGTATTTGTCGCGGTATATCCCGGTGATTTAGACGCAGGACAGACGTCGCAAATCTAAGGCGTTACTCAAACGTTAAACACACGAACATATTTTCGTGTTTTATACTTGAGCTAGACAACCACAGCATGGTATAAAAGAGCTGCTTTCCGCTATGGAGGGCAGTCAAGGGCCGGGGGATCCCCCCGGCATTTTCTTTTTTGAAAGGCTGTTTCATGAACGAACTGCCCGCATTCCCCGACAAATCAAGGCGCCGCCCAGAAAAGATCAACTCGAGCGACGAGCGGGCACGAGTCCAGCACTCCATCGCCCGCGGCTACGCTGACCTTGTCAACAGTCGCGTGCGCCCCTGGAAACAAGCGAAGACCGAGGCAGATCGGATGCGAGCCATCAGGTAAGGTCGCCCCTCCCCCATGTAACCATCCTGTAAATCATAGCGGCGCGGTCGAGTTTTACCGTGATGCGGTCGCGCCTGGCGCTCCACTGTGCTAAAGTATCCCGAACGTTCAAACGACTACGAGGGGAACTAGAAGATGGCACGTGTGCACAACTTCTCAGCTGGCCCGGCCGCGCTGCCTACAAGCGTGCTCGCCGAGATCGCCGACGAGATGATGGACTACCGCGGTTGCGGCATGTCCGTGCTCGAGATGAGCCATCGATCTAGCATGTACCAGCAGATCATCGACGACGCCGAGGCAACCCTGCGCCGCCTGCTGAGCATCCCCGACAACTACCGTGTCCTGTTTTTGCAGGGCGGCGCCACGCTGCAGTTTGCGGGCATCCCCATGAACCTCATGCGCCGCGGCCGCGCCGGCTACGTCGTCACCGGCAACTTTGCCAACAAGGCGCACAAGGAGGCCGCCAAGTACGGCGAGGCCGTGCTGCTCGCGAGCTCCGAGGACACCAATTTCGACCGCATTCCCACCATGGCCAATATCAACGCGCGCATTGCCGCCGAGGCCGCGGGCGACGGGCTCGACTACGTCTACATCTGCCAGAACAACACCATCTTTGGCACCATGTACCACGAGCTGCCCGCTTGCGGCGATGTGCCGCTGGTCGCCGATGTCTCGAGTTGCTTTCTGTCGCAGCCGCTCGACGTCGAGCGCTACGGGCTCATCTATGCCGGCGCGCAGAAAAACGCCGGTGCCGCGGGCGTGACCGTGGTCATCGTGCGCGACGACCTCATCGCCGATGGCCCAGCCTTTGCGCAGACGCCGCAGTACCTGGACCTTAAGACCCAGGCCGCCAAGGGCTCCATGCTCAACACGCCCAACACCTTTGGCATCTACGTGTGCGGCAAGGTGTTCCGTTGGGTTGAGCAGACCGGCGGACTAGCCGCCATGGCCGAGCGCAACTGGGCCAAGGCCAACCTGCTCTATGACCTGCTCGAGCACAGCGAGCTGTTCCATGGCACCACGCAGGCCGGCAGCCGCTCCATCGCCAACGTCACCTTCCGCACCGGCGACGCCGATCTCGACGCGGCCTTTGTCGCAGGCGCGGCCGAGCACCAGATTCAAAACGTCAAGGGCCATCGCCTGGTGGGCGGCATGCGCGCGAGCGTCTACAACGCCGTAACCATGGAAGATGTGCAGGCACTGGCCTCGTACATGAAGGACTTCGAAGCGCAGCATAGTTTGAGTCCGCGATCTAACTAGCCCGCAACCCGCGGGCCGACCAGCCACTTCAAACCACTTGTTATAAACAAACCCGCTAAGGAGTTTTTCATGCGCAAGATCAAAACCATCGACGACATAACCAAAGACGGCAAGGTCGAGTTTGGCGAGGGCTACGAGTTTGTGGGCACCGCCGAGGAGGCCGACGCCATCCTGATGCGCTCCACCGACCTGCACGGCTACGAGCTGCCCGAGGGCATCCGCGCCATCGCCCGCTGCGGCGCCGGTGTCAACAACATCCCCATCGAGGAGTACGCCAAGAAGGGCGTCGTCGTCTTTAACTCCCCCGGCGCCAACAGCAACGCCGTCAAGGAGCTCGTCCTGGGCATGCTGGTGCTCTCGAGCCGCGGCGTGGTGCAGTCGATGAACTGGGTGCGCGACAACGCCGACGACCCCGAGATTCAGGTCGACGCCGAGAAGGCCAAGAAGGCCTTTGTGGGCCGTGAGCTCAAGGGCAAGCGCATCGGCGTCATCGGTCTGGGCAACGTGGGCTCCAAGGTCGCCAACGCCTGCGTCGATCTGGGCATGGACGTCTACGGCTACGATCCGTTCATTTCCGTCGAGCACGCATGGGTGCTGAGCCGTGAGGTGCAGCGCGTGGGCACGCTCGAGGACCTCTGCCGCGGCTGCGACTACCTCACCGTGCACGTGCCCAGCAAGGCCGACACCATCGGCATGATCAGTACCGAGCAGATCGACCTGCTGGCCCCGGGCGCCGTGCTCATCAACTACGCGCGCGAGACCATCATTGACGAGGACGCCGTTGACGCCGCCCTGCGCGAGGGCAAGCTGAGCTGGTTTAGCTGCGACTTTGCCACGCCCAAGACCGTCAAGATGCCCAATACGTTTATCACCACGCACTCGGGCGCCGGCACCGGCGAGGCCGAGGCCAACTGCGCCGATATGGCCATCAGCGAGCTCAAGGATTACCTGGAGAACGGCAACATCGCGCACAGCGTCAACTACCCCGCCTGCAGCATGGGCAAGGCGCGCGCCGCAAGCCGCATCGCCTGCCTGCATGCCAACGTGCCCAACATGATCGGCCAGATCACGGCGATCCTGGCCAAGGACAACGCCAACGTGCAGCGCATGACCAACGAGTCTGCCGGCGAGAACGCCTACACCATGTTCGACACCGACGAGCACCTGGACAGCAGCACCATCGAGGCGCTCAAGCAGATTCCTTCGATGTATCGCGTGCGCGTGATCAAGTAGCGCCGGCGCCAAGCCTGCCAGACAGGCAATGAAGCTCATTCGGCCCCCGTTTTCGCGAAACGGGGGCCGATTTCGTTGCTCCGGCTGGTTTTGAAAATGCTACCCAGAATAAGTTTTTTCGGATAATCGACAGTACTACCCAAATCACTAAGCACACCTGCTTTGATAAACACCTTTATCAGTGGTTTTAGTAGGTAAAAATCGATCTCTATATGCCAAATTTAAGTTGACTGTCCATTTTCCGAAACAACTTATTCTAGATAGCATTTTTAGGGCCATCCAAAGGCGAAATTGAAGCCTTTTTGCGACCAAAACCCTAGCTCACGCGACCGTTTTCCACCCGCGCGGCTACATTCCCGCCCAATCGATAAAAATCTCCTCACGAAGCCGCCGTTCGAGCTCCTGCTGCCGCGGCGTCTTGTCTTTCAACGGCACATCGAGATAGGACATGATGAGTTCCATCACCACGCGGAAGGCATCGGAGTCGACCAGCTGACCATAGGTCATCAGAACGACAGGATATCCCATCGCTTGAAGGGCCGTCGTTCGATCGGAGTCCGAGATCTTGGATTCTATGGATCCGTGAATGGCTTTACCTTGGCATTCAACCAGGCACTCTCTGCTGCCGTCCTTATTTGACAGCAGGATATCGGCGTAGCGCCTATCAAGCCCCGAAATCAGGCGGGCGCTGCGCGTCATGCGAATCTCAACGTTATTGGTAAGGCGCAGCCCTTCGCCGCCGCGCAACCTCGTAAGGCCAAACAGCATCGAAGCCTGGACCTCGAGCGGCGATGCCACAACCCCCGTAATGCATTTCGCGGCACGCGTGAACGATTTAGCACCGCGGAGCCCCTGGATCTTATTGGCGAACTCTGTAAGTTCAGAGAGCTCAATCAAGGGCGGTCGTTTCCACAGGTCCGTTGGATTCCCCGAGGCATCCTTTACGTTTTCCCAGCCCAACCGTGCGTCACCCCACCGGCTCCCATACGCCTGCTCAAGTGCCGACTTTACCTGAGGCGCAATCTTGCACACGGCAAAGGTGCCGCACATCTCATACGTGCACATAATCAGGCGCTCATTTGAGACCGAGGAAGCCAGGGTCAGCAGGGTAAAGAGCGGGGACGCAACATCGAGGCCAAACTCTGTCTGCCGCACGGAGCCAAACGGCCTCTCCCCGTTCCAAACATGCCTGACAATGCGGCCGCCCTTACGCCCGCAGAGGCCCTGCGCCAACACGTGTAACGGAGTGCCCAGGAAATACTTGACAAGCGGATGCTCACAAAGATGCTCCCTGCGCGGATCGTCCACAGAATCGGGCAGGTCCGGCATTATTGCCAAGACCTGTGGAGGTATCCGGTGATACCGAAAGGCAGATATGTCGCACAGCATGTCGTCCATGAAGGATACGTACCCACTGCGTCGTTTGTGAGCCTGCCCGGACGCCAAACGCGATGGCTCGGCCTGCGAACGGTTAATACTGCTACGCACACGTCGCGAATCTTCCAGGTGGCTTACAATCGGTTTTGGAAGCAAACTGATTGTGAGGTTACATATGGTTGATGAGAACTTTGCCTGGCGGCTTACGCAGGAGCTCGTGAAGATTGATAGCTCGGACCCGGGCGCCTACGAAGGCGAGATCGAACACTTCATTAAGAGGCTCATTGAACAGCAGCTGGCGCAGCTTGATAGCCCTGCACTCGATGCCGTGCAGGTTGCAGAGCTCGAAGTACTCCCCGGGCGCCGCAACCTTATGGTCACCGTGCCGGGTGTGAGCGACGAGGCGCGACTCGTCTACATCTGCCATATGGATACCGTCACCCTAGGAGATGGCTGGAACGCGGACACACCGCCACTCGGGGCGACCGTGCGCAACGACAAACTCTATGGCCGGGGCGCCTGCGACATGAAGGGTGGTCTGGCTTGCGCCATTACCGCACTGGTCCATACGCTCGAGCGCGTGGCGGCGGATGGTGAGCTGCCCCACCGCGGCTTCTCGCTTATTTTCTCGGTCGACGAAGAGGACTTTATGCGCGGCTCCGAGGCCGCCATCGATGCCGGCTGGGTCGGCTCGCGCGAATGGGTGCTGGACACCGAGCCCACCGACGGACAGATTCAGGTGGCGCACAAGGGTCGCACGTGGTTCGAGATCGAGATGACCGGCGTCACGGCGCATGCGAGCCAGCCCTGGAAGGGAGCGGATGCCGTCGCCGCCATGGCCGAGGCCGTATGCTCGCTTCGTCGCGCGTTTGCGGCGCTGCCCGCACATGATGAGCTGGGGGCTACGACCATCACGTTTGGACAAATCGAGGGCGGCTACCGCCCCTATGTCGTGCCCGACCGCGCCAAGGTCTGGGTCGATATGCGCCTGACGCCGCCGACCGATACGGCCGCCGCGACGCGCATGGTAGAGCAGGCCATCGCCGGCGCCGAAGCCACAGTCCCCGGTTGCCATGGAAGCTATACCGTGACAGGCGACCGACCCGCCATCGAGCGCGATCCGGTCTCTCCCCTTCTAGCCGCGCTCAAGCGTGCCGCCGATGACGTGACAGGCATGGACACGACCGTCGGCTTCTTTACCGGCTACACCGACACTGCCGTCATTGCCGGCAAGACGGGTAACCGCAACTGCATGAGCTATGGCCCCGGCTCGTTGGCGCTCGCACACAAGCCAAACGAGCATGTGCCCCACGCCGATATCGTTCGCTGCCAGCGGGTGCTGATCGCGCTCGCCGACAACACGCTCTGGGGCGCGAATAGCCAAGTTGGGGCATAATAAGCCGCGAACAAACCGACTCGCGCGTTAGGACCGTCCATGAAAGCTCTTCCGTTTCCCTGCATCCGCCCGGCTCAGGACCGTGTGCTCGAGGCGCTGCCGCAGATGGGCGACATCCTGAGCGGCAACGAAGCCCTGCGCGCCGCGATTGCCGATGGGCTCATGCTCAAGGATCCGGGTGCGGCGTATTACGTGTACGAATGCTCCGGAGAGCCAGGGCGCGTGACGGGCGTTGTGGCAATTTGCCCGGTCGGCGTACTGACGGGTAGCGACGAGGCCGCCGCCGAGAGCGTCGACGCACTCGCCGCCGCGCGCGCGATCGCCGAGCTCAAGGTGCAGCCGCGCCCCGTGTCGCTCGACTACGAAGCCTCGCCCGTCATGGATATCATCCTGGGCGCCGCCAAAGAGGGCGCGTCGCTCTATGCCGTCACCGACCCCACCGGCATTACGCATCGCGTATGGGAAGTCAAGCGCGAGGACGCCGTTGCCGCCATCCGAGCCATGCTCGATCAGGCACCGGAGCCGGCACTGGCCGATGACCCCTCCTACGCTGCCGCGCTGGCAGGGGCGGCGCAGCTCCTGGCAGACGAGGCCCGCGCAGCCGGCACCTACACGGGCAAAGAGCCGTTCAACTTTACCGTGGCCGTGCTGTTCCCCGCCGCGCAGGTCAGCGGCGGCGCGCCGCAGGTTCCGACGGGTCTGCTCACTCACCAGATCGCACGGTTCTAGCGAACTCAAACGCGAAGCTGAAAAACCCAGCATCCAAACAAACAAGGG
>NZ_JBNPKM010000012.1:0-65992 GCF_050312955.1 Collinsella sp. SGI.241
TCCGCTGCCTCCACACCGGAGCGCCCTTCCCCTTCGATTGGATACCCGCCTGGCCTGGGACCTATCGCGGGTTAGGCCTATTGTTCGCTTGGATATCCCAGGTCAGGCGCGTATCCAATTGCCGAAAGTTCCCGGTCGCATGCGCGGCCGTCTTGATCGGAGTATCCATGTACCAGCGTATTTAATTACTGCGCTGGAATAGAACACATGTTTGACAAATTAATTTAACATCAGACAGCGGGCACGGTTTCAATCGAATCCGTGCCCGCTGCTGTATGCGTGAACAGTGCGAATAGGGGATGTAGCCCTGTTCACACCTGGACCCATGTCGGCACCGGTCAATGCCCACGATGCTTCTGCTTACGCTTCAACTTCCGCTGCTCGAAGCGCGCCTCCGCCTCATCCGCGCGACGCTGACTTCTTGCTTGAGCCGACTCCCGCTTCATCGCTTCCCGCTGTGCCGCGAGCGCCTGTTGTGCCTTGGTGCTCACCGCGGGCCGTTTAAGGGCTTTTGCTGCCTCGCGAGCGCGCCGCTTGGGGTTCTTCGCGGGCTTGCTTGTCTCAGTGGCCTTGTCGCCGAAGAACGAGAGCTTCTCCCATTTGCCGACAACGAATTGCAGGATCTCCTCATCGGACGGCTCCGCGCCGAAGACGATGCGGGCGACGCCGTATCTGCCGTCCTCGACATGCTCCGCCAGTCCGACCCAGAATTGGCCGTCATGATATACGGTCAGGGTGGACGACACGCTGATCTGCATGGTTGGTTCCTCCTTTATGTAGATGACCATGCAGAGAAGGGACAACCAAGGAGGCAGGTTACTGATGCGGACCCCCGCACGCCCACGACTACCCGACGGGGACTGTGTTTTTATCTCTGGTAGTTGGATTGTAGCACGCGCAGACGCGCCCTTCATCGCTGGCGACATGACATGGCTGGGGCTTACCACCCGACGCGCCCTTGCGCATATCGTCTTCTCGGTTTCGAAACTTTAAAAGACCTTGAGTTTCGAAACCGCGAAGGAGAGTTTAAGCAAGAGACGACATTAGCTCTGAGTCGACGCTCGAGAAGGGGCTCGGGTCGCTTCTACCCATCAGGGATGCATTCACGAAGGTCTTCATCGCCCGCACGAGGCACGGGCCTTATACCCGGGAGGGCGTTCTCGTGCTGGATCTCGCGAGGTGACTGCTCGGCGAGCAGGAGTTATGAGCGTCATACGGGGATATCGCTCGATAGGGCACGCAGGGCCGTTTGTGCTCGCACGGGAAACGTCGTCGCCGTATGGGCGGCCAGTCGCATCCGATTAGTCTTTTGTTAAACAGACCTTTCGAGTGCGCACGAAGTGATTGCGCCAACAACAAAGCCCCAACCTGCTCGCTAACTCATGGGCAAGCCAACTGAGACTACTCATTTCCCCTACTAGCAATGCAGGCCTGCGACCTGCAGTTTTGCAAACTGCTTGAAAGGCGCCTGCGTTGATTCGCTTCCTATTGCAGCTGGCGGCTCGCACACGAAAAGGCACTTGAGTTTCAAAGCGGGCGTTTTCGTCGATATCGAACCTCTAAAGGCTGTCCGCCGTGCCCTTTGGAATGAATGATGGGCTTATGTCTGTTCCACTTTATGCGACATTTTGTCTATAGGGATGATGCTGCTGTAATGCATGGGGCCCGGAGCGCGGCATTTACTGCGCTCCGGGCCCCATTGTTTTGAGAGTTTATGGCGGCTCTGCCGTCGTCCTAGTCAAACAGACTCGGCATGTCGTTTTCTTTCATGAGGGCACCGGCGGAGGGTAGACTCTGCGCGGTGAACTTTTCGGCCGAGACGCCGGCGCCAAGGATTTCCTCGGTCGTGCCGACGGTGGTGACCGAGCGACCCTTCTTGGCGGTAAAGGCCTGGACGCCCTGCGTGTTGGTGGTCGTCTTGGTCTTGAGCAGCGACGTGTTGAAGTTCATCAGGCGATAGTCGCTCGAGACCAGCGCGATGTCGCGATCCTCCTTGAGCACCTGGGCATACAGCAGCTTGGCTCCGCCGTAGATGGCGTTCTTAAGGCGCTTGCGGTTGGTCTTGGTAACGTATCCAGAAAGCGCGACGCGCACCACGCGGCCGTTCTCAAAGACAAACAGCACGTCGGCCTTGTAGTCCTCGGGGTCGATGACCCAGATCACGCTCTCGTCGGGTTCCATCTCGAGGTCGGTGGGCAGATACGAGCCCAGCTGGGCCGACTTGGTGTCCTCAAACGCCGCAACCTTGCACTTGTACACCTGGCTCTTGTTGGTAAACACGAGCAGCTCGTGCGTATTGGAGGACGGGAACTCGATAAAGGGCTTGTCGCCGTCCTTGTATTTGAGCGTCGCAGCCTTCTTGAGCACGCGGTCGGTCATCTTTTTGAGATAGCCCTCGCGCGAGAGCATGATGGTCACCGGGTACTCCTCGACCTCGGGCTCCAGGCTTACCTCGATGACCTCGTGGGGCTCGATCCTGCCCGTGCGGCGCGGCATCACGTACTTTTTGTTGACCGCGGCCAGCTCGTCGCTGATGACCTTCTTGATGTTCTCCTCGCTCGAGAGGATCTCCTCAAGCTCGGCAATCTCACCCTCGAGCTTAGCGATGTCCTTGGTGCGGTTGAGGATGTACTCCTCGTTGATGTTGCGGAGCTTAAGCTCGGCAACAAACTCGGCCTGGGTCTCGTCGATGTCGAAACCCTTCATAAGGTTGGGCACGACCTCGGCCTCAAGCTTGGTGCCACGGATGATGGCGATCGCCTTGTCGATGTCGAGCAGAATCGCCTCAAGACCGTGCAGCAGGTGCAGGCGTTCGGACTTTTTGCCCAAGTCAAAGTTAATGCGGCGACGCGTGGACTCAATACGCCACTTGACCCACTCGTGCAGGATCTGGCGTACGCCCATAACGCGGGGATAGCCGTCGACCAGCACGTTAAAGTTGCATGAGAACGAATCCTGCAGCGTAGTCGAGCGATAGAGCTTCGCCATGAGCTTGTCGGGGTCAACACCGCGCTTAAGATCGATGGCGATACGAAGGCCCGAGAGGTCGGTCTCGTCGCGGATGTCAGCGATCTCCTTAACCTTGCCTTCTTTGGAGAGCTTGACGATGCGATCGATGATGACATCGGTCTTGGTGGTGTAGGGGATCTCGTAGACCTCGATAATGCGCTCTTCGGGAATCCAGCGCCAGCGGGAGCGGATCTGGAAGCTGCCAAGGCCGGTCTCGATAATCTTTTCCATCTCCTCGCGGCGGTAGATAATCTCACCGCCGGTCGAGAAGTCGGGCATGGGCATGTACTCGAGCAGATCGCAGTTGGGATCCTGCAGGTAGTGCATGGTGGCGGTGCAGACCTCGTTGAGGTTGAAGCCGCAGATGTCAGACGCCATGGCGACGCCGATGCCCTTGTTGGCCGAGACGAGGATGTTCGGGAACGTGGTGGGCAACAGACGCGGCTCCTTCATGGCGCCGTCGTAGCTGTCGACAAAGTCGACCGGGTCCTTGTCGATGTCCTTGAAGATCTCGGCACTGATGGGGGCGAGCTTGGCCTCGGTGTAACGCGAGGCGGCGTAGCTCAGGTCGCCCGAATAGTACTTGCCAAAGTTGCCCTTCGACTCCACGAAGGGGGCGAGTAGCGCCTCGTTGCCGGTGGCCAAGCGCACCATCGTCTCGTAGATTGCGGCGTCGCCGTGCGGGTTGAGCTTCATGGTTTGGCCCACGATGTTAGCGCTCTTCTGGCGCTCACCTTTGAGCAAGCCCATCTTGTACATGGTGTAGAGCAGCTTGCGGTGCGAGGGCTTAAAGCCGTCGATCTCGGGGAACGCACGCGAGACGTTGACGCTCATGGCGTAGGGCATGTAGTTGACCTCGAGCGTCTGCGTGATCGGCTGATTGGTGACCTCGGAGTGCAGGCCGATGACGTTCTCGGCGTTGACCTGCTTTTTCTTTGGCTGGTTCTTCGTCTTCTTCTTTGCCACGATTTCCTCTTGAACTTCTTATGGGCCGTCGTTATCGATTTGCTGCTACTGCAGGTCCAGCTGGTCCAGGTATTCCTTGCCGTGCTCCGAGATATGGCGCTTGCGGCCCGCCTCGTCGCTGCCCAGCAGAAGGTTGAACATGGTCTCCATCTTGGTGACGTCTTCGGACTCCACCTTGATCAGACGACGCGTCTCGGGGTTCATGGTGGTGAGCCACATCATGTCCGGGTCGTTCTCACCAAGACCCTTGGAGCGGTTGATGGAGCACTTCTGGTCGCCGATCTCCTTAAGAATGCCGTTCTTCTCGAGCTCGGTGTAGGCAAAGTAGGTCTTTTCTTTGCAGTTGATCTCGTAGAGCGGCGACTCGGCGATATATACGTAGCCTTCGTCGATAAGCGTGGGCACCAGGCGATAGAGCATGGTGAGCACGAGCGTACGGATGTGATAACCGTCGACGTCGGCGTCCGTACAGATGATGACCTTGTTCCAGTTGAGGTTGTCCAAGTCGAAGGCGCCCAGGTTCTTGATGCGCTTGTCCTTGATCTCCACGCCGCAGCCCAGCACGCGCATGAGGTCCATGATGATGTCGGACTTAAAGATGCGCGGATAGTCCTCCTTTAGGCAGTTGAGGATTTTGCCTCGGACGGGCATAACGCCCTGGAACTCGGCATCGCGCGAGGTGCGAATGGCGCCTGCTGCCGAGTCGCCCTCTACGATGTAGAGCTCGCGACGGCTCTTATCCTTGGAGCGGCAGTCGATGAATTTCTGCACGCGGTTGGCCATGTCGGTCTTCTGCTGCAGGTTGGTCTTGATGCTCTGGCGCGTCTTCTCGGCATTCTCGCGCGAGCGCTTGTTGATGAGCACCTGCTCCATGATCTTGTTGGCGGCATCTTTGTTCTCGATCAAGTAGGTCGAGAGGCGCTCCTTAAAGAATGCCGTCATGGCCTGCTGGATAAAGCGGTTATTGATGGCCTTCTTGGTCTGGTTTTCGTAGGACGTCTGGGTGGAGAAGCAGTTGGTCACCAGCACCAGGCAGTCCTGGACATCTTGCCACTTAATGCCGCTCTCGTTTTTGTTGTACTTGCCCTGTTGCTTAATGTAGGCATCGATGGCGCTGGTGAGGGCGCTGCGGGCCGCCTTCTCCGGCGAGCCGCCGTTCTCGAGCCAGGAGGAGTTGTGGTAGTACTCCTGCATCGTGAAAGTGCGCGAGAAGCACATGCAAGCAGTGATTTTTACGTTGTAATCGGGTAGATCCTCGCGATCGCGACCGCGACGGTCGGCCTCGATAAAGAAGGGCTCGGTAAGGTAGTCGGTACCGACCTTCTCGAGCACGTAGTCCTCGATGCCCTTGGGATAGCAGAAGTCCTCTTCGGAAAACTCGCCGTCGTCGCCCTCGATGCGCAGCCGGAAGGTCACGTTGGCGTTGACCACGGCCTGGCGGCGCATGGTCTCGCGATACCAATCGTGGGGGATGCTGATGGAGGTAAAGACCTCAAGATCGGGGCGCCACTTGATAGTGGTACCGGTGCGGTCCTCGTCGCTGGGCTCAACCTCGAGTGCTTTCTTTTTGGCGCCGACGACCTTGCCCTTCTTAAAGTGCAGGGAGTACTTGTTGCCGTCGCGCCAAACCGTGACGTCCATGTATTCGGAGGCGTACTGGGTTGCGCACGAGCCCAGGCCGTTGGTGCCGAGCGAGAAGTCGTAGTCGCCGCCCTGGTTGTTGTTGTACTTACCGCCGGCGTAAAGCTCGCAAAAGACGAGTTCCCAGTTAAAGCGCTTCTCGGAGGGGTTCCAGTCAAGCGGGCAGCCGCGGCCGTTGTCCTCTACCTGAATGGAGCCATCGCGAAAGGCGGTAAGGGTGATGAGCTTGCCGTAGCCCTGGCGCGCCTCGTCAACGGCGTTGGATAGGATCTCGAAGGCGGCATGCGCGCAGCCGTCGAGTCCGTCCGAGCCAAAGATGACGGCGGGGCGCAGGCGTACGCGCTCCTCGTCCTTGAGCTGACGAATACTGTCGTTACCATAGTTTGCGGTGTTTTTTGCCATGCTCGCTCTCTCGATGCTCCTTTGCTGCGTTTTAGTCATATAGATAGTCAAGGTAGCATAGCCCAACCCTTGGGCGATTCCAACCAACACGAAATCCATCGAACAATAGTTCGGAGTTCGATGGGGATTCGTTTGCTTGCACAAAACCGAGTCGGTATTGTGCGAGTAAGTTTGAATAGCGAACCGAAGTTGTAATGTCCGCATAGCGATGACGAATGAGCCGAGTCGGCGTCTCTCACAAAAGTAACTAGGAGCTAGCGGGGCCTATCCGAATTGACCTCATTGGCGGTGTCGGCTTCGAGCGCCGTGCGGCGGGCACTGTAGGCGACGAGGCCGGCGCCTGCCGCGGCGAGTGCTGCAGCGGCTGCCGTAAGGGGAGCGCATGTATCGCCCGTGCCCGCAAGCGCGCCCGCTTTTCCGGGGCGCTTGCTATTGTTGTGGTCCTTGCCGCTGCTGGAGCTGCTTCCGCCGTAGCCGCCGCCCTTGTCAGTACCGCCGCCACCCGAGCCGCCACCGTCGTCCGCCGTCATCGGTGCATCGTGAAGCCCCGTCGTATCCGCGCTGTCGCATACGCCGACCTGAACTTCTGAGCGTTCGCATGCCGCGTCGGGCACATGAAGCTCGTGCAGTACGGCACCCAGCGCCGAGTTTGCACCCGGTCGAATTTCCTCGAGCGTTACGGGATCGAGCGCCACAAGATTATGCGCCTTCGCATACAGCGTTACGCGTTTGCCCACTTCGTCGCTCCAACTCTCGGGGATGGCGAAGCTCATGCGGAACTGTGCCGTGCAACCCGGTGCCAGCACGGCGTTGCCGTTGTCGGCTACCAGCGGGTGCGTTGCAAAACGTGCGCCCAGCGTCTCGAGCGCGTACTTCACGTGTGCCATGTCTTTGGCCGAAGCATCCTCGGCAAGCTCTGGATCGTAGATCGAAACCATGCGTGCGTTCAGTCCGAATCCGATGGATGCGCTGGAGAACGGCTGGCTGGAGCCCTCTCGGTACAGATCGATCGTGCCGGCGGTCAGCAAGGTGTTGCCGTCGTTTCGCACCGTGACCATGAAGGATTCGCCTGCTGCTCCGGGTACCACCGCGCCCGAGGTAGCGACCGCGCCCGTCGGAGTGGCACACGCCACCAAGGGCACTTCGATGCCGTGCAGCTCTGCCTCGCTCTTCTCCGCGCTCACAATGTGCGTGGCGAGTGCGGAGAGCATGCCTCCCGACGTCAAAAATGTCGTTATCTGATCGACGGGATGGTCCAGCTCGCACATCACGAACGGCTCCGTGAACAGATCGCCTGCCAGGGTGCTGGCGAAGATGCGGAAGTGCTTGCCCATCACTGCTACCGGGTTGCCTTCTTCGTCGTAGGTTTGTCCCACCTTGCCATCGGTGTTCTCTACATAGAGCACGCACCTGCCGTTGTTGCTTACGCTAAACGATGCCGGGCCACAGCCTGCGGCACCCACGGGCTGCGTTGCAAATGCCGATGCGCCTCGCGTCCAAGTAATATGCTGCAGTTGCTCGTTGACGGTTGCCAAAAAGCCCGAATGTTGTGGCCATGGCACCGCATGAGGTACCGTGGCGTCTGGTGACATAACGTCCCAGCACGCAATGGACTGGCCGATCACGGCGTACGATGCGCAGCCGCAACCGTCTGCGGTCTCGTACGCAACGGACACCACCATTTTGCCGTTGATATTCTCGGGCTCGCCCAGCTCGATACTCGACGGTGCTTGCGGAAAGCGGAGGACCTGACGGAACGTGAGACTGTCGCCCAAATCATCCGACCACAAGGTAAAGCATTCCAGCGCAACCTCGGCCTCGCTGCCGAGCGCCTTTTCTGCGGTGGTTCCGCGGCGGTGGAGGTAGGCACCCGACAGGCGCCCGTCGACGAGCGTCTTGCCCACCGTGATACGCGGGCACTGCAGACAATGGTAGCCATCCTCCTGAAGGCGGCCGCGCGAGATGCTGCGCCACGACGTATACGACACCACGCGAACTTCGCTATTACTTATGCGCAGGCGCACGACGGACAGTATGCCGGCTGTGCTTGCCGTATCGAAAAGGGTGTTGTCACCGGCGGGGCGCTCGCCCGAGATCAGCAGCACGTAGGCGTCCTGGTTTCCTCTTCCGTCCGTATATTCCACCACGTCGAAGTCGTAATCGAATATGCCGTCGCGCTCCACGTCGCCCTCGCCAAACCCAAGGGGAAAGTCCACGGGAGTGGGAGCGGACCACGTGCCGTTTGCCTTTGTGTGCACCACCAGGCGCGAGCGGCCATTGTCGCCGTAGCGCACCGAGGCGATACGGAACAGACATTCTACGCCGGCAATCATTGCCAGCTTCATGTGGGCTTCGCTGAGCACGCCAGCAAACAGCACGTTGTCGCTCGAGGGTTTTATGCCGCCACGCTCGTCCTCCGATACACCAGCAGAATTGGCGTTGGGGTCCGCAGCGGCGTCCTTCGCCTGCCCGATATAGGTGTACTCATACATCGGCGCGGCGTTTTCTATCAGTGTATGGACGAAATGCTCGATCTGTCCCGTGTCGTCGCTTTCTGCATCCGCCTCGAGCTCAATGCGCGTGACCGCTTGATCCCAATCGCGCACGACAGGCGCGACGTTTACGGCAGTGGCCTTAACCTCGGCGCGTGCGAGCAGCTCGGCGTTGGTGACGATGGTGGCCGATGCGATAAATTGCGGCACGCCGCCTGCCTCGGCGTTGCCGGCCGTGCCGAAGCGGGCATCCAACGTGTAAGGCGTATCTCCACCCAATGCGAGCTCAGAGCGCTGGAGCACATACTGGTTGCCATTGTTCACCGACATATTCCACGAATCGAGGAGTGTGGGCCACGACCCCGACCAAGCCTTGGTGGTCCACTTGAACATTACGAACTGGAGTATCACATCGACATCGACGTCTGCACCTACGCGCAGTCGCGGAAGCTGGTGTCCATCTGCCTTCTCGTACCCAATGAACAGCGTGAGGGATGCGGCGCCGCGCACGGCAGACGAAGCGACGCCTGCAACGCCGGCGCCAAAGGTGACGGCAAGCCCGATCTGGATGGTGAACGAGCCCGAGGTGTTTGAATAGTCGAGCGAAATGTTTTTAAAAAACGCCGCGCCGCTGCCGTGCGTGTGGGCACCCACGGCGAGCGCCAGCTTCGCCAGCACCCAGGGGTTGACGTTTAGGAAAAACGGCACCGGTCCTAGGGTAAACTGCTCGGTCCAATTGAGGTCGGTTCTTACCTGGAAGAGGGCCTTAATATTGCCAAATGCGGGGTCGTTGTTGTCACCCCAGGTTTTGCCCACCCAGTCGTAGGCGAGCGATCCGTACAGCTGTGTGGCGATATCCATCGTAAAACGCGGCGTGCAGTGGTGACGAAGCAGCTTAGTGTTCCTTGGATCGGTGCCCGAACCGGCACTCATACTTTTGTACTGATTCCACTTCCCCTCCATCTCGTCGAGGTAGCGGTTTGCCTGCTTGGCGCCCGACTCGCGCGGTGACTTCTTCCAGTACTCCGGATCCGGATTGCCCGAATCGTTCATGTAGCCGACCGGTTTGTATCCTCCGCCAAACAGCACGTATCCGGCAAAAGAGAAATCGAACAAAATGGGGAACGAGGGCATCCAGCACGTGAACTTATTGCCGCCGATGCCGGGAAACGCCGCCGGGAAATCAAACGGAGCAATCTCTTGGTCCATGGTGGTGGGGACGATAGTGGTCGAGCCCGATTCTGCCTTTGCGGCCGGCGCGGTGACAACGGCCATGGGGGAGGAGAGTGTATAGGTCTTGCCCTGATAGTCGAGGACAAAGCGCAGCTTGCATCCTTCCTCCAGAAGGCCCGAAGCTGCATCGAGGAACGTGTCTTCGAGTGTGAACGTTGCCAGATTATCCGAACCCGATGCACTGGCCTTGACTTGGCCAATTTGCGTGACGGTTTCGGATGAGCTGCTCGTGGCGGGCATTACCTTGTTGATGCACAGCGTTGCCTGTCCACCCTGTGGCAGATGTGCCTGCACGGTAAAGGCGTGCGTGTCGGGTTGGTCGTTTCCGGCGTCGTCCTTCGGCAGTGCCATGAACGTGGCGTCGGCGTACTGGATGTCCCACTCGTCGAACGTAAGCTGGCGAAAGTACGGCTCACCGTCGGAAAGCGGACGTGTGGGCGCGGTAATGGCGGTGCCGCCCTGGATGCGCGTGAGGGGGATCTCGACATCACGGTAGCCCGCCATGCTGATGGAGATGCCACCGTTAAAGTCGTACGCGTCGAGAAGCGTTGCCTCGTCCACGTAGCCTTCCGAAAGCGGCGCGACCTCAAAGATGGCCGTGCCCTCGTCGTCGGTAGTGGCGGAGATCTGCTTGCCCGCGGCATAACGCGACGCGAGCGTGACCTGGGCTCCCTTGATGGGCATATTCTTGTTGGCGACGTCGACCACGACCACACCAAACATGGTGCGCGAGAGAACGAGCACCTTGAAGGGGTCTTCTTCGTCGGCATAGGCCTCGGTGGGGGCGAATGGCAGTATGAAGGCGTTTGCGCTGCTCGGCACGCGAGGCAGCATGATGCCTGCCAGCGAGGATGCTCCGGCGATAAGTAGCGAACGACGATCAAGCATTTTGGGCTCCCATCCCGCAAATAACGGAGGAAATAATCCTATTTTGCGAGAAGGTGCCCCGTGGCGGTAGTGCCGTTCAAGGGTCAAAATGTCCAAATTGATCGAGCGAAGCGCCGGGTTCCGGAACGCGTTCGATGCGCTTGGCAGCCCGGTCGCTAACGCAACATATGCGCGACCAGCTCGGCGCGAGTTCCGATACCAAGCTTGGCATACACTCCTGATAGGCGGTTTTTAACAGTGCCCGGCGATACTTCCATGTGGCGTGCGATTTCGGCGTTGGTCCATCCGCGGCAGGCGAGCATGGCCATGGTGAACTCCGTGGTCGTTAAATCGTCGGCCACGTCCTCGCCCGAATCGGGGTTGTGGATGCGCCGCCAGCCGTAGCTGAATCGATACGTAATCTCGATGATGCGTGCGAAATCGTCAGGGTATTGCGCTTTTAGGCACGCCTCGATGAGCCCCTGTAAAAGGCCGTGGTGCTCGCCAATGAGCTCGATAAGGCCGTCGGGGCGCGCAATGTCCCAAGCGGCTCCGAAATGTGCCTTTGCGGCGTCGATGTCCTTGAGGCTCATGCATGCCATGGAAGCCGCCAGGTGCAGGAACAGTTCCGAGATGGGATAGCTTCCCTGTTTCATGATCAGGGCATTTTCCACCATGCCCAGGCTGCGGCCGTATTCGCCGCGCAGATACAAGGCGTGCGCCATCACGTAGCTGGCGAACAGGCGCAGGCCTTCGGGCAAATGCGCCGCAAGCGGATAAAACTCTTCGGCGGAATACGGGGAAGGCAAGTGCAGCAGGACGCTCGCGGCCGAGGCGAACAGGATATGCACGGCGTGGACGGCAGGCGATTCCTCGTCGGCCGGCGTATCGAGGATGCCAGTAAGGCACCGGCGGGCATCGGCGATACGGTTGAGCGACAGACTGGCGTATCCGCAGATAAAGCATGCGGAATAGCGCAGTGCGGGGTCGGTGGCGTCAAGATAGGGGCGCGCCGTCTTGGCAGCGAGGGTGGCCTGTCCGCGAAAGTACAGCGCTTCTGCCGTGGCAATGGCGCGCGAATCGGGGTCGGAAATGCCTGCAACCGCAGCGTCAATCTGCCCCGGCACAAAGGCGGTGCACATCAACGGCATGGGAACGCAAGGGTAGCCATCGCAGTCCATCTTCCATCTCCCAACAGCTGGCAACAATAGCAGCAATTGTACTCCTGTTACTCGGGACTGGAATTTGCGGGTATGGCATACGATTACGCAGAACGTATAAAGGAAGAGTCCATTGGCGATGCTGCCAAGGTGGCTACCGAAGCCTAGCTGACCTCGACAGTAGGAAAAATTGCCACCCCTGCAAAAAGCTTTGTCGCAGCGATGGGAAACGCATCTTGTTCTGCATATAATGAGGTCATATAACGGTGCGTTTGCATACGAGCGGCGCATTTCCATCGAACCGAAAAGGAGCTTTGCATGGATTCCAACAAGCGTCCCGACGACATGGTGCGTATCACCACTTCCGAACTTGCCCAGGTGTTCATCGATGAGCAGGTCGCTGCAATCCGCGAGCAGATCGGCGACAAGAAGGTCCTGCTGGCCCTTTCCGGTGGTGTCGACAGTTCGGTTGTCGCGGCCCTGCTCATCAAGGCCATCGGCAAGCAGCTTATCTGCGTACACGTGAACCACGGCCTGATGCGTAAGGGCGAGAGTGAGCAAGTCGTCGACGTCTTCAAGAACCAGATGGACGCCAACCTGGTCTATGTGGACGCGACCGATCGCTTCTTGGATAAGCTCGTGGACGTCGAGGAGCCCGAGGCCAAGCGCAAAATCATCGGCGCCGAGTTCATTCGCGTGTTCGAGGAGGAGGCCCGCAAGGTTGGCGACGAGGTCAGCTTCCTCGCCCAGGGAACCATCTACCCCGACATCCTGGAGTCCCAGGATGGCGTGAAGGCCCACCACAACGTGGGTGGCCTGCCCGAGGACCTGCAGTTTGAGCTTTGCGAGCCCGTCAAGCTGCTGTACAAGGACGAGGTCCGCGTCGTGGGCCGCGAGCTCGGTCTGCCCGAGAACATGGTCGAGCGTCAGCCGTTCCCCGGTCCCGGCCTGGGCGTCCGCTGCCTTGGTGCCATTACCCGCGACCGTCTTGAGGCGCTGCGCGAAGCCGACGCCATCGTGCGCGAGGAGATCGACAAGGCAGGTCTGACCATCTGGCAGTACTTCGCCGTGGTGCCCGACTTCCGTGCCACCGGCGTGCGCGAGGGCAAGCGCGCCTACGACTGGCCCTGCATCATCCGCTGCATCAACACCGTCGACGTGATGACCGCCGAGGTGCCTGAGCTCGACTGGGCACTGCTCAAGCGTATTACCGCTCGCGTCACAGCCGAGGTTCCCGGCATCTGCCGTGTGTGCTACGACCTCACGCCCAAGCCCGTCGGCACCGTTGAGTGGGAATAAGCTTTTTGGGCTGCTTTGATCATAGTTCCATGAATGGGGAGGCCTCGCGCGATTGCGCGGGGCCTTCTTTTTCGAAAAGAGCTGCCGTCGTGGTGTTGCCACTGTCCATCGTGCTTGCCATCGCCTCTGGTGTTGCTCCTGAGCAGGGCTGGTTTGCGACGAGAACTAGCAGGGCTTGTTGGCGGCACGAGCGAAGCAGGTTGTTTCGCATTGAGCGCGCCGGGCAGAAGAAGGCCATAATGGAGTGTGCGCACAATTTGTTTTAGAGGAGGATGCCGCATGGCAAAAGACGAACAAACAGGCTGGATTGTTGAGATGCTCATGGCCAGTACGTCGGTGGCGCCCGCGGCTCTTTTGGAAGAGGTTATGGCAGATGAGCGCTGCGTGGATTTTGGCCCCATCCACCATTTTATTGTGGGCGCGGTGCTGCTTGCGTGCTGGCGCAACGCCGAAGCATCTGGGGAGCGAGATGCGATGCTCAAAGACGATCTTGCCGATTTGATGTCTCGGTCGGATTGCGTGCCGGGGGCGACGTGTGCCCGTTGGGGCGTGTGCGGGGCAGCTGCGTCTGCGGGCATGGCATATGCAATCGTGCGCGGCAATGCGCCGCTGCGCAGTGAAGGCTGGCAGGAGGGGCAGCTTATGGTTTCGGAGCTGCTTGCCGCCATCGCGCGCTCGGGAAGCCCACGGTGCTGCAAGCGAGATGCGCGCGTGGCGATTCGTGAGGCCGTTTCGTTTTTTAACGCGCTCGGCGGACCACAGCTTAAAGCATGGGAGAAGACGCCGGCCTGCGATAGCTATGCGGCCAATACAGTGTGCATGGGCGAAAAGTGTCCGTATCATCCTGCGATGCTGAGCGCTGAGGAGAGATTGAAGGCACAAGCGACGAAGCCAGAATGACCGACCTTGCGGCGCCACAAGTTGGCGCCCATATGCAACGGACGCCCGCTGTCGAGTAGGCGTCCGCTAAGTTAATCAAATGTAGATGGGATTATCGGGGCATTAGACCCTTGTCGTCCTCACCAGATGGGCCATGTTTTCCCCGAGCTGGCGCAGCATGTCCTCGCCAAAGGGGTCGTCGCCGCTGTTAAACATCATGTTCCAGTAGGTCGACGAGGCCACTGGCATGCCACTGAATGTAAAGCAGCGGTTCAGTTCATCGAGTGTTGAGGTGGACCCCACCCGCCAAAGCGTCGTCACCGCGCATGCCGGCTTGCCGGCGAACCGTCTTCCGTGCACGCTCGCGGCGTAAAACGCGCGGTCGAGCAGCGCGAGCAACGCGCCGTTTGCCCCTGCAAAGTAGACCGGCGTACCCACCACGAGCTCCTGGTCGAGCGTCTCGGATATCGCCTTTACCGCGCGCTTGGTGGCACAGTACACGCCCGAGAGCGGTCCGACGTTGTAAGCGCCCAAGCTGCTCACGTTGAACACATGGCCGGAGCGGCGGGCCCTCATACCGGGCAGCACCGCGCGCACGGCATGGCGTTGGTTCTGTGCGCATGGGCCCCTTGCTTTTGTGTGCGCGAAAGGGGCAGTTATTCGTCACATTCCCGCGCAACGTGCTCGATAAGCTCCTCTTGGCTTACCGGACGCCCCTGATTAAGCATCAGGTATTCCATGATTCCCGTTTCCTTGCGCGTAAGAGATAGAGCCTCACTGTCCACGGAAGCGATGCGCGCCTTGGTGTCAAAGCTGAGCTTTCCGCAGGTTAAAACTATGTCGCTTTGTGTAAAGCGTCTGAGGGTAAGGCTGCGGGTCCTTGCCGCAAGCTCGTCCAGATGAAACGGCTTGGTGAGGTAATCGTTGGCGCCGGCATCGAGTCCGGAGACTTTAACGGATACTTCACCACGCGCGGACAGAATCAGTACCTTGGTCTCGCAGTCGGGCAAATACGTCTGTCCGAAGGGTGTGCTCGAGGGCGCCATTCCGCTGGCCATTGCCAACGCCGGTATTTGATCTGCGCTGGGGTGGCTCTTTATCTGGAAACTTGTCGTTCTCATTGCCGTGGTAGAGCTGAGCGTTTTGTTCTACCGCCCCTTCTGCAAATGGATTTGTTCACTCGGTGCATTCTATGCGCTCATGAATAAGGTGTCCCTACTGGGGATTCGGGTTGACGCATGCAAATGTGTCTCGTGCGGCAAGTGTTCAAAGGTTTGTCAGATGGACGTCGATGTGGTCCGCGCGTCCAATCATGCCGAATGTATCCGGTGCGGAAAGTGCATCGGGGCCTGTCCCGTCGATGCCATCAGCTATCGCTATGGCCTGGATGTGTCGGCAGCAAAGCTCCCTCTGACCGCCGATAAAAAGTAAACAAGCTTCGACAAAACGGAGGAATGACCATGAAGCTTTCTAAGATTGCGGCCTTGTTTATGGTGCCGGTGCTGGCCTTGTGTCTTGTGGCATGTTCGGCGCCCGGTGGCAACGCGAGCGAATCTACGAGCTCCGATCCTAAGATCGCGGAGCTCATCGCGCAGGAGCCGACCAATGTCGACGAGGCCGCCGAGCTGTATGCGAAGCTCATGCAAAAGGAGAACAATATCCTTTCGAGCGATAGCGCACTGTGGGAAAAGGTGTTTCTTGCCGCCAATAAAGATATGCCGATGATTGAGGACGGCAGCAATTACGGCGATTTCCAGCTCAAGACCATCGACGGCGCCAAGGTAAACATCTGATCCTGCCATGGAGGGACTCCATGGCAGGATCAGATCATTGATGTTGATAAGACGCGCGAAAGTGGCGCTTAGCGGTCAATCACAAAATTGTCCATCTCGACGAGCTCACGAGCCTTCTCCTGACCTTCGATGGCCTCGCGGAGACGCTTGGCGTAATATGTCATGCCATTGGCGATGTCGATGCGCAGACCGATTTCGGCGCGTTGATAGAGCGCCAACGCGCGCAGGGGATTACGGTCGATGCCACAAGAGGGGGCGTCGGGGTCAATGAGCATAGAGGCTATGCGAATGGCGGGCTGGGCGAACTCTGCATCGTCGCGGGCAAGCTCAAGACTGCGTTCGTACAGGCGGTATGCTTTTGACCTATCTTGCGGCACGGCGCGACCGCGGCTGAACATGTCGCCGAGTTTGTACACCGCCTCGCTGGAGGGCGCAAGCGCTGCGGCAAGCGAATACCACTGATAGGCTTTGGCATGGTCGGGCTTGCCAGTCCTTCCGTACTCGTAGATATAGCCGAGGTTGATGATGCTCTGGAAGCAACCTGCGTCGGCCGCCATTTCGTAGAGTTCCGCGGCCTTGGCGTAGTCCTGCTCAACAAGGTCTCCCATATAGTAGAGGGCGCCTAAATCGTTCATACAGGCTCCGCTGCCGGACGAAACTCCCAGCCTGTAGCCCAAGACGAGCATTTCCCTAACTGCTGAAGACATACGGGCCGCACGGTAGATGCACTCTCTGTTTTCGCAGATATACTGGGCATAATCATCGCCAGGCGTGGAGAATGCAACGTTTGCCATCTCGGCGAGGAGGTCTTTTTCCTGCTCGGGCCCATAGATAAGATCTTCGGAAGGAAAACCCTCGTTGTATTCGTCCTCGCCATGGTCGACAAACTCCATGCCGGCAAGTTCTGCTATGCGCGCGACGTCTTCCTTTTCGACTCCATATGCGTTGTTGGGATTAAGATCCATCGTTTGCTCCTTTCGGATTGTCTACTGTTTTGTATCGTATCAAGTGATGGAGACCGCGGAATTTCCATTTCGCTGTACGGCAGGTCAAAGCGCTTACCGCTTTTCAAGCTCACCCACAAAGACGGGTCAAAGTGCCTCCGCAGGCTTAGGCTCGGGTGAATACAGTTCTCCTTGGGGGTTTACGCCGATGGGGTCTGAGCAACAATCGAGCCATTCTTCGGATGCTAAATCGCTGATGGGCTGCTGTTCGCATACGGCACTGAAATTGATGCGTATGGCATCAATTTCAAGTTCGGGTGCTGCCGGCACCGCATCGATAAAGTAACGCCAGCGTTCGTCGTCCAAAAGATGCAGCAGCGTAATTTGTGTCTTTCCGTGGTATTCGTACGCATCGAGCACTAAAAAACGAGACTCCGACGGGGTCGCACAGTGTCCTCGATCGCCGTCTTGCTCCAATTCGGTTAGATCGATGATGCGGTTCAACAGGATGAGAAGACGATGCGATGTGCTCATGCCGCCAATGTGGGACGATATGTCAGCGGGGTTCTTGCTGCGAAAGATTGTGCCGGGCTTGTAGAGCGCGGCGACCTGAGGTGAAAGATCGGTGTCTCGTACATAGGTATTCAGCCCGGACAGCATGTAATCGAGGGCACTTTTATAATCCTTCGCACTGGCGCTGTCCTTAGGCGTGCCTGTTTGGCCGCAATCGTTCATGGTCGCCTTCCGTATTGTTGCCGCGGAGAAGATTGCGGCATGGCTGCTCTTTATCGGCGAGCATATCAATCCGTGTGGACATCTTTTTGATTATCACGGCGGCTTGCGCTATTCGGCAAAGGCTCTCATCAACCGCGCCGCCACGGGACTCTTGAAGTGGTGGATGTTTCCAACGCGATTCTTGGCAAACCACTGCCCGCCGTCAGTACGATCGACAGCTCGAATCTTATCCTCGAGAAAGGTGGCTTACAGGAAGGCTGGCACGGCGTGCTGGCGCTGGGCAGCGAGGTTTCGGATATCGCTCCAGGGGATGCACTCACAATTGACCAATGTGACAAAGCGACAGTCCCTTTGTCACATTATCGGCGGTATGCGCGGGATGGTACGTCACGCGATGTGCCGTCCTGCTCGTTTTTTGGCGCGCTTCGTTACATTCCTCACTTGCGCCGGTAAAAAATGGGGATAGAGTAGGACAAACGCGTCGAATACGAACGGCGGGGGAGAGCGGGCAAGGTGCCTGCGCAGGAGAGGTTGCCGTCCATGCTGGAGCTCAAAGGAATTTGCAAAAGGTACGTTACGCAGTCGTTTACGCAGGTGGCGCTCGACAGCGTGAGCCTGTCTTTTCGGGATAACGAGTTCGTGGCCATTCTGGGGCCCTCGGGTTCGGGTAAGACCACGATGCTCAACGTTATCGGCGGACTCGACCACTTTGACTCGGGTGACCTGCTGATCGACGGTATTTCGACCAAGGACTTTCACGATCGCGATTGGGATGCCTATCGCAACAACCGCATCGGCTTTGTGTTCCAAAGCTATAACCTCATTCCGCATCAGACCATTTTGGAAAACGTGGAGCTGGCGCTTGCGCTCACGGGCGTGGGGCACGCCGAGCGCCGCCAGCGTGCGCGCAAGGCGCTCGAGGCCGTTGGTCTGGGCGAGCACGTGAACAAGCGCCCGAGTCAGCTTTCGGGTGGACAGATGCAGCGCGTGGCCATCGCCCGCGCCCTGATTAATGATCCCGAGATTGTGTTGGCAGACGAGCCGACCGGCGCTTTGGATTCCACAACGTCCGTGCAGGTCATGGACTTGCTCAAGGACGTCGCGCGCGACCGTCTGGTTATCATGGTCACGCATAATCCCGATTTGGCGTACGAGTACGCCACGCGCATCGTCAACCTGGCGGACGGCAAGATTACCGACGATTCTGATCCTTTCGATGTCGCTGACGCCACGCGCCGCGAGGCCAAGCCTACGCGCAAAACCTCGATGAGCTTTGTGACGGCGCTGGGGCTTTCTGCCCGAAACCTTATGACCAAGAAGGGCCGTACGGCCATGACGGCCTTTGCGGGCTCGATTGGCATTATTGGCATCGCGGCGATTTTGGCGCTGTCCAATGGCGTAAACGGCTACATCAAAAAGGTCGAGGAGGATACGCTTTCGAGCTACCCGCTTACCATTTCCAAGCAGGATTACGACCTGTCGTCCATGATGGGCGAACAGGGGGCCACGGATGACGATACGTCCAAGAACGAGGGTTCGTCCGACGACGGCACCGACGGCAAGGCTCAGGGAACCAAAAAGATTCCCGTGGTCACGGCCGTAAAGGATATGTTTGCAAGTGTTAAGTCCAACGATATGACGAGCTTTAAGGCATGGCTCGATGCCGGCGGCGACGGTATCGACAAAGAGGTCAACGCCATCCAGTACGGTTACGGCGTGACGCCGGTTGTCTATCGTGCCGGCAAGGGCGATGAGAAGCCTGTCCGGCTGGTGCCCAACGCTATGACCGAGGCCATGAGCGGTGGTGCGAGCTCGGCGGCAACGGTGAGCATGGACTCCATGGGGACCTCGGTCTTTAACGAGATGATCGACGACCAGAGTCTGCTCGACAGCCAGTACGATGTCGTCGCCGGCCATTGGCCTACGTCCGCTCACGAAGCCGTAATGGTGCTTTCGAGCCGTGGAACGGTGGGCGACTATACGCTTTACAGCATCGGTGCGCTGGATATCGATGAGCTCAACGACCTGGTGAACAGTGCCATGGCCGCCGACGGTAAGATTGAGACGCCTGAGAGCGGCGCCGACTTTACTTACGACGATGCGCTGTCCACGACGTTTAAGGTGTTGTCGCCGGCCGATGCTTATCGCAAAAACGAAGAGACCGGCATGTGGACTGACATGTCCGGCGACGCCGACTTTATGACGGCCAAGGTTGCCGACGGTATTGACGTGCACATTGTGGGCGTGGTGCGACCTAACGAGACGGCCAATGCGAGCGCGTTGTCTCCGGGCATTGCCTATACGCATGCGTTGACTCGCCAGCTTATGGAGCGCGCCGCCGATTCGCAGATCGTGCAAGAGCAACTTGCCCACCCCGAGACGGATGTCTTTACGGGCAAAACCTTCGACGAACTGCAAGGCGAGGCCAAGCAAGGCGTGGATCTGGGCAGTATGTTCAGTGTGGACGAGGCGGCGCTCAAGAGCGCGTTCTCGTTCGATGCGTCTGCACTCTCGGGTGCTGCCGGTGGCATGGATCTTTCGGGCATCGATTTGTCGGGCCTGGATATTGACCTTTCGGGCGTTGGCAAAGACATCGACTTAAGCGACATCATGGCCAAAGCGCCGACCCCCGATTTCTCGGGCATCTTTGACGGTCTGGAGCTCACGCCCGAGCAAATGCAACAGGTGGGAACGCTTGCCAACCAACTATTTGAGGGCTTTTTGCAGTCTGATCAGTTTAGGGCGCTGTCACCCGAAGATCTCAAAGACGCGTCAAAGCTTGCTGCCGCATTCTCGGCGTATCTCGAGAACGATGTTGTGGCGCAGCAGTGCCTGGCGCAGCTCAAGGCGCTCGGCGGCGATGCCCTGGTCGAGCGCCTGCAACAGGCGATGACCGACTATGTCCAAAATCAGTTGGCTCCGTATCTGCAGCAGGCTATGGATCAGGTGATGAAGGCGATCAGCGAGCAGGTGGCAACGACCGTGTCGACCCAGCTTAAGGCCGGCGCGGCAGGGCTCATGGACCAGATGGTGACGCAGATGTCTTCGAGTTTTGCCAACCTGGCGAGCGCCATGCGCGTGGATGCGAGCGCCTTTGCTCGTGCCATCCACTTCAACATGGACGCCGAGGACCTGAGCTCGCTCATGATGAGCTATGCCAAGGCGTCGAAGCTCACCTACGACAACAATCTGACCACGTTGGGCTACGCGGATGAAGCGGATCCCATCTCGGTCAAGATTTTCCCGCGTGACTTTGAGGCCAAGGAGCGCGTACTCGACCATATCGATGCGTACAACAAGCAGGTCAAAGCCGCCGGCCACGACGAGCAGGCAATCTCGTACACCGACTACATGGGCATCATCATGGGCTCGGTGACTGATATCGTGAATACCATCAGCTTGGTGCTCATCGCGTTCGTGAGCATCAGCCTGGTCGTGAGCTCCATCATGATCGGCATCATCACCTACATCAGCGTGCTGGAGCGCAAAAAGGAGATCGGCATCCTACGCGCAATCGGTGCGTCGAAGCGCAACGTGGCAAACGTGTTCAACGCCGAGACCTTTATCGAGGGCCTCATTGCCGGTGTCTTTGCCATTGTCGTTGTGGTGCTCGTGAGTTTTCCGGTTAATGCCTGGGCGCTTGCTGCCAAACAGGTACCCAATCTGATGAGCCTGCCCGTGCAGGATGCGCTGGCGCTCATTGCAATTTCGGTGCTGCTGACGGTCGTTGCCGGCCTGCTGCCGGCCCGCAGTGCATCCAAGAAAGACCCCGTGGAAGCCCTGCGCTCCGAATAATGTGACAAAGGGACTGTCCCTTTGTCACATTGAGTGACATGTAATTCGAGGTCTAATACTTTTCCCGAGAAGTGAACGAGTCAAAATGGACCCCCGAAGCATCGACACTTTTGAGATGCAATTTCCTGCGGTTTTGCCAGCCAAATCCTGCGGGTTTGGCGTCTAAAAATGTCGATGCTTCGGGGGTCCAAATATAGCCGTTCACTTCTCGGGAAAAGTATTAGACCTTGAGATATAGACGGCGTTTGCGAGCGTCAATTAGAGCGTAAGTTGCTAGTCCTCCTTTGCGGAGAGCATGAGGCTAATTTCCGGATGGGTGTACTTGTCGAACTCTTCTTTGGGCTCGGTGTCAAAGGTGTAGTACGACTTGATAGATTCGTCCTCCGTCTTGATGCTGATTTCTTCATATAGGGATCCGGCTAAAAATGCCTGTTTAAATTCATCCGATAGGCTGCATGGCGTGAGGAGGCCCGATGTGGCAACGGAAATGTCCAACCCGTTGACCGGGGGGCGCATAGTGTCGCGATATCCTGCTCGCTGCAGGCGAGGTTGTATGCAAGGCTTGCCTCGGGGTCGATCTGACTGGTGTAATCGACGTCCGTGAGCATGCCATCTGCATCGAAAGAAAGGTAGACATAGGCTGCTTGAGCGCCGAGGTCATTATCACCCAGATAGCCGATAATGCGGTAGCCGTAGTCGTGATACGACTCGTATGGGTCGTCTGCCGCGACGCGTTTGCACACGGGTTCCAAGGCATCTTGCGCGGCGAGCACGCCGGCGACCTCCGCGGAGCGGTCTTTGTTGGTTTGGGCTACCGCAAGCCTGCTCTGCAGCTCCTTCCACTGTTTGCCCTGCATTCCAAAGCGCGGCGCAAGAGCGCAATCGCAAAAGATGACGAGTTCGATTGCGGTGAGTGCAATGGCGGTATATATGCCCGCGGATTGGAATTCCTTTTGGTGGAACGCGATATCGTTGATTATTTGGAACGGCAACATCAACAGGTATGCTGCGAACGACATGACGAGTGCAGTCGCTGCGATCTTGGGGTATGTGCAGTACCGCTGGATGTGTTTCTTTTCTTGTTCGGTGAGCTGCTGCATGGGGCCTCGACTCTCATCGTTTTTCGAGGGCGATGCGCATACGCTCTTGAGTATATGAGTGGAGGGTGTCTGTTGCTCAGACATGGCGGTCAGCAGCGTGCTGTTGGTGATCGATTGATCGCGAACGTCCTCTTTTGGACAAGGAAAAAGTGGCGAGTGAGGGAGCTGCTGTGGGGCGGCCCTGCTTGCTGTTTGTGGGCGCCATTCACCTTCGTTGCACAGGGATGGTCGGAGGGCTGGTTGACATCAAGCAACCGCCTCCGCCTTGTGGGCCGCCTCAAGGACAAGGCATAATGCATGTGACAAAGGGGCGGTTCCTTTGCCGCGTTGATTTGAGAGTAGATGTTGATGATTCTATCGTTGGCCCCCATGGAGGGGATTACCGGGCATGTGTTCCGTCGCGTGCATGCGGAGTGCTTCGGTGCGCTCGACTGCTATTACACGCCGTTTTTGCCGCCGCCGCGGGTGGGCAACCGCTTTGGCGGCAAGGCGTTTAAGGAAATCGATCCGGCTAACAACCAAGGGCTTAACGTGGTGCCTCAGCTGATGTCCAAGAATGCGGATGAGTTTGTGTGGGCGGCGCACGTGCTCGCCGACATGGGCTACCGCGAGGTTAATCTCAACCTTGGTTGCCCCTCGGGTACGGTTGTTGCCAAGGGTAAAGGATCGGGCTTCTTGCGCAACCTCGATGGGCTCGAGGTGTTCTTGCTTGATGTGTGCGAGCGATCGCCGTTGCCGGTGTCGGTAAAAACCAGGCTGGGGCTGGAGAGCGACGACGAATACGAGCGCGTGCTCGACCTGTACTGTCGCATGCCGCTGGCAGAACTGATCGTGCATCCGCGCGTACAGAAGGATCGCTATACGGGCTCGCCGCGCAAAGAGTTTTATGGCGAGACGTTGAAGCGGGCACCGTTTCCGGTGGCATACAACGGCGATATTTTTGTTCTTGAGGACATGGAGGCGCTGGTGGAGGCCTATCCCGGTACACGCCATGTGATGCTGGGGCGTGGCTTGCTTGCGAACCCCGCGCTGGCTCGCATGGTCAAGGGCGGCCCTGCTGCCACGGCAGCCGAACTGCAGCGCTTCCACGACACGCTGTTTGCGGCATATGCAGAAGAGATTGGCGGCAACGCGGTTTTTCGCATGAAGGAGTGGTGGTTCTACGCTAAATGCGCCTTCGCCGAACCCGCTACCGTTCACAAGCTCGTACGCAAGACTAAAAAGGTCGACGAATACCGCGCCGCCGTCGATCGCGTCTTTCGCGAGCAGCCACTTGCGCCCATAGCCCGCTTCCACGGTTAGCTAGTCATTGGGGACGTTCTTTAACGGCTAGTCATTTAAGAACGTCCCCAATGACGATGTTGCAAAAGCTGTACATCAGCATCCAAAGATGTCGAAAAATGTCGACTTTGGATGCTGGTGTACATGTTTGGGTGTGGTGGGTAACTAGGCAATCATTGCATCAAGCGTGATGAGCTCCCTGAGTCGCTCCGTGCGTGTTTGCCCATGGCGCTTTGCTTTTGCGTCAAAGGCTTCAAGGACCGATTCACCTACACGTGCGGATAAAACAACGCTTGGCTCGTCAGAAATCGGCGGCCTTCCCAACTTGATGGTGCGACCCTTCGGCCACTCATCTTTTTCGTATGCCTCCGCGGCCTTTTCCAACTCTCCGGGGGCAAATCCGATCATCTTTTCGAGTTGCTTAGCGTCCATAGCGCCTCCTATCGATCGATCCCGATTTCCCTGAGCACCTTGCGCGTAGGAGGGACAAGGGCGTGGTAAATGATGTAGCCATCTCGATTGGGGCAATATCGAGCGATGAGCTCCATGAGACGGTTTCTTCCATCAAGTCCAACGAGAACGTAATCGATACCTCCGTTTTCAAGATCACGCCTGAACCATGCAAAAGCGGAGTTCCAGGCGCAGGTGATATCCGTCTCCGTCAGCCCGTGTTTGAGGGCGTGGGGGTGGATTGCGATGAGATCCATAAGGGCCTCTCTTTTTGTATACAGTTTTGTAGACAAAAATGCAAGCAGTTAATAGGCTTAAGCGGCTTGTTTTGATTGGACTTCTCGATGTAAAGCCGACGTCGGAGGCTCCACTACTCCTTCGCTTTCTAGCTCGGTATGTGAACGTCCGTTGAACTCCCAGAGGGGAGCGTCTTCATAGATTATCGAGAGGAGCTTGGAGACTTCGGCTGTTTTCTTGCGTTCGTAAAACTCGGGCCGTACGACAATCAATAAGAAAGCTGCGTCTTCGGTAATTTGCTGTGCTGTCGGCATACCGTTGAGTCCAACGGAACGCAAAAGCTTTGTCATGATGAAATCGAACTCATCTTCTCTTGCATGGAGATCGGATGCCTTAATCTCAGGGTCTCTCAGGACGTACTGCTTGAGTCGTTCGACAGATCGACTGCACTTTATATGCCCGCAGATGACTTCGTCATAGCTGAGCCTTTTGATTGGAAGACGTTCGTGACCGGCGAAGATGGCTGCCACTCTGATGCCAACGCGCCGTTCGCGCAGCGCGCGCATCTCACCGGTGTATTCGCTGCGTCGTTCATATTTTCGATAGGAGTATCCGTAGTCATCGTAGTAATAAGGGGCTTCATCGACAGCGACATCGAGCTCAGGCGCTATGAGATAGAGTTTTCCATCTCTGGATATGACGCAGGGATTGTCGATTTGCCCCGATTCGTTCCTGATTTGCCAAATAGTTTCATTTATCTCAAATCTCGAGACTGGATTGGGGGCACAGGAGTTGTAGAGCTCAATAAGTTCATCGAGCGAAATGATTCCACAGACATCTGTGTAGGCGCGGGCGAAGCGCCGTACTTCTTGATTTGATTCAAGCGCACGGCGCTCCCAAGCATCCAAAACGTCCTGCGGACTTCGATAGCGGGCATGACGATCGATGCGCGATGCGCTCCAACGGTTATCAGCGGCAACGTTCATCAGATCCAAGCGCAGATCTTTGTCGGCGATGCGAGCGAGCGACTGATAGTGTTCTAGATCAAGTTCCGGTCGAAAACTCATGTCTTCCGGAACAGTTCGTGCGAGCTTTATGCAACGCTTGAGATAGGTCGGGCCCAGGCTTGGGCTAAAGTGCTGCTTGAGGTGGCAAGCGATGGGCGAGAGTAGGCCATTTAGATTGGAAATGGGGTATCCGGCAATCTCTTGCTCGAGACGGCGCCCGATGAGCAGAGCCCCTTCCGAAGATGCCTCGTGGTCGGTGCCTTTCTGGCCGAGGTGTTTGGCCTCGACAATCCTGCTGATATCCGAGCAGGTGTTTGAAATAATGTCGGGTGAAAGGGTTGGTATCTTTTTTGCCATAGCGACGCACTCCTGTGTGACTCACGGAAAAGAAACAGTCTGATTGTGAGTGCCGTTCTTTGATGGCGACGGCGAACAGGAGCGCAGCCTGTCTGAGATGGGTGAGTGCGGTAACCACCAATCTTACTTACCGAGCTCGCTCCAGCGTGTCATTGGGGACCTCCGCAGGAGCTCTCGACCAGTCTCATGCCTTGGGATGAGTATAACACAGAGAGCAAACATATGTTCTATATATTTGAGAAACCGAAGCCCTACCCACTCATTTAAGAACGTCCCCAATGAGTACCTACGGTTAGCTAGTCATTGGGGACGTTCTTTAACGGCTAGTCATTTAAGAACGTCCCCAATGAGTACTCGCACGCTAGAGCAGGTTCTCCTGTACCCATGCGATGATGTCGCTCGATTCGTAGAGTGGTTTGCCGTCGATGAACAGACAGGGAACCTGGCGTTTTCCGCCGACGGCGATAAGCGTCTGCTCGGCTTCGGTATCGGTCGAGATATTGCGCTCAGGGATGGTCACACCGTTATCGGCAAGGAAACGCCTGACCTTCATGCAATACGGGCAGCCAGTCATAACGTACAGCGTGAGCTCATGTTTAGTAGCCATAGGTCTCCAATCGGTTGAGGTTTTGATTGAAATACCCAAAGCCGCCGCGGTCTATGCATGAGCTGACGACGACTCGATGGCCTGTACCAGAAACGCCGTGGCTCCGGTGCCGCAGGGCTTGTCGTAGTAGTCGATAAAGCGCTGGTCAGCAAGATAGCCGTGGGCGAGGCCCAGGTATGCTTCGTCTTGGGGCTTGTGCCCCCAGTTAAGGCCAATCCATCGACGGTGCATCGCGACAAGTTTGCGGGCCTCGCTTCCATCCGTATCGCCGTCGCCCATGGCAATCGAAAGCTGGCCCAGAATAGCGCGTTCAAGTTCCTTCATGTCGTTCCATGTCTCGGGGTCCATGTCCAGCAGTGCTTCGTTTGCTGCGTCGATCGCCTCGTCGCCATAGCGCGCCCGCGCCTCGGCACCGTAGCGCTTCTCGTTTTCCTGCACGGAGCGCCAGCGCTCCAGTTGCGGCAGGACGGCGCCCATGAGCGAGACGGCTTCGTCGAGCGACATGCCGGTGTTTTGCGCCAGCCGCGGGGCACAATCCTCGATCATCGCTTCCATGGTGGTGTCGTAGGTGTACTGGCCGTGGTCGTAGCACCACTTGCAGTAATGGTCGGTCGTGGCGCCCACAGCATCGGTGCCGCAGTCGTCGGGTGTGAGTATCATGCCGCAGCTCTGGCAATAGTGCTCGGGCATTTCGAGCAGGTGGGACAGCGGTTCTCCGGTTACGGCGGCAATGAGCTTCATCATGTCGATGCCCGGGGTGACTTCGCCGCGTTCCCAACGGCTGACGGCTTGGCGTGTGACGAAGAGCTTGGCGGCGAGCTGCTCTTGGGTAAGGTGATGGGCGCGGCGAATGGCAATGAGCTTTTCTGCAAAGGCCATAGCGACTCCTTTCTGCTGGTTGATGGCTTAAGCATACGCGGCGGCCAGCTTCCTTCCAAGCAACCGTTGGTTGCACGACGGGAGACCGCGGCGAAGAATTGCGCGCTGCACCCCACACCTCCATGCCGTACAATGACCGGCATGGAACCTATCGCACACATACATACCGACCTGCCGCAGAAGTTCGGCATTCCGCGCAACAGCTTTTTGGCGCCCCACCTGCAGGGACGCATCGTCTTTGAGCCGGAATTTGCCTCCAACGCAGCAGTTGAGGGTCTGGACTCCTTCTCTCACCTATGGCTGCTGTGGCGCTTCGAAAACGGAACGCCCGGCGGCGCGGCTAAGGATATAGCTGCCGATGCCAAGACGCAGGACAGGTCCGGCACCAACGTCAAGTGGTCGAAGACTGTGCGCCCGCCGCGTCTGGGCGGAGCCGAACGCGTGGGCGTGTATGCCACGCGGAGTCCGTTTCGCCCCAATCCCATCGGTCTTACCTGCGTCAAGCTCAGCCGCGTTGAGCGCACCGACGACGGCCCCATCATCCATGTACTGGGGGCCGACCTGCGTGACGGCACGCCCATCTACGACATTAAGCCCTACATCCCGTTTGCGGACTGCCACCCGGATGCGACCGGCGGCTGGATTGAGGGTGCTCCGTGGCAAGAGCTCGATGTTGAGTTCCCGCAAGCGCTTCAAGACATGGTCCCGCCCGCAAAGCTCCCCGGCCTGGTCGAGGTTCTTCGCCAAGATCCGCGCCGCGCGGGCAGCAAGCACGAGCCAAACCGCGTTTACCACTTGGCTTACGCCGGACTCGACATATCGTTTACGGTTGACGGGGCCAGGTTGACGGTAACCTCCATCAACGACGCGCGAGACTAGCCAGCCATTCGTCCGCACCCGTCAAATTAAGCGCCAAACCCCATGCCAAAATCGCCTACGCTGGTGGACAATAACGCTTACCGAATCATTCCGCTCTGCACGGGGGCTCAGCATGAAATACGACTTCACTTCAATCATCGACCGCCATGGCATGGACTCCATCGCCGTTGACTCTTGGGGTGAGATCCCCGGTATGGCTCCGAACGCACCCGACGAGGGCTTCGACCGCATTCCCATGTGGGTGGCGGACATGAACTTCGCCACGGTGCCTACAGTCCAGGAGCACATCATTCAGCGCGCCCAGCACCCCATGTTTGGTTACTTCAATCCGCGTTCCGAGTACTTCGACCGCATCATCGAATGGCAGAGCCGCCGTAATGGCGTCGAGGGCCTGGCGCCTGAGCATATCGGCTACGAAAACGGCGTGCTGGGCGGTGTCGTGTCGACGCTGCGCGCGTATGTCCAGCCGGGCGATGCGGTGTTGGTCCACAGCCCCACCTACATCGGCTTCACCAAGTCCATCGAGGCCGCGGGCTATCGCATTGTCCACAGCCCGCTTCAGCTCGACGACCAGAGCGTGTGGCGCATGGACTTTGAGGATATGGAGCGCAAACTCGCCCAAAACCACATCCATGCCGCAGTGTTCTGCTCGCCGCACAATCCCTGCGGCCGCGTATGGGAGCGCGACGAGATCGAGCGCGCCATGGACATTTATCGCAAGCACGATTGCGTGGTGATCTCGGACGAGATTTGGTCCGATATCATTCTGCCGGGACACAAGCACATCCCGACGCAGTCGGTGAGCGAGGATGCCCGCATGCGCACGGTTGCCCTCTATGCGCCGAGCAAGACGTTTAACCTGGCGGGTCTGGTCGGCAGCTACCACATTGTCTACAACGAGACGCTGCGCGACCGCATGTGCGCTGTGTCTAACAAGACCCATTACAACGAGATGAATGTCCTTTCGATGCATGCGCTTATCGGTGCCTACCAACCGCAGGGCTACGAGTGGGTGGGCGAACTCAACCAGGTGCTTGCCGACAATATCGAGTACTTCTGCGATTACGTGGACGAGCATTTTGAGGGCGTGTCCTATTCGCGTCCGCAGGGCACGTACATGGTGTTTCTGGACTGCACCGAGTGGTGCCGCGAGCATGGCCGCGATATTCAGTGGTTGCTCGACGAGGGGGCACGTGTGGGCGTGGGGTATCAGGATGGACGTCCGTTCCATGGCCCCTGCCACATTCGCGTGAATCTGGCACTGCCGCTTTCGCGCGTAAGGGAAGCGTGCGACCGCCTAGACCGCTACGTTTTTGGGGTATAGGGGTCGCACGATTCGGGTACTGCGGATTGCGCCCGTGTCGTCAATGTGCGTGGGCGCATAGGGCGCAGAGGGTTGCGAGCGCGTTTTCCACGTTTGCTACTTTTCTTGAATTTGCTTGCCGCAAAGGTGTTCAACCGTAATTTCATACAGCTGGACGCCCCTGATACTTTGCTTGATCTCCTCTTCGACCTCTTCGGCAGAAGGATAGTACTTGAGGGCAAACTGTCGGACTTTGTCTTCGACAAACGCCGGGTCATCGTTCACGAGGCGGCAACGGCCGAAAACCACGGTGCTTTGAACATAGGGTGCCCAGTCGTCGTCTTTGTACCAATCGTTGCCATAGACGGTAAAGCAGACTTTGTCGCTGCGTTTGAGTGCATCGACCTTATGCCCCGCCTTGGCTCCATGAAAGTAAATTTTGTCGTGCTCGGGGTCAAAGTAGTAGTTAACGGGAATGGCGTAAGGATAGCCGTCGTCTCCGTTGACGGCAAAAATGCCGCGTTTGCAATTAACAAGCAGCTCTCGTGCCTCTTGATCGGTGATAGCACGCTTCTTTCTACGAAGAGGTCTAAACATCGTGGGTTTCCTTTCTTTCCGCGTGTTGCGTGCACGGCGGTGGGTGGTATGTCTACATCAAGATACTAGTTCAGGCTGCGAGGCCGACGGGAACATCCTATTTGTCGCAGATTGAAACGCACTTTTTTGTTGTGGAAGGATTGTCCCTCACAACTCGTCGTCTAGGGGCATTCTCGATGGCTGGTTCCGTTTGCGGGGGAGGCGTGGGACAATACCGACCAAAAGCGATTGCTTGTCCTGAAAAAAAGGGGGTCTCGATGAAAAAGCTGAGGACGCTGGCCGATGTGTTGCGTCAAGCCGGTTTCGTGCGCATCACGGGCCTTTTTCTCGTCTTTTATCTTCTGTGTTCAATGGCTGTTTGGCTCTCTGAGCCAACAACTCTTACGTTTGGCGATGGCCTTTGGTTTAGCTTTGAGACCGTATCGACGATCGGCTTTGGCGACATTCCGGCCGAAACGCCGGTCGCCCGTGTCATCACGGTCGTCCTGAGCGTTATCAGCATTTTTTACATTGCCATGCTCACGGGCGTGGCGGTGAGCTACTGCAATATGCTCATCAAGATGCATCAAAAGGACACTATGACGCGCTTTATGGATGATCTTGAGCATTTGGAAGAGCTCGATCGTGACGAGCTCGCCGATCTGTCGCGCCGCGTGCGCGAATATCGCCGGCGCCAGCGCTAAAACGGGCGCCGCGCGTCACGATGAGGGGGACTGAATTTGAATATCACCGTGTATCTGGGTGCCAGTATCGGCAATGACCCGGCGTTTCTGCCTGCGGTGCAGGAGCTGGGCAACTGGATTGGCGCCAACGGGCACGCGCTCGTGTACGGCGGATCCAAGTCGGGCCTGATGGGCGCGCTCGCCGATAGCGTGCTTAATGCCGGCGGGCACGTGACGGGTGTGGAGCCGAGCTTTTTTATCGAGGCCGAGTTTCAACATGACGGTATCGACGACCTCATCGTGACGAGTGATATGGCGGAGCGTAAGGCAAAGATGATCGAGCTCGGCGATGCGTTCATTGCCTTTCCCGGTGGGACGGGCACGCTCGAGGAGATTGCCGAGGTTATGTCCGCGGTGTCGTTGGGGCACCTGAGTGCTCCGTGCATCCTGTATAACCTGGACGGTTACTACAACGACCTCAAGGCGCTGCTCGGACACATGATTGATAAGGGTTTATCAAGCCCACGGCGCCAGCAAGGCATTTACTTTGCCGAGGATCTGTACGAAATCGCATCAATTATCAACGGATAAGCCTTGAGCCTGTCCCGCCGTGGTCCCCGGTGGCTCCGTTTGCAGCGCAGACGGTTGGCTCGTCTGGGCCACACTCGCTCTACAATAAAACGTATCTATGTCGACTTTGACCGCGGGAGGACCCGATGGATAAGCTCGCTAAACCCACAAACCGCGCGCTGTTTTTAGTTAGCGTTGCCGTGACCGGTGCGTTCGCAGGTGCCGCGGTCTGGCTGTTCTTTTTTGTGATGGAGCACGGCATCGACTATCTATGGACCGAGATTCCGCACGCACTGGGCGTCGCTTCGCCCGAGCTCGCCAGCGGCCCGTTTGGCTTTCTGCCGTACCCGTTTTTTGTCTGCCTGCTGGGCGGCCTGTTAATCGGTCTGTACGAAAAGATGACAGACACCAAGACCGATAACCTCAATCAGGTGATGGCTAAGGTCAAGCAAGATGGGCGCTACCCGTACGACAATCTGGGCAAGCTTTCGCTTGCGGCATTGCTGCCGCTGCTGTTTGGCGGAAGTATTGGACCGGAGGCCGGCCTGACCGGCGTTATCGCGGGCCTGTGCAGCTGGGTCGGCGACCGCATGCGTCGCTTTGGCGCCGAGTTTAGGGAGCTCACGCTGCTGGGTACCCAGGCTGCCCTGACGGCGCTCTTTACCGCGCCTGTGTTTGGCTTTGTGGCGCCGCTCGCCGGTAGCGCCGACGGCCAGGGCGAAGATGCCGACGATGAGTCCGCGTCCAACGAGATCACCATCAAGCTGCCCAAGGCGCAAAAGACCGTGGTCTACGGCATTGCGATTGCCGGCGGTCTGGGCACTTACCTGTTGCTTGGCCAGCTCGTGGGCGGCGGCATGGGCATGCCCAGGTTCGAGTCCGCCGAGGTGGGCAACCTGGAGCTTGCCTGGCTCATTCCGCTGGCGTTGCTCGGCACCGTTTGCGGTTGGCTGTACTTTGTCTCCGAGCACGCGAGCGAGGCGCTGTCCCATGCAATAGGGGAGCGTCCTGTCGTCAAGGCCATGATGGCCGGTCTGGCGCTCGCCATCTGTGGCACGCTCCTGCCCTACACCATGTTTGCCGGCGAGACCCAGGCCGATGTGCTCATGGAAACCTATCTGACCATTCCCGCCGGCGTGCTTATTATGACCGGTCTGGTCAAGGCCATGCTGACCCCCGCCCTCATCAATATGGGCTGGCGTGGCGGTCACTTCTTCCCGGTTATCTTCTCGGGCGTAAGCCTGGGCTATGGCCTTGCCATCCTCACCGGCGCCGATCCGGTCTTTTGCGTTGCCGTCTGCGCGGCATCGACGATGGGCGCCGTCATGCGCCAGCCTGTCATGGTTGTGGGCCTGCTGCTCATGTGCTTCCCGCTCAAGGGCATCGTCTGCATGATCATCGCCGCAGCCATCGCCGCCGGCATTCCGCTGCCCAAGCCGCTGCGCAAGTAGCATATTGCGCTTTGCGTTTGTTCAGAACTCGTTTTGAAGAAGCCGTGCGAGGCCATTTGTTTACGGCCTCGCGCGGCTAATGTTTAGAGCTTCCTCAGCACAATGGCGATGGTGTTGAGGTATTCGAGCGCGCCGGCTTCAACGGCAGCGCGGTCGCCTGCTGCGTACTCGTTGTCGCAGGCGAGCCAGTCTTTCCATGCTTCGTCCGTGCAGAGCATAGGCTGCATCGAGACAATCTCGACGCCAGGGGTCGGCTCGATCATGGCGCGCCACCAGGCTATGTCGTGCATATAGTCGAGCTGCTCGGGTGTCCAGGATTTGAGCAGGCAAACGGGCAGGTTGTCGTGGCAGTCGTAAACCATGCCGGGGATGCTTAAGTAGAGCATCCCGCCTTGCTTTACGTAGGGGAGTAGGCGCTCACCCAGATAGTGTGGGTCACGGCCGTAGTAGTTGTACGAGTCGATACTTACGACCGCATCAAAATAGTCGTGCTCAAACGGCAGCCCCTGCGAGGCGTCTGCCTTAACAGGGTGAATCGTGTCGCGCGAGATACCGAGCGAATCGAAGAACGCACGGTTTTCGACGGGGTCGCTCCACAGATCGACGGCGTAGGTGTCAAACCCGTATTCGCGGGCGAGTAGGGCGCTGGTGATACCGGTGCCCGATCCAAGGTCGCAGACGCGGACGCCGCAGGGGATATGCACATCGCGAAGCAGCTCTTCGCAGAGCTTGAGGGGATTGGGGCCCATAATCTTAGAGCGTACGAGTGTCGCGCCGAAGCTAGTTGCTTTTGGGAAGGATTGAGATTCCTGGGTTTGCATTGTTCTTTCCTATCAGGTGCAAAAATGGCAGATGACGGAGGCGGAACGGCGCAACAAACCACGGCCGTTGGACGGCCGTTTTCGTGGTTCTATGCGATTGACCGTTCCCTAAAGAACAATGACCAAAAAGACATCACCTTTGGATGATCGAGACTGAGCCGAGACCCGTGACGTTTATATTGTAAAACATCACGGGCGTGCCGGGATATGCCGTTTGTCACGGATTTGCGAGCGTCTAGATCTCGCTTGGCATCGGCGCTATTTCCAAATCGCGAGCGCGGCGGTGCCCAGGACGATGAAGGCGAGACCGATGGCGCTGCGCCGTGAGAGTTTTTCGTTGAATGCCAGGCGCGCAAATAGTACCGATACGACAATCGATAGTTTGTCGATCTGCACCACGACGCTCACCTGGCCTGTGGCGATGGCGTAGTAGCACAGCAGCCACGATGCGCCAGTCGCAATGCCCGATGCCGCGAGAAATACGAGTTCGTAGCGGTCTACGTGCACGGCTTGGCCCATCTTGCCTTTAGCTGCCACGATTGCCCATGCCATAACCAGTACCACACAGGTACGGATTGCCGTGGCCAGGTTGGACTCGACGCCTTCGATGCCAACCTTGGCAAGGATGGACGTGAGCGCCGCGAACACGGCGGCGCCGAGGGCGTAAGCGAGCCAGGTCCGGTCTTGCTGCCGCTCGGGTCCGGCAGACTGCTTCTTCTCGATCATTAAAAACGTGCCGAGGGTGATGACAGCGGTTCCCACGAGCTTAACCGCAAGGTTGCTCGTCTCGCCAAAAAGCACGATGGCGATCAGTGCAGCGAGTACGGTGCTCATCTTGTCGACCGGTACGACCTTATTGACGTCTCCGATGCCCAACGCCTTAAAGTAACAGATCCACGAAGCACCGGTAGCGAGTCCCGAGAGGACGAGAAAGAGCCAAGATCTGGGCTCGATGCTGCCGATGGTTCCAATGGATCCAGAAATGCCCGCCATTGCCCAGGCGAAAACGAGCACCACGCAGGTGCGAATGGCCGTCGCGACATCGGAGTCGGTCTGCTTGATGCCGCATTTGGCCAGGACTGATGTGACGCCGGCAAAGAAAGCCGACACAAATGCTGCTGCGACCCACGACACGGGTGAAATGCCTCCCCAAAGAACGACCGCGCCAGATTTACGGCGCTCGTCCGATGATACCGTCCCGCCATGAAGCTTTGATATCGCTGTGGTGAGATAGGGGCCATAGTTCGAGAGGGCATTTGGTTAAGGCTCGAATCGAAGGTGAATGGTTTTCCGCGAAGTGAACGAGTAAATCTGGACCCCTGGAACATGCACACTTTTTTCGAACAAAACTGCAGGATTCTTAGACAAAAACCGCAGGAATTGAGTCCTTAAAAATGTCGATGCTACAGGGCACTGTTTTTACTCGTTCACTTCTCGGAAAAGTATTCACCTTCGATATGCTGACGGTGTCTTTTTGGTTGCCAAGAACTAGACGGCCTGCTGTGAAGGGCGGTGGTGACGCTATGCCGCCTCGTTTCATTGAAAAAATAAGCGGGGTACCACCTAAGCTTTTTTAGCCGTCGATTACAGATCGCGTACTCGATAAACCTTGGTGCTGACAGCGCAGCTGATTACACATAGTGCGAGCGCCAGTACTGCAGTTCCTGCACACAGACAGCCAAGGACGGTGGGATCGGGATTCGCCCCGGCAATCGACATAAGCCAGTTGCTGATGGGGTTGGATGAGCTCAACGTGGCCATGGCAAGGCATCCGAGCAGGGCAAACAGGCCAACGGATAGGCGCAGCGCCTCCATGTGTCCAAATCGAAAGAACAGCGGCTGCGCCAAAAACACCATCATGAGGGAGATGAGCATCGATGCTGCCGAGGCGATTGCGATTTCAAAGACCGCCTGTCCCGTCGAAGGAATGCCCGCGCTGTTGAAGAGCGGGATGGCGACGATACTCAAAAGCGTGGCGGCGCACGTCATGACGGCCGAGAAGACAACGATGCTCAGGTAGCGTGCGCAGATGATGTCTTTGCGCGAGAGGGGCAGCGTTGCCCGATAACGCTCCCATCCGTTTTGATTGTCGAAGCCTGCCAGCGAGCTCATGACCATGATAGGCGACATGGCGCTGAGCGCGCAGGCGCCGGCACTCATGCCGGAGTCGCCACCTGACGTGTTGGCGAGGGTCAGCACAACGAATATGAACAGGCCGACGCCCGCTATGCTTGGGACAAGCGTGCGAACGATGGCGAGCTCGGACATAAAGGCGCGTTTCATTTCGAAGCCCCTTTCAGCGTGAGGCGTAGATAATCGCCAATGGTTGCCCGATCGCAGGGAATCTCGGGGAAGGCCTCGAGCGTTTCGCGACGGTTGGGCACGAGCACGTCCACGCTATAAGCGTGGTGGGCGGCACGGGCGCCTTCGACGCAAGCCATAAGCTCGGCGGCCTGCGCTTGGGTACAGTGGGCGATGCCGGCGCGGTCGGTAATGTCCTCGCGCGGCAGGTCAAACACAATCGAGCCGTTATCGATGCAAATGATGCGGTCGGCAGCGCGATCGAGGTCGGACGTAATGTGACTCGAGAGCAGCACGCTGCGCTGGCCGTCGGCGACAAAGGCAAGCAGCTCATCGAGCAGCTCCTCGCGTGCCATGGGATCAAGACCCGCGGTGGCTTCGTCCAAAACGAGCAGCTTGGCCTTGTGGCTGAGCGCACAGGCAAGCTGCAGCTTCATGCCCATGCCGCGGGAGAGGTCCTTGACCTTCGCCTTGGGATCCAAGCCAAATCGGTCGATGAGGCTGGCGAAGGTGTCGTGGCTCCAGGTGGGGTACGCCGGGCTTACGAGTGCCTCAACTTCGGTCACCTTGAGTGTGGAAGGGAAGGGGCATGTGTCCAGCACGAGGCCGATACGGGTGCGCAAGCAGCGCTGCACTTCACCGGGTACGTCGGCGCCACAGCACTGCCCAAACAGGTGCACCTCGCCGGCATCGAGCTTTATAAGCCCGAGAGCGGCGCGAATGGTCGTTGTCTTGCCGGCGCCGTTTGCTCCCACAAAGCCAACAATCTGGCCGGGCTCCACGGCGAGCGTGACATCGCGTAGTGAAAAGCGGTCGCTTACAGCGCGTGAGATGCCTTTGAGTTCAAGCAAGTTTTGCATGGTATAGCCTTTCTTGCAGATGGCTACTGCATGGTTTCGGGGGCTACCAGGTCGAGCATTTCGTGCAGTTTGCCGCGCGTGACGCCCAAGGCTTCGGCTTGGCTTGCCGCTTTCGCAAGCAGGTCTTCGATATGGCAGAGTTGGTTTTCGCGCAAGAGCTCCTGGTTGCCCTCGGCGACAAAACAGCCCTTGCCCTGCACGGTGCAGATAAACCCGAGTTGCTCTAGGTCGGCGTAGGCGCGCTTGGTGGTGATGACGCTCACACCCAGGTCGCTCGCGAGTGCACGGATGCTGGGGAGTTTGGCTCCCGCAGCGAGCGTGCCCGATAAGATCTGAGCTTTGACTTGCGAGGTTATCTGCTCGTAGATGGGGTTGTCGCTCGAATTGGATAGGATGATGTCCACAGCGGCTCCTTAGCTGTTGGGCTACACGTGTATATAACCGGTAAGCACAGTATATATACACTATGCACAGTTATGCAAGAGGCAAATAAGGATTGTCCGCTCGTTCATTCATCTCAATCTGTAACATCTGGAACCGATTTGGACGGCTACCTGTTACAGATTGAGATTTTGCTGGTGGGCCCCACCTGGTTGTCTCAATCTGTAACAACTGGAGAAGTTTTTGGCTGCTAGATGTTACAGATCGAGATCTTTCTGGGACGCCCACCTGTTTGTCTAAATCTGTAACAGGTAGAGGTTCAAAAACCGTCTAGATGTTACAGATCGAGACAAACTGCTGCGGAGTGCCGTCATCGACTGCTACACAGGCCCCAACTGATGAATTTGTCCTGATAGGTGCCCTAGAGTGAGATTTCGCGGCTACAATAGTGCGGTTACAACGACGTAATGCATTCAATGCAAGAAAGGATCCGCATGGCAAGCCTGTCGGATGAAATCTCGTCGCGCCGCACATTCGCGATCATCAGCCACCCGGATGCCGGTAAGACCACGCTTACCGAGAAGCTGCTGCTCTATACCGGCAGCATCCAGACCGCCGGCTCGGTCAAGGGCAAGAGCTCGGCCAAGCATGCCGTCTCGGACTGGATGGACATCGAGAAGGAGCGCGGCATTTCCGTCACCTCCTCGGTGCTGCAGTTCACTTACAACGGTGCCTGCGTCAACATCCTCGATACCCCCGGTCACCAGGACTTTTCGGAGGATACCTACCGTACCCTTATGGCCGCTGACGCCGCAGTCATGGTCATCGACGGCGCCAAGGGCGTCGAGGCCCAGACCAAGAAGCTCTTTAAGGTCTGTACGCTGCGCCACATTCCCATCTTCACCTTTGTGAACAAGCTCGACCACGAGGCTCGCGATCCGTTTGAGCTCATGGAAGAGATCGAGAATGTCCTGGGCATCAATACGTATCCCATGAACTGGCCGATCGGCAGCGGCCGCAATTTCCGCGGCGTGTTCGATCGTCAGACCCGTCGCGTCATTGCCTTTGAGGGCGACGGTCACGCCAACGCCACCAAGAAGGTCGCCGAGGTCGAGGCCGAGCTGGGCGATTCTTCTATGGATGAGCTCATCGGCGAGGAGAACCATAAGAACCTGATGGACGACATCGAGTTGCTCGATGGCGCCGGCGACGAGCTTGACTTGGATGCCGTGGCCTGCGGCAAGCTGAGCCCGGCGTTCTTTGGCTCGGCGCTTACCAACTTTGGCGTGGAACCCTTCCTTAAGGAGTTCCTGCGTCTGGCCCCGACGCCGCGTGCCTATACCGATACGCTTACCAGTGAACCGGTCGATCCCTGCCGCGACGACTTTAGCGGCTTTGTGTTTAAGATCCAGGCCAACATGGACAAGAACCACCGCGACCGCATCGCCTTTGTGCGCATTTGCTCGGGTAAGTTCGAGCGCGGCATGGATGCCTTCCACGTGCAGGGCAACCGCAAGCTTAAGCTTGCCACGGGCACGTCGATGATGGCCGACGACCGCGCCATCGTGGACGAGGCGTACGCGGGCGATATCGTGGGCCTGTTCGACCCGGGTATCTTTAGCGTCGGCGACACCGTGTGCTCCGGCAAGCGCCATGTGCAGTATCCGCAGATTCCGACGTTTGCCCCCGAGATGTTCGCTCGCATTACGCAGGTCGACACGCTCAAGCGCAAGCAGTTCGTCAAGGGCATGGAGGAGCTTGCCCAGGAGGGCGCCATCCAGATCTTCCGCGAGCTGGGTGCCGGCATGGAGAGCGTCATCGTGGGCGTGGTCGGCGTGCTACAGTTTGAGGTGCTCGAGCGCCGCCTCAAGGCCGAGTACCGTGTTGAGGTTCGTCGCCAGCCGCTGCCCTATACGGACATTCGCTGGATCCAGAACGACCCCGACACCATCGATATCCCGGGCCTTTCGCTCACGCGCGACACGCTGCGCGTCGAGGACATGCGCGGTGGCAAGCTGTTGCTGTTTACGAGCCCGTGGAACGTGGATTGGGCAACCGACCACAACCCCGACCTTATCCTGTCGGAGTTTGGCAACGTAGTCTTTTAACGCATCGGCGCGGTGGCCCTGTGGGGCTGCCGCGCTGCCTGCTTGCCTGATGCCGCATGAGCGGCTATCATGCCCACCGTCGCCTCAAGACCGGGGCGTCCGAGCAGTTCGGGTCCGATATCCTGCTCGTTAAACCTAAAACCAAAGGAGTACATAATGATCAAGAAGGTCATGGAGGACTACAAGGTCCTGTTGCGGAGCATTCCCGCGGCAACGGTTTCGCTGTTTTTCGTGAGCGTCATCATGATGAACCTGCTGGCCAACAAAGAGCTCATCAGCCTGCCGTATCTGGCACTCGATTGCGGCTTTGTGGTGAGCTGGGTCTCGTTTTTGTGCCAGGACATGATCTGCAAGCGCTTTGGCGCCAAGGCATCCATCAAAATCTCTATCCTCGCACTGGCGGTCAACCTTGCCGTGAGCCTGTGCTTTTGGGCGTGCTCGCTCACACCCGGTATGTGGGGCGCCTACTACGACACGGGCATGATCGAGGTCAACACCGCCCTTAACGCCACCATCGGCGGCACCTGGTACGTGGTGCTGGGCTCTTCGCTGGCAATGTTCGTTTCTGCCGTGGTTAACTCCACGCTCAACCAGTCGCTCGGCCGTATGCTCAAAAAGAATAACTTTGCGAGCTTCGCCTTCCGCTCCTATGTGTCCACGGGTGTTGGCCAGTTTATCGACAACCTGGTCTTTGCCATTGTAGTGAGCCACACGTTCTTTGGTTGGACCTGGGTGCAGGTCCTTATGTGCTCGCTGACCGGCGCTGTCGCCGAGCTGCTGTGCGAGGTCTTCCTGAGCCCCGTGGGCTACAAGGTCGTGCGCGGCTGGGAGCGTGAGAATGTGGGCGCCGAGTACCTTGAGCGTCACGCAACCGCCTAAGGAGCAAGTATGCGGGTTTTGATTACGGGCGCTTCGGGCGGTATCGGAGCCGCGTGCGTGCGGCGCTTTTTGGACGAGGGCCACGAGGTCGTGGGCTTTGATCTGCTGCCGGCGGTGATCGAACACGAGCGCTACCGCCATCTGATTGTTGATGTCCGCGAGCCGGGCTCGTTTCCAGGCGACCTTGAACCCCAAGTGATCGTGAACGTTGCGGGTACGCAGGATTCGGTCGACGATATCGCCGCCAACCTGTGTGGCACCATCAACGTGACCGAGCGCTACGCCTTTGTGGGGGAGGGGCTTGCTGCCAAGCCGGCGCCCGCTATCAAATCCGTGGTCAATGTGGGGTCGGCGAGCGGGCATACGGGATCGGAGTTTCCCGCCTATGCTGCCAGCAAGGGCGGCGTTATCGCCTACACCAAGAACCTTGCAAACCGCCTGGCACCGCAGGCCATCGCCAACAGTGTGGACCCGGGTGGCGTTATCACGCCGCTCAACCGTTGCGTGATGGAAGACGAACACCTGTGGAACCAGATTATGGAGCTTACACCGCTTAAACGCTGGGCAACCGCCCAAGAGATCGCCGAGTGGATCTACTTTGTGGGCGTGACCAACCGGTTTATGACCGGGCAGAGCCTGCTCATTGATGGCGGCGAGGCCGGCCGCACACAATTTATTTGGCCCGAATAGGAAACGCGCCCGATGGAAAGCCGTCGGGCGTATTTTTGATGTATCGATTTTTAGCCGAGACAAGTCCAGTTGACGGGGGTCGAGCCGTGCTGTTCGAGTAGCCGATTGGCTGCCGAGAAGGGTCGCGACCCCATAAAAGCGGGGAGTTCTGCCGTGGCGCGGTTGGCCGAAAGCGGCGAGGGGTGCGTGGAGGCAAGGCAGAACTTGCCGGTTGTTTTGCCCGCGCCGATTGCGGCGAGCTTGCCCTCAACCATCTGCTGGGCAAAGCGGCCCCATGCCAAAAAGACTACCGGTTGGGGTAGCTGGCAGCAGCGTTCGATAACGTAGTCGGTGAGCGTACTCCAGCCCAGCTTGGCGTGTGAGTTCGCGGCATGCTCGCGCACGGTGAGCGTAGTGTTGAGGAGCAGGACGCCCTGTTGTGCCCATGGCGTCAGATCTCCCGTGGCGGGAATGGAACAACTCAGATCGGCTTTGAGTTCCTTATAGATGTTGCGCAGGCTTGGCGGCAACTTGGTTTGCGTCGCGGGGACCGAAAACGATAACCCCATGGCCTGGTTGGGCCCGTGATAGGGATCTTGGCCCAAGATGACAACTTTGACCTGGTCGGCCGGCGTGTAGGCGAGGGCATTGAGGATGTCGTCTTGTGCCGGGTAGATGGTCTGCTCGGCACGCAAAAGGGCGATGCGCTCGAGCAGCTGGTTCGTAGTGTCACGTACCGGCTGCGGCGCATCGTCCAACCAAGTTGCTATGTTGCGGTCGCGAGTTGCGGTGTCCATGGAGCTCCTTTATGGCAAATGCTATGTTGGCATCTATTGTAAAGGCGCACCGGTTGCCTTTATGCCGCGGCTGTATGAGGGGCGAGTCCACCGCCGCCTACACCATTATGGCGATGCTGGAGGAGGGCCTGGACGTGAGCATGCTGTATCGCCGTACCGTCGAGGGCATGCGGGCCGATATTCGCGTACGTCCCATCGTGCACGCTCCCTCACGTGACGTAGTGGCGGCCTGGCTCAGCTGGGACACCATGCCTATTGCCACGAGGCGCTTTATCGACTACATGAGCTCGCATATCGTCAATTAATGACTGGCGTGGCGTTGAGTGCGGTGTTTAGCAGGCTGTCGCTTTGGCTTGGGTGGCGCGATGGGTGCGTGCCGGGTGGCAGAGTAGTACCGCCACGACCATAAAGAACGCCGTGGTGCCCAGGCTGATGGGGTAGACCATCATGATGTTCGCAAAGGTGCGGAAGTGCGGGAACACGCAGAATACCCAATAGAAGCGGATGCCGCAGACGCAGATCATGGTGATAAGGGCGGGCATGAGCGAGATGCCAAAGCCGCGCAGGTAGCCGGACATGTTCTCGTACAACATGATAAAGGCGTACGCAGGGAAGATAGAGCACACGCGGATATAGCCGATTGAGACGATGTTGGGATCGCTGTTGAACAACGACAGGATCTCGCGCCCCAGGCCGACAATAACAATAATCGTGATGAGCGCGACGACACCGCCTTCGACCAGGCAGACCTTAAGGGTCTTGGTGCAGCGGTCGATCTGACAGGCACCGTGGTTTTGTCCCACAAAGGTGGTGCAAGCCTGGCTAAAGCTGTTGAGCAGGTTGTAGCACACGCACTCCAGGCTCACGGCGGCGCTCGAGGCCGCCATGACCTCGGTGCCCAGGCTGTTGATGGCGGACTGGATGATGATGTTGGCGACGGCAAAGACGGCGCTTTGGATGCCGGCGGGCAGGCCGATCTTGACGATGCGCTTGAGGGCGACGGGGTCGATAGCAAGGTCGCGCGGGGTGACGCGGACGACGGAGTCGGTCTTGAGCAGGCGGATAAAGAGTGTAGCGGCGCTGACGGTGTAGGCGATGACGGTGGCGATGGCGACACCCGCGACGCCCCAGTGGAGTACGGGGACAAAGATGAGGTCCAGGCCAATGTTGAGGGCGGTGGACACGGCAAGCGCTTGCAGCGGCATGCGGGTGATGCCGACGGAGCGGAAGATCGCGGCCTCAAAGTTGTAGAGCAAGATTGAGGGCATGCTGAGCAAAAAGACGCGTAGATAGAGCGAAGCGAGCGGCATGGTCTCGGCGGGAACGTTGAGCGCGGCGAGCATGGGCTCGGCAAAAATCTCGCCCAGAGCGATGACGACAAAGCCCACGAGCGCCATTAAAATCGAGGTATGGACGGCGCGTTTGACCATATTCTGATCGTTGCGGCCGATAGCGTTGGCGATGACCACGTTGGAGCCAAGCGACATGCCAATAAACAGGTTGAGCATAAGGCTGGTAAGCGGAACATTGGAGCCGACTGCCGCCATGGCGAGGGTTCCCTGGTCGCCCGAGAAGTTACCGATAATGACCGTGGCGATGAGGTTTGACAGCTGCTCCAAGATGCTCGTGGCGGCCACGGGCAAGGCGAACAGGGGGATATTGCGCCACAGTGAGCCGGTGGTCATGTCGATGTGCTTAGATGCGGTATCAGCCATACGCTCTCAATCTCTAACGTGCTATTTCGTGCTTATTTGCGCAGACGATGATACTCCTAATCACCTAGTCATTGGGGGCGTTCTTAAACGACTAGTCATTCAAGAACGCCCCCAATGACTAGGTGGGGAAGGCGTGCGACAATGGTGTACGTTGTGTTGTTCGCGCTAAGGAGTTGCCATGTTGTTGTGTCCCGTTTGCCATGAGCCGTTGGTGGACGACGAGCGCGGTGCTGCATGCGCGGGCGGACACCGGTTTGACCGCGCGCGCGAGGGTTATCTATATCTGCTACGTTCGTCCAAGAGCGGCGACTCCATGGGCGATCCCAAGTCGCAGGCACGCAGCCGTCGTGACTTTTTGAACCGTGGCTACTATGCGCCGCTGCGCGATGCAATGGTCGAGTTGGTGCGCAAACGGGTTTCTGGGCGTGCTGCGTCTACAGGCGGCCCCATGACGCTGCTCGATATTTGCTGCGGTGAGGGTTACTACACCAGCGCGATGGGCGCGGTGCCGGGCGTGGACGCTTATGGCTTTGACCTGGGCAAAGAAATGGTACGCCTGGCCGCCAAGCGCGGCGATGCGACCTATTTTGTGGCCAACATGAAAGACATCCCAGTGGCCGATGGCGCCTTCGATATGGTGACCGAGCTCTTTGCTCCCTTTAACGAGCGCGAGTTTGCCCGCGTGTTGGCGCCGGAGGGTTCGCTCTACACCGTGGTGCCGGGTGCCCGTCATCTCTTTGGGCTCAAGGAGGTGCTCTACGACACGCCGTACCTCAACGACGAAAAGCTTCCGAAGACGATGGAGCTTAAACTGGTCGGCACACAGCGGGTGTCCGCGAATATTACGCTCCAAACCCAGGCCGACATCGAGGCGGTGTTCCAGATGACGCCGTACTACTACCGCACACGCCCTACCGACAAAGAGCGCCTGGCAAACCTGGACACCCTTAAAACCGACATCGACTTCATCATTGCCGAGTACCGCCACAGCTAACCAACCTGCCAAAAAGGGACAGGTTTATTTTGGCAGGTTTTACCTGGGCAAATGTAAAGGGCCGACCGCGTTACTACGCGATCGGCCCATGTTAGTTGCTTGGCTGCAGGGGTTATGAGAAGCGAGTGCCTACAAGCGGTCCTTGTTCTCGGCCTTAACGGCGTGCGCCTGCTGAACAAAGAACAGGTCGTAGACCACGATGACAAAGGCACCGATATTGACGGCGCTGCCGCCGAGTGCGGGAAGCGTGAGCACGGCCTGCGCAATCGTGGCGATTGCGGCAACGATGCCGAGCTTAAACGCGCTATCCACCTGCGAGGGCTTGTTGGCGCCCTTGATGCCCGCAACACCTGCGGAAAGATCGACAATGCCCTTGACGACAAGCACGACCGCGGCGAGCATGGCGTTCGACCCGTACGTGGAATCGAGGCTGCCCCTGGCGATACCGATACCGGCGATGACGAGGTTGGCGATGCCCAAAACAAAGTAGATGAGGGCAAGGATTTTGAGAGTCTTGCGAGCGGAGCTCATGGCTGGTCCTTTCGATACGAGTACGCCGATCTGGCGTAGCCCATGTGCTGCACATATGGTGAAGCACATTGTAGTTCAACGCAGCGATGCGTGCGCCTGAAAGCGCTTTGAGCCCGCGCAGCCCAATTCGACCTTTCAAAAAGGAAAGCTGGACGTAAGCCAAATCGATGGCAGCTCATGTGCGGCGCTGCGATGATGAGACCGTAACAAGGAGCTGTTCTTAAGGAGGAGCCATGATGTACGGAGCAGGGCGAGTGCATGAGCCGCGGTCGTTGGGAAGGCGCATGGGCGATTCTGTGATCGCTGCCGTGTGCACGGGATTGATGGCGGTGCTTTGCATTGGGATGCTGTGGGCCATGTCGCATGTGGGACAATAGCGGACGGTTGGGTGCTGGCATAAACGGCGCTCACGTATTCATTTTGCTTGTTAAGGAGTACCCATGGGCGTCGTCGATCCCTTTTCTGTTGCTCGGGCCGCGGGGCTTGAGCTGACCGGGAAGTCCGCGGGCCTCACGCTCACCGACGGCACGATGGAGTTGCGTGCCGATTTTGACCGCATGCTGCCACGGCTCAAACAGGGTCGTCTGCAGCAAGAGCTGTTGGTAAAGGCTGCGCGCGCAAAAGGCGTCGAGTGCCCATGGGCGATTGATGCCACGGCAGGCTTTGGCGAGGATTCGCTGCTGCTGGCGGCTGCGGGCTTTACCGTCGATCTGTATGAGCAGGATTGCGTGATCGCGGCGCTCCTCAAGGATGCCTTGGATCGCGCGGCAGATAATCCGGCGCTTGCGACTGCCGTGGCACGCATGCGCTTACATGCGGGCGAGGACAGCATTGCCGGCCTTCACCATATAACTGAGTTGATCGGGCAGGGCGAGCTCACCGCTCCCGACGTGGTGTATCTGGACCCCATGTTTCCCGAGCGCACAAAGAGCGCGGCGGTTAAAAAGAAGTTCCAACTCTTGCATCATCTGGAACAGCCGTGTGCCGATGAGGAGACGCTGGTCGAAGCTGCGCTTGCGGTGCGCCCGCGCAAGGTCGTTATCAAGCGGCCGGTGAAGGGGCCGCTGCTTGCTGGCGTTAAGCCGAGCTATCAACTTGCGGGCAAGGCCGTTCGTTACGATGTTTTGGTGCCGCCGCGCCCGTAGCTTGCGGGCGATGGTTGGCGCTCGGTCAGTGTCGTGCCGATGCGGGGCCTATTTCCAAGGGTGCGACGTCAGGTGCCAGCCGCCGCAGTATTCGCATTTGTAGCAGGCCAAACCACGCCGCCCGCGGCTTTCGCAGTCGGCCATAACGGCCTCGGCCTCGGCGCGTGTGCCGTAACGGTTTTTGCGCTCGCACGACTTGTAGCGCCAGGCTTCATCGCGCTCGGCGTTCAGGGTGTCGCGGCGCTCGTCCTCGCGCGCAAACAGGTCGCTCATAGCGCCACCGGTGGCAGCGCCCAAAAACTCGCTTTTGGCCTTTGACCAGGCGGCTCGCTTTTTGCTTCCCATCTGCTTCTCGCCCCTCTTCAAACGCTGGTATCATTGCTCAATCAAAGTGATACCAATAAACGTGAGGTCGCTGCGTGATGATCAGAAAAACCCTCGATACCGACATTCCCGCCGTCATGGCTATCTATGACGCGGCCCGTGCCTTTATGCGCGCGCATGGCAACGCCACGCAGTGGCCCGAGGGCACGCCTTCTGCCGAGCAGCTGGCTGCCGATATCGCCGCCGGTGGTAGCTATGTGTGCGAAGTCGACGGCCGCGTGGTGGCGACGTTCGCCTTTTTACCGGGCCCGGACGAGTGCTATGACGTAATTGAGGACGGGCAATGGCGCAGCGACACTCCGTACGCCGTGCTGCACCGTGTGGCGTCCGACGGCACCGTGCACGGTATCGCGGCTGCGATGTTCGCCTTTGCCAAAGAGCGTGCCGACCACCTGCGTATCGATACGCATCGGGACAACCTGCCCATGCAGGGCGCGAGTATTAAAGCGGGGTTTGAGCGTGCCGGCGTCGTGTATGTGTCGGACGGCACGCCGCGTGTTGCGTTTGACTGGCTGCGCGAGGCATAAGAGCGGGGGCGCGTATCTACGCTCCATGTAAGCGAAAATGGCCTCGGGTGGGGCCATTTTTGATCGCTGCGCTGTTTTGCAAGGTGGTAGATGCCGCTCGCTGTCGGCTCTAAGGCACCTACGCTCGGGGCAGCTCGCTTCCGCAGTGGCAACACTTGGTCGCGCCTTCGTGCACCTCTTCCAGGCAATACGGACAGACGGGCGCCGGTGCGGCTTCCTCGGCGGTGGCACCGGCGAGCCTGTCGCCGATTTCCTGCGCCTTGTTGAATGCCTTGACGATGGCAAAGACGATTGCCGCCACAATCAAAAAATTGATGCACGAGCCGATAAAGGCGCCAAAGTCGATATTAGTGCCCGGCACCACCAGCCCCGAGATCTCGGTAGCGCTACCGCCGGCAATCACGGAGATAAGCGGGTTGATGATGTTATCGGTAAGTGAGGTCACGATGGCGGTGAATGCGCCGCCGATAATCACGCCGACGGCCATGTCCATCACGTTGCCGCGATTGATGAATTCCTTGAACTCGTTGAGCAATGTCTTCATGGTGACTCCTCGCTGTTGTGGGGTTCGCGTTGTTGCCGCCCCGGATGAGCCCGGGCAGGCAAAAAGGGGAGGTGCCGGCTTTCGCAAGGCGCGAACCTACGAAAATCGCCGCACGGCAACGCGGGGCGATGAGCTCGGTCGGGGGATAGGGCCCGCTTCGCCCGCCGGCCTGTAAATTGTATCATCCAGTGTGGAACGAGAGCACCCGTTGCCGCGTGCGACGGGCTTGCAATAAGAGGAGAGCCATGTCGAAGCAAGCGGTCGTTGGAATCTTGGCGCATGTCGATGCTGGCAAGACCACGCTGGCCGAGGCCATGCTGTTCGATGCGGGCCGCATTCGTAAGCGCGGCCGCGTGGACGATGGCGATTCGCATCTGGACACTAACGCGATCGAGCGCGAGCGCGGCATTACGATTTTCTCGTCGCAGGCCGTGCTCGACCACGGTGATACCCGCGTCATGCTCGTGGATGCACCGGGGCATGTCGATTTTTCTGCCGAGGCGGAGCGCACGCTGCGCGCACTCGACTACGCGATTTTAGTTGTGGGCGCCAACGACGGCGTGCAGGGGCACACCGAAACCCTGTGGCGCCTGCTTGCACGCTATGACATTCCGACGTTCATCTATATCAACAAAATCGATTTGGAGAATCCCGGCCGCGATGTTTTGCTGGCACAACTTGGGCGGCGTCTTTCCGAAGGCTGCCTGGATGCCAACGAACTGCTGGAGGGCGGCGCCGTTCAGGAGGACGCTGCTGCGTTGGACGAGGCGGCGCTCGAGGAGTTTCTTGAGGCAGGCGAGCTTTCCGTCGCAACGCTGTCGCGCATGGTTGCCGAGCGCAAGCTCTTTCCCTGCTTTGCCGGCTCGGCGCTCAAGGACCAGGGCGTGAGCGAGCTGCTGGATGGCATATGCGTGCTGATGCGCGAACAGATATGGCTTCCGGAGTTTGCCGCACGCGTCTATCGTGTCAGCCGCGGGGATCGAGGCGAGCGCTTGGCATGGGTTAAAGTGACCGGCGGCACGCTGTGTGCAAAACAGATGATCAGCGGACGTTCCGGTGCCGAGGTATGGGAGCAGAAGGTCGATCAGGTGCGCATCTATAACGGCGAAAAGTATGAGCTTGCCCAAGAAGTTGCTGCTGGCGGTATTTGTGCCGTGACGGGTCTTGCGCACGTTCGCCCAGGGGACGCCTTGGGTGCGGAGCCCGTGTGTGATGCGCCCGTCATCGCTCCGGTCCTCACCTATACGGTGCTTCCGGGCGAACACGATGTCCACGCGGTGTTTAAAGCGCTGACTGAGTTGGCGGACGAAGATCCCATGCTCGGCGTAAGCTGGAATACTCATCTTGAGCAGATTCACCTGCAGCTGATGGGCGCCGTGCAACTCGAGGTCGTGCAGCGGGTGTTGGCCGATCGCTTTGGCCTTTCGATTTCGTTTGAGCCCGGCGGCATTCTCTATAAGGAGACCATTTCGCAGCCGGTCGAGGGCGTGGGCCACTTTGAGCCGCTGCGCCACTATGCCGAGGTGCATCTGCGCCTAGAGCCGTTGCCGGCGGGTTCGGGCGTGCAGTTTGGCACCGTGACCTCGACCGACGAGCTCGATCTTAACTGGCAACGCCTGGCGCTCACAAACGCCATGGAGCGAGATCACCTGGGCGTGCTGACCGGCTCGCCCATCACCGATGTGCGCATTACGCTCACAGGTGGCCGTGCGCATGCCAAACACACCGAGGGCGGCGACTTTCGCCAGGCCACGTACCGCGCGATTCGCCAGGGGCTCATGCAGGCGCGTGAGGCTGGCGCGGCGGTGCTGTTGGAGCCGTGGTATCGCTTTGAGCTCGAGGTGCCGGGGGAGTGTGTGGGCAGGGCGTTGTCAGACGCCACGCGCATGGGAGCCGAGTACGAGCCGCCGACGATGGCGGGCGAACGGGCAAAGCTTGTGGGTCGCGTGCCGGCATCCGAGGTCCAGGATTATGCGCTGGAGGTGGCCGCCTACACGAGCGGTCGCGGGCATCTGTACCTGGAGTTTGCCGGTTATGCGGCATGCCATGATGCCGAGCGCGTCATCGAGACTGTCGCCTATGAGCCCGAGGCCGATCTACCCAACACGCCCGACTCGGTCTTTTGCTCTCACGGCGCTGGCTACACGGTCAAGTGGTACGACGTCCCCGAGGCAGCCCACGTAAAGGTCGATCCCGCCACCTTCCGCCCCTGGCGAGCGGCGGACGTCGAGTTTTTCGGCCATAGGTGATAGAGGGTCAGTCTCTTTGTCGCATCCTGTTGGTATAACTCGGTATAAGTTGGTATAACTGTTACCAGGGTTTGCCAATCCGAGGAGGCCGACATGAATCCAAATCCCTTTAAGCCCACGGCTGGCAAGCGGCCTCCGATACTCATCGGCCGCGAGTCGGTCATCGAAGATTTCGAGGAAGGGCTCGATAACGGCGCCGGAGCGCCGGGCAGGCTCATGCTCATTACGGGAAACCGCGGCTGTGGCAAAACAGTTCTCTTGCGGGAGCTGCAGCGTTTAGCTAGCGAGCGCGGATGGGCGGTTGTCTCCGATTCCGCCTCGCTTGGCCTATGCGACCGCTTGGCCGACGCGCTTCGCTCGAATAAACCCGTTGTGACGTCAATGGAGTTTGGTCCGTCGTTTGGCCGAATGTCGGTCGAGGCGGCGCGGGCAAAAGGCGAGACGTTGCGCGGGTTAGTCAACGAACGCCTCAAGAAACTCGGGCCGGGAAAGGGCTTACTGTTTGCGATTGACGAGGCCCAATCGGCATCTATCGAGGAGCTGGCGGCGCTGGCCGTTCTCTATCAGCAGGTGCTCGGAGACCAGGATGCTACGGGCTTGCCCGATAGCGACCGGCGCGGTCTTGCGCTGGTTTTTGCCGGCTTGCCCAGCATGGTTGATGACTTGCTCGAAGAGCCGAGCGTAACGTTTTTGCGCCGCGCCCAGCAGCGTACGCTGGGGGCGATTTCTTTGCCCAAAGTGCGCGATTCATATATCCAGACGGTCAAAGGCACTGGTCTTTGCGTTGATGCGGAGACGGCGGACCTTGCGGCGCGCAAGAGCATGGGGCATCCCTATATGGTTCAGCTGGTGGGATATTACATGTGGAGGTCTGCTGTCCGGCGTGACTCGCGGGTCATTGAAGTGTGCGATGTCGAGGCTGGCTACGCCGATGCCATCTCCGAGTTCTATGAAGCAGTGGACGCTCCCTTGTATTACGGGTTGCGCAGTCCGCAGCGCCTCTTTATCGAGGCCATGGCGGCTGATGGGGGCAAGCCGACGCGCATGGCTGACATCATTGAGCGCTGCGACCGCACCCAAAGCTGGGCGAGTAAATATCGCGCAAGCCTGATTCGCGAGCGCGTCATCGAGGCTGCCGGATACGGCCTCGTCCAGTTTACCGTGCCCATGCTGGGCGAGTACATCCGCGACCGCGTTTTATGGCATGAGTAGGGTGATAAAGGTGACGGAACAGAAGATGAGCCCGCAGGCTATAGAGGTACGTGGCGCGCGTGTGCACAACCTCAAGGACATCGATATCGATATTCCGCTGGGAAAGCTCGTGGGTATTGCTGGCGTATCGGGTTCGGGCAAGAGTTCGCTGGCACTGGGCGTTCTTTACGCCGAGGGCTCGCGTCGCTACCTGGAGGCGCTTAGCACCTATACCCGCCGCCGTCTGACGCAGGCCGAACATGCCCAGGTGGACGAGGTGCTGCACGTACCGGCGGCGCTCGCATTGCATCAGCGCCCCAGCGTGCCGGGTGTGCGCTCGACCTTTGGTACCATGACCGAGCTCAACAATAGCCTGCGTCTGCTCTTTAGCCGTTGCGCCCATCACGTGTGTCCGCACTGCGGGGCGCGCGTGGAGCCGAGCCTTAACGTGGCCGCGGGCCTGTCGCTCACGTGCCCCGAGTGCGGCCGTGAGTTCTACGCGCCGGGTGCCGAGGACCTTGCCTTTAACAGCGGCGGCGCGTGTCCCACCTGCGGCGGCACCGGTGTCATGCGCGAGGTGGACGAGGCGAGCCTGGTGCCCGACGAGTCCAAGACCATCAACGAAGGCGCGGTGCTTCCTTGGGGCACGCTCATGTGGGATCTGATGAAGCAGGTGGCAGGCGAGATGGGTGTGCGTACCGACGTGCCGTTTAACCAGCTCACGCCTCAAGAGCGTGACATTGTGTTCCACGGCCCGGCGGTTAAGAAGCACATTCTCTACGTTCCCAAAAACGGCGAGGGCGCTACGCCGCTCGACTTCACCTATTACAATGCCGTCTATACCGTCGAGAACGCGCTCGCCAAGGTTAAGGACGATAAGGGCTTAAAACGTGTGGCGCGCTTTTTGCGCGAGGGGCCATGTCGTGACTGTAGCGGCACGCGCCTCTCCGAGGCTGCGCGCCAGCCCCAGGTGCGCGGTATCAATCTGGCGCAGGCCGCGGCCATGACGCTTGGTGATGCGGTTGAGTGGGTGCACGGGGTGCCCGCATCCTTGCCGCCCGAGATGCGGCCCATGGCGATGGATATCTGCGATTCGTTTTTGAGCGCGGCCCGTCGCCTGGTCGATCTGGGTCTCGACTACCTTTCGCTCGATCGCGCCGGTGCCACGCTCTCCACGGGCGAGCGTCAGCGCGTGCAGCTCGCCCGCGTGGTGCGCAACCGATCGACGGGCGTGCTCTATGTGTTGGACGAGCCTTCGATTGGCTTGCATCCTGCCAATGTTGATGGTCTGGTAGGCGTGATGCGCGATCTGGTGGATGACGGCAACACCGTGGTTGTTGTCGACCACGATACGCGCGTACTGGCGGAAGCCGACTATCTGGTCGAGATGGGCCCCGTTGCCGGAGCTGGCGGCGGCAATGTGATTGCCGCTGGCACGGTGGACGAGGTCGAACAATCACAGGGCAGCCGCATCGCCCCGTTTTTGCGCGCAGAGTCCAAGCGTATGCGCTCGCAGGTGACTGACGACGAAATGTTCGACCAGGGCCACATCCGCATGGCAACCGATGCCATCCATACCGTCAAGCCGCTCGAAGTCGATATCCCGCGCGGCCGTCTCGTTGCGGTGACGGGCGTTTCGGGTTCGGGTAAGACGACGTTGGTGCTCGAGACACTCATCCCGGCGCTTAAGGCCCAGGCAGCTGGCGAGCGCCTGCCAAGCCATGTGCGCTGGGTCGACGCCGAGGGTATCGCACGCGCAAACCTGATTGACGCTACACCTATCGGCGCCAACGTGCGCTCGACGGTAGCGACCTATGCCGACATCCATGATGAGCTGCGCCGCGCCTTCGCCCGTACGCCCGAAGCCAAGGCAGCCGGCTACAAAGCGGGTGCCTTTAGCTACAACACTGGCGCCTTGCGCTGCCCTACATGCGATGGCACGGGCTCGATATCGCTCGACGTGCAATTTTTGCCCGACGTCGAGATCATCTGCCCAGCATGTCGAGGCTCGCGTTATGCAGATGCGGCTTCGCATATCCATCGCGAGGGCAAGGACGGGAGCAAGCTTACGTTGCCGCAGCTCATGGACATGAGCGTGGACGAGGCTCTCGACGCTACGGTGGGGCTCAAGAAGGTTCAGGCGCGCTTGCTGACCTTGCACGACCTGGGCTTGGGCTATCTTACACTCGGTGAGCCCACGCCGGCGCTTTCGGGCGGCGAGGCGCAGCGTTTAAAGCTTGCGAGCGAGATGGGCCGCGTGCAGGACGATGCCGTATTCGTATTCGACGAGCCCACGATCGGCCTGCATCCGCTCGATGTTCAGGTGCTGCTGAACGTGTTTGACGGCCTCGTCGCCAAGGGCGCCACGGTTATCGTGATCGAGCACGATCTCGACCTTATCCGCAATGCCGATTATGTGATCGACATGGGGCCGGGCGGTGGCGATGCGGGCGGGCAAGTCGTCTGCGCCGGTACGCCGGGGGATATCGCTGCTTGCTCCAAGAGCATTACCGGCCGCTATCTATAGGCAAAGCGACAAAGGGGCAGTTCCTTTGTCACATTCCCGGAAAGCCTGTCAGCATCACGCTTTTCTTTTCTAGCCAATTCTAGTTAAAAGCAGTTAATTACCGTTAAAAGCTAGCATGTTGTCGACGTAGCACTTGAACAGCTTGTGTCCGAGGGCCAAAATGACCTCAGCCCATTCGCGAAATTTGCACGCCCTATAGTGAGTGGGTTTTCGCTTGAGCCGATGCCGCCAAGAGGCGGCCGATAGGGGCAATTATGGACAATCGAATCTTTGGGTATGTGCGTGTCTCTTCCGCGGACCAGAACTTGGACCGCCAGTTAGACGCACTGGGAAGGTTTCCCGTTCAACAGGGTCAGATTTACGCTGACAAGGCAAGCGGTAAGAACTTTAGACGTCCCCAGTACCAGCGTCTTCTTCGCAGGTTGCGCGAGGGTGACGTTCTCGTGATCAAAAGTATCGACCGTTTAGGTCGCGATTATCGTGAGGTCCTCGATGAATGGCGACGCATCACGGTGGATAGGCGTGCTGCCATCGTGGTGCTTGATATGCCGTTACTCGATACGCGCGAGCAACCCGATGGCATCACGGGAACGTTCATGGCGGATCTGGTCCTTCAGATCTTGAGCTACGTGGCGCAGCTGGAGCGCGAGAACATCAAGCAGCGCCAGGCGGAGGGTATCGCGTCGGCGCGCCTGCGTGGCGTGAGATTTGGGAGGCCGGCGCTCGAACGCCCGGATGGCTATAACGATGTCATCAAATCATTCGAAGGGGATGAAGTTACGAGGCGAGAGGCCGCAACGCCCCTGAACGTCAGCGCATCGACGTTCGATCGTTGGAGACGGGCGGACACGAACTGATATGACCGTTCGCCGTCTGTCCGTCCTCTTTAACTAGACATTTTGAAGAGGGGAGTTTATTGCACAGAGCCACTCCTTCCCTCGATGTTTATCCAGTTCACGCCCTGGAACCAAATAGTGCCACCGCGTTGCCAATTCGTCTGCTTTTTGACGAGGGGTTATGAGCTGTAACGTCAATCGAAGGGAAATAGTCATGAAACGAAATATTACTAAAAAGATGCCCATGATGGGTTTGCTTGTTCTGCTCACCTGTTCTCTGGGGTTCATTTCGGCCTGTTCACAGAATGATGCAAACGCTGCAAAGTCGAAATATGTCGACGATAAGGCGATGAATGTTATCGCCGCCGGGTTCGAGAGAAGGTTCGACGTCATTGAATCTAATGCAAACGATGATGATCCTCATTCAACCGAGAACATCCAGGAAGCTATTGAGGCCGAAATCAAGAACGACAAGGAACTCAAGAACGCTAGGTTTAAGGATTCCAAGATGCAACAGGACGTAATCACGTATCTGAATCTGCTTGATGACCAGCTTAAGGTGACCGAGGACTACTCGCAATCGTCTGCGGATTATTACGAAGAGTGGAATAAAGTCTACGTTAAGCGGTCTGCGCAACTCAAGAAGCTTGTTGATAATTACGGGCTGGAAGTAGGGGAAAAATATAAGGATGATTTCAACGACTTAATTAAGAATGGAAAGTCCGTAACAGAGAAGACCTGCTATGAGGATGCCATCAACAGTTTGATTCAGGGAGCAAATTTCGAAAAATCGGATGACGGTTACGGTCTGTATACGTATACGGCGGTAGTTGAGAACACCTCTGGTATATCGTTCTCTAACGTCAGCCTGACACTTGCTCTCTATGATGCAGATGACATCAAAGCGGAGGAGACTTATGCGGACACTTCTTCGTGGGCGCCGGGTGAGAAAGTCAAGTTCGAGGCAATGTCCGATGTTGACGCTGCGCGCGTTGTCGCATCTGTCTCCAGCTACGATGTAAATAAATAAGTTCTGCACGGAAGGGGCGGGTTAATCGGCAATGAATGGTTGACCTGCCCGTTTTATGCCAAATATTGAACAACAAGTGCTGCGAACGAATGTGTATTATTTCGGATTGCAAACAACTGCCCTCGTCTAAAGACATGCTGAAAACGACAATTAAGGCATGAGGTATAACCCACGGCAGTTTCTTAAATAACAGGGATTTTGAAAGGAATAGGGGATGGATGAGATGGAGGAAGGCATGGGGGCGCTGAAAGCGAAACTCGGGAGAATCCTGACAAAGCCCAAGGTATTCTTTGCGGGCCTGGCGCTTGGCGGAGTGATTGTGGCTGTACTTTTCATTACCATCTTTAGTAACGGCAAAGCTGCGGGCGCGAAAGAAACGACCCCCAATACGCTTTCCCCGTCGGTCGTGTTTGAACGCATCGCTTCCCAGAACGAGATGGTTTCTGCATCGCAGAACTATGCGATTGTCGATAAGGTGACGGATACCAAGAGGTTCTTCGATTGGTTTGATATCCCGTTTACGGAAAACAGCTTTTGGTACCGCTATGTGGGAACCATTAAGGCGGGTGTGAATCTCGAGACGGCAGAGATACATACAAACAAGAAAAAGCTGACCATTACGATGGATGAGCCTTATGTAATCTCGAACACGCCGGATATGAATAAGTCGGGTGCTCTCGAGGAACGCAACAACATCCTCAACCCCATTGAGGTCAAAGATGTCACGGCGTTTGAAGCGCAGTGCAAGGAGCGGAGTGAAAGCGAGGCCATCAAGGATGGCAGGCTGCTCGAAGAGGCTCGAGTGAACGCCGAAGCAAATATCCGTGCGATGTTCAACTCGGCATTTGGCGATGAATATACGGTTGATTTCGACTATCGGAAATAGGAGGTCACTATGGAGGATAAAGACGATCTAGCTGTTGTCGAAAGGGAGGAGCTGTCGCGACATAAGCAGAGTTTTGATATCCGTAAGGCCGCTGCCGGGTTGGTTGATGGCGCCGGAAGCGCGATGGCGGGCGCGGTTGCAACCGTACAGAAAGTTGCCGATGGTGTAATGTGTGCTGCAACTCCGATGGTCGATGACGCCTTGGCGGCTATTGCTGATGCGGCCGATGGTGCGGCAGGTGCTGCTGCGGATATCGGTGACGCCATCAACGATTGGGCATACCAGCAGCAGCTTAATAGATACAGGCCGGTAACCAAGGAGACCTATCAGAGTCCTTCATTTTATTTGCCGAATATGATTCGAATTGTTGACGGAAATGAGCGTCGGGGCATCGACGCCTGTAGGGATGCTATTGGTTGGCTGGATACCGTTAAGGGTACGCAGATTTTCAATCTGTACCGCGAGGCAATCGGGGATAGCGAATTGTCTTTCTACCCTAAACCATCTCTTTATTCCACATATTACATAGATGCTTTTGATCGGTCTCGCTTTGTTGATCTTGACTCTTATTTCGCAACCATGCAACAAGACAAGATGGCCGAGTTGAGACGGATTGCGTTCATGCTTGGCGCGAAGCGCTGCAAGTTGGAGGTGACGGAGTACGAGGAAACTCGGAGAGGCCACCAGGTTAAGGGAAATGCCAAAGCGGGAAAGAAGGGCTCGGCTCGAATCAACGGCTCTTTGAGCGATTTAACGAAAAATGAGAAGAAAATCCTGTTTACACAGGAATTTGAGGGAGACATGGTTCCACAGCGCCCTGAACTCCATTGGTATGCCCATGACTCTGACATTCTCTTGTTAATCGAAACGAGATGCGGTGGAGAGGATAAAAACAAGGCGAAGAGCTATCGGGTTGAATTGAAAAGCGAGACCACCATGACCATGTCCGTATCGCTTGCTATGGCTATCGATGAGGCATGCAGCAAGCTGAACATAAGGGCAAATTCGAGCCTGACAAGCCAAGCTAAGCGAGAACTTCGGCAGTCATTTGTATTTGAAGTTGAATTCTGACGTGAATTGCTAGCAGCCAAATGCGGCAAAGGGACTGTCCCTTTGCCGCATTTGATGTCAAAACCATTTTGTCAAGGACTAGAGAGTTTGAAAGTCTACCATTTCTGCCCCGTCCCCTAATGGCAGGTTTTTACATGCCGGCAAAGCCTGTCTGGCGCAGGGCTTCGTAGAGGACGATGGCGGCGCTGTTGGAGAGGTTGAGTGCGCTGATGCGGTAGTCGTCCGGATTGACGAAGTTGCCGCAGATATCCTGCCGAAGGATGGCCTCATGGCCGTCCTCGGTATGTCCGAGTGATTCCTCGTGGGCTTCCCATGCCTCGGCGTTGTCGAGTGAGTCACAATCGCGCAGCATGGGGATGCGCTCGCAACGCTCGGGCGCTGCGGCGAGCAGCCCTTCGGGAATCCCCGAGCTTTCGCTGCCAAAGACCAAATAGTCGCCGTCACGGTAAGTGCTTTGCGCATAGGTTCGGCGTGCCTTTTTGGTCAGCAGATGCAAGCGGTCGTCGGCGGGGGAGAGGTCATTGCGCGCAAGGAAATCCTCCCAGCTGGCATAGGTCGTCACGTCCAAGTTTTGCCAGTAGCCCAGGCCGGCGCGACGCACCGTTTTGTCGTCGAGCGAAAAGCCCAGTGGCTCCACCAGATGCAGGCGGGCGCCGGTAACCACGCAGGTACGGCCGATATTACCCGTATTGGCCGGAATCTCGGGAGCATACAGCACGATATTGAACATGAATCTCCTTGGCATAGAACGAAAAACCACCACGAAGGGGCAGTCACCTTCGTGGTGGTTTGATGGTTACGTGGGCGGAAAACGCCCACTTGGATAACCTAAGCGCGGTGCCAGTCGGTCAGGCAGGCATCGAGGGCGGCGATGAGCGCATCCTTGTCCATGTGACGGCCGATGATGCACAGGCTCGTCATGCGGTCGCCCGTCTCGTCGTCCCAAATCTGCATGATCTCGGGGTTCTCGTCGATGATCTTCTGCTTCTCGCCCTCGGGCGCCGAGTCAACGAACAAGCCGTTCTCCATCAGGCGCATCTGGCGGCCGGCCTGCTCGAACATGTAGCACATGTCCGGATCGCCGGTCTGCCACAGCGGACCCTTGACGCGAATGACCTCGTCGGGCCACTCCTGCTCAACAAAATCGGTGAACTTCTGCAGGTCAAACGGCTTACGGCGCGAGTACACAAAGGTCTCGATGTCGTACTCGAGCACCTCGGGGTCGTCGTGCTCCTCGGGATGCTCCATGGCCTCGATCCAGGCGGCGGAGTTGTAGGCGCGCATAAAGTCGAAGCGATCGGTATCGAGCAGCTCCTCCATGGGGACCTCGCCGTTTTGAGCCTCGACAATCACGGCGTCCTTCTGCAGGCTGCGCACGATGGCCTTGAGCTCGGCGATCTGCTCAGGGCTCACGGTATCGGTCTTGTTGAGGATCAGCGTGGAGCAAAACTCGATCTGCTGGATGAGCAGGCTCTCGATGTCGTCCTCGTCGATATCCTCGGCCAGCAGGTCGCGACCGCCGTTGAACTCGTCGTACATGCGGGCGCAGTCGACCACGGCAACGATGTTGTCGAGCGCGAGCTTGGGTTCGCCGCCCACTTTGGCCTCGTCGCAGAAGCTCGAGATGGTGTAGGCGATGGGGATAGGCTCGCAAATACCGGAGGCCTCGATGATGATGTAGTCGAACTTGCCCGAATCGGCAATGCCCTGCAGCTGGTTGGCCAGGTCGTCCGAAAGCGTGCAGCAGATGCAGCCGTTGGTGAGCGGGATGAGGTCGTCGGTCTCGGAAAGGCCGCCGTCGGCGATAAGGCTGGCGTCGACGTTGATCTCGCCGATATCGTTGACGATCACGGCGGCGCGGATACCGCCGTCGTTGGCGAGGATATGGTTGAGCAGCGTGGTCTTGCCGGCACCGAGGTATCCGGTAAGCATGATGATCTTCACGGGTTTGTTGGGCATGTGCCCTCCTTTGTTAGACATGGCTTACAGTAAAATCATATGCCAAACGCCTGCTCTTATACCCACGCGCCGGCAAATAACACAGGCTACTCCCAGGCTCCCCACACATCGGGGCAATAACCGACGGTGGCCTTTTTGCCGTTGCGCACGATGGGCTCGGCCAGTACCTGCTGATTCTCGAGCAGCTTATCAAAGCGCTGGCTGGGAGTGAGGTGCTGGATAAGTGCGAGTGTCTCCTCGTCCTTGGCTTTGGGGTTGAGCAGCTTGTCGATGCCGCCGACCGCCTGCATCACGCTCGTGAGCTCGCCTTTGCTCATCTCCTTTTCCTTAAGGTCAATAAACTGCACCTTAATGCGGCGCTCCTTAAAATAGCGCTGGGCCTTCTTGGTATCGAAGGACTTTTTGGTGCCGAAGATTTGCACGTTCATAGCATGTTCCGCCGTTCTAACGAACGGCGGTCGCCTCGACGCTGCAAAGCCATCTGATGGGCAATCAGCCTTTCAATCGTCGGGCGCGGGCAACAGCCCAGCGCCCTCCTCTTTCAAGGCACCTTGCCTCATCAGCTGGCTTTTCGCTGACATTGATAGAACATCGAGGTGACCACCGCTGGACTTATCGAATGAAGTTGGTGCGCTCGCGATCGGCTTCGGGCGCGCTGATGCCGGCGGCCTGTCCTGCTTCGATACATTGCAGGAGCCAGGCCATGTTCTTGCCGATGTTGCGCATGGTGGCAAGGCCCTCGGCATCCCCATCGGCGTCGCCGGGCACGCGACCAAAGACGTTGTTCCAGTACGTGGAGGCGACCACGGGCATCTGGTTGATGGTGAAGTACTTGTTGAGCACATCGAAGGTGGTCGACGTGCCACCGCGACGGGCGACAGCGACCGCGGCGCCGGGTTTGTGCGCAAAGGCGTGCCCGCCCGCATAGAAGGCGCGATCGAGGGCCGAAAGGATGCGTCCGCTGGGGTGCGCATAGTAGACGGGTGAGCCAAAGACAAATCCGTCTGCCTGCTCGGCGGCAGCGATGAGCTCGTTCACCACGTCGTCGTCAAAGGTGCAGCGACCGCCAAGCTTGCCGCACTGGCCGCAACCGATACAATCGCGAATGGGCTTGGCGCCCAGCTGAAACACCTCGGTATCAATGCCTTCGGCATTGAGCTGCTCGGCGATCTCGGCGAGTGCGCGGGCGGTGTTGCCGTTTGCCTTGGGACTGCCATTGACCAAAAGAACCTTCATCACAAACTCCCTCTGCTGTCGGTGACTTCTGCGGAGGATTATCGCACGAGAGGGCAGATGGCGTGGGGAGCGATGTGAAACGGCTTGTGTTTCACATCGCTCCCCACGACGCTAGTCCAGCTTGGTGCCCGGTACTTGCGGCGCCTCTTCAAGCAGCGCTTTGAGCTCGTTCAAAATGGAAACGGGCTGTCGGTCGACAGCGTCTAGATGAAGTGTCGCTACACGAATGGGCGGCTGATATTCAAATGAGCCAAAGAGCACGGGCGACCCCAAGAATCGCTCGATTTCGTCTGCGATCGCGTCGGTCTCTTCGGGATCAAAGTCGTCGAAAAGCGCCACGAACATTGGTCCCGTCGAGCGGAACAGACGACCCTTGCCGCGCGAGCATTCCATAAGGCAGGCGGCACTTTCTGCCAAAACACGGTCGCCCGCATCAAAGCCAAAGCGGGCATTGACCTGAGCGATATCGTTGATTTTAATGGCAATAAAGCCTGCCTCGCGCGCCACGCGACGCATTTCACCAATGGCGTTGACCAGGGCGTGAATATCGCCCAGGCCAGTCACGGAATCTGTCGTATCTGCCAAGCTTCGGTTGATGATAATGCCCACATACATGCTGGGCTCGGTATCGGTGCCGTCCAAGCGGTAGCCCGTGCAGTCGCAAAGCGCGTATTTTCCGGTGGCATCCATTACGCGATACTGCATGTAATGGAAGTGCCACGTGCCGTTTATCACCATGTCGAGCTCGGCGCGCACGTTGTCGCGGTCCTCGGGATGAACGCGGGCGAGCCACATGTCGAGTGAGTTAAAAGGGTGCTGGGAGGGCAGGTCAAAATCGCGCACGGCGTTAACCGACCATTGCGATTCTCCCGTATCGAGGTTAAGGATGAACGGATAGCGCGTCTCGGAGCTCATGGAGATCGCTTGGAACACCCGGTCGTTGCAGGGAAGCTGATCGACGATTGGGCGTTGCGGCGCGTCATTGTCTTTCGGTTGCTGCACACGATGCATAAGCTTATAGCGATACATCTTGCGATCGGCATCCATCGTCATCTGGCGACGCGTGTCGCCGGCAAGTGGATCGACGCGCGAGCAGCCAAAGCTAAAGCTGGCGATCATGGGCGCCTTGCCACCTGAGCTCGCCTCGATCAGCTCGGCACGTACCTGCTCCAAGCGCTGCTCGAGTTCAGTCTCGTTTGCGGAGAGCGAGATAAGCACAAACTCGTCTCCACCGATACGGAACAGCATCTCATCGTGCTCCATGGTTTCGGAGAGCGTGCGGCAGATACTCAGAATATAGCGATTGCCTTCGGCGTGGCCAAACATATCGTTGCAATGCTTGAGATGGTCGATGTCAATATAGGCGCAGGTGAAGGGGTCGCCTTTGCACCAGAGCTGCTCGACGTGACGGTCGAGTCCGCTGCGGTTGCCCAAGTTGGTGAGCGGATCGATATAGGCGTTGCGCTCAAGCAGCTGGCGCTCTTGTTGCAGGATGGCATACGTCTTTTGCAGTTGCTCACCAACGGCGCGTAGCCCAGCGGGCAGCGCGGCAACATCGAGTTCGGCGGTCGAGATGCCATTCGCAAGTCGCTGAAGATAGGCAATAATCGATTGCTCGCCCATGCGGTACGACTCGTTCATGATGGATAACCTCCTTGGGCAGGACAACGGTTTGTATCATATCCCCAATTCGGCTTGGATTGGGAATATGAGTTAGCCATGGGGACAAATGCTTCCTTCGACGGTGGCGTTTTGCGCGCGAGCGTATCAGTTGTTATTGCCGCCATCGAGCAATGCCTCAAAATCCTTTGCCTGCATGGGTCGGTAGTAGAGGAAACCCTGAGCGTAGCGGGCGCCCATGTGGCGTAGCATGTTCGCCTGCTCATTTGTCTCGATGCCTTCGATTACAACGGGCAGATGGAGCGACTGCGCCATCTCGAGCATCGATGACACGATCCGCGCGCTGCGGCCTTGATCGCGGTCGGTGGGCACAAAGGTGCGGTCGAGCTTGATGACGTCAACATTCACGTTCCTGAGCATCGCGAGCGTGGACTGGCCGGTACCAAAATCGTCCATATAGGTCGAGAAGCCGCGGGTGTGCAGATCCGCGGTCAGCTTATCCACGGCCTCGGACTCTCCGGTATAGGCGGTCTCGGTGATCTCGATACGCATAAGCTCGGGCGGCAGGTTGTATTGGGCGGCGAGCGCCCCCATATGTTCGGCAACGTCGCAGGCAAGAATGTCCACGCGCGACACGTTGAGGGAGATCGGAACCACGCGAAGACCGCGATCGAGACGCTCGCGAAGCCATGTGGCAACGCCCTGCCAAACATATTTGTCGAGCGTTACCACAAAGCCGCTTTCCTCGAGAGCGGGGATAAAGGTGACAGGTGAAATGAGGGATCCATCCTTGTCAATCCAGCGTGTGAGCGCCTCGGCGCCAATGATCTCGCCGGTTTCCATATCGACCTGGGGCTGCAGGTAGTAAGTGATGCGGCCGTTTGAGAGCGCATACTGGAACTCGGTTAGCGTGTGGTGGAACGCAACCTCATGCTCGTATTCCTCGGGGCGGAAAACGGCAATGCGCTCCTTAAAGTCGTTTTTGGCGCGTCGATTGGTAAACATGGCCTTGGCCTGGGCATCAATGGTGATTTCCTCGCTCGCGTCGATGGGGCATACGCCCATGGACGGCCAAAAGCCTACGCCGTCGTCGTGCTTGGCTACAGCCTCGCGCACGCGCGCATAGACTCGGTGAACGAAATCGCGCTCAAAGGGTATGAGCAGACAAAAGTCGTCTTGCCCCCAGTATCCCGCGACACCCATGTCGGCGTTCTCGATATCCTTGAGCACCGTGCCCACATCGGCAAGCATACGGTCGCCTTCGGCCTGTCCATACCATTCGTTAAATAGGCGCATGTGGCCCATGTCGACGGTGGCGATACACCAAGCGCCGTCGCGCTTTGCCTTGATGAAGGCATTGGCACGGCGCATAAACTCGCTGGGTCGGCAGAGGCCGGTGAGCATATCGATGCGTTCGGCGATTGCGCTTTTGCGCTCGATCTCGGGTATAGGGAGGCTGTCGTTGGGGACAAGCCCGCCAGCCGTGCGAAGGCGACGGTCGAGTTCGCGCAAAACAGCAGATGTTTGGTAGTCCAGTCGCTCGTAAAAGACCGGGGCGACAATGCAAACGGGCGTGATGGTGTCGCCCGCGATTTGAACGGGGGCAAAAATGGTCTCTTTTAGACGATGGGTCAGGAGTTCAAATGCCCCGTGGTCCAAAGCGTTGCTGAGCACGACGAACTGGACACTTCGTGAACGGAAGACGCGACTCCTGCCGCGGGTGATCGACAGCATACGGCTTGCGTATTCGGCAAGCATGCTGTCGACCGCCTCGGCTCCATAGAGCTCGTTGAGCTTCGTCGTGCCGCGAACGCGCACGGCGATGAGTCCTGTTTTGCAGCGGTCAAGGCGACAGGCATCGATAGCGTTGACCAGCATACGCTGCGTTCCAAGCCCCGTGGCGGCGTCGACGGTCTCGGCAAGGGAATGATTGACGAGCTCGCCGACATAGAGCGAGGGCTCGTTTTCGCTCCCATCGATGCGAAAACCGCGAGCACGGCAGAGCACGTAGTCGCCTGTGGCGTTGCGTACACGATACTGCATGACTCGATGGTGCTTGGAGCCGTTATAGACTTGGTCGAAGTCGTCGGTAAAAGCCTCAAGGTCATCGGGATGGACGCGCTTTTTCCAGTAATCGAGACAGTTGTCTATGTGCTCTGAAGGAAGTCCGAGATCGCGCAAGGCACCTTGTGACCAAAGGGTGCGATGTTTGTCCAAGTTCTCGATAAAGAAATAACGACCTTCGTTGAGCATCGAAAAGGCGTCGAAAACACGGTCGCTTATTTCGAAGTCGTCGGTATGGACTTGCGTGATATTGCGTCGATCGAGGTGCAAGGCATGGCGTAGTTTGTAGTCGTACATGCGACGGTCGGCATCGAGCGTCATGCGATTGGGGGCTTCGCCCAGGGCGGGGTCGGCGTGGGACACTCCGTAACTAAACGAGTGGGGCATCCCGGAATCGTTGTTGTTGAGCAAGATTGTTCGGCAGTGTTCCAGACGATCGGCGAGGTCGTCCTCGGTTGCAATCGTAGAGAGGATGGCGAACTCATCGCCTCCCAGTCGAAACGCCGCCTCGTCCACCTTCATATACAGCTTGAGATAGAGGCTTACCTGCAAGATGTAGCGGTTGCCCTCGTCATGCCCAAAGACGTCGTTGCAGTGCTTAAGGTTATCGATGTCGATAAAAGCCATGGTGACGGGCAGTTCCTGCTCCCAGAGCTCCTCGAGGGAACGGACAAAGCCGCCGCGGTTGCCAAGTCCGGTAAGCTGGTCGGTAAAGGCGGTCCTGATCAGATCGTCCTGACGTTCAAGAAGGTCGCGGACGGTCTTTTCGAGCGTCTCGGTGTAATTGCTGACAGTATCCATGTCGTAAGCGGCTTTCTGAGGTCGGGCGAATTGCGTCGGGCGAGCTCGTTGTGCACACGCGTTGTTGTTCGGCGCTTTGCGTGTATCCAGGCCCCGCCTCGCTGCGTTGTTGGGTTAATTTACCGGCTAATGTTTGCAGTTGATAACTGCTGAGTAGTATAAACAACAGCGCAGAATTATATATGGGTGCCCATGCTGTGCGCGGCCATTATTCGCTAAACGGTACCGCAATGATGAGATGTCCGATAAAAATGCGACTGAGACGCTATATGTTGACGGGTATACTTGTCCCGGTTTTAAACGCAGGAACGGAGATGGTCGCATGGCACAGCCGGATACGACGCGCACGGTGGGGCTTGCGCTCGAGGGAGGCGGCTACCGCGGTATGTATACGGCGGGCGTACTCGATGTCTGGATGGAGCACGGCTTAACTTGTGACCATATGGTGGGTGTCTCGGCGGGTGCGGCGTTTGGGTACAATTTTAAGTCACGCCAGATCGGTCGCGCCATTCGGTATAACAAGGCCTATTGCGCCGACAAGCGCTATGCGAGCGTGACAAGCTGGCTGCGAACCGGTGACATGTTCAATGCCGATTTTGCCTATCATGAGGTGCCGCTTAAGCGCGATCCTATCGACTTAGAGGCGTATCGTGCCTGTCCTATGCGGTTTACGTGTGTGTGCACCGATATCGAGACGGGTGAGGCCGTCTATCACGACCTGCCGTATGGCGATGAGCGCGATATCGAGTGGATTCGGGCATCGTCGGCGATTCCCGTGGCGACCAAACCCGTTCGGATTGACGGACATCGATATCTGGATGGCGGCGTGGCCGATTCCATTCCCAGTGCGTGGTTATTCGAACAGGGGTATGACCGCAACATCGTGGTGCTGACGCAGCCGGCAGGCTTTGTAAAGCAGCCGAACAGTTTGATGCCCATGCTGCGACGTGTGTTCCGCCACTATCCGAAGTTTGTCGAGGCGCTTGAACGCCGGCACGAGGTATATAACGCTGCACTCGACGACCTGGCGCGTCGCGAGGCCAGCGGCGAGGTTTTTGTGGTGCGTCCGAGCGAATCGGTGAAGGTGCCATCGCTGTGTCGCGAGCCGGAGGAGCTCGAGCGCATCTACCAGGTCGGTCGTCGTGATGCGGCCGCGACCTTGTCGGCGTTGGAAGCATATCTGGCAGAGTAGGGCAAACTGCAGAGCTCTCGGCGGAAAGTGCGTCCCAGAATTTGCGTCTGGAATGGGATGCAGTTTCCCAATGGAGTCG
>NZ_JBNPKM010000013.1:0-64568 GCF_050312955.1 Collinsella sp. SGI.241
GTGGTCCTTGAGAGAACTCACCGGCTTCTTGAGGATATCGAGGAGCTCCTATGACTACCAGCGCCGCGCGATCGCCAGGCCGGACCGCCTGGCGCCGCTGAGGGACGTCGTGCGGCGGGTGTTCCTGGAGGACGGCGACGGCGCGCGCGGCTACCGGTTCGTGGTGCGCAGGCTCCGCGAGCTCGACGACCCCGTGCGCGTCTCCGAGAAGGTCGTCCGGCGCATCATGCGCGAGGAGGGGCTCGTCCCGAGGTGGATGAGGAGGAGGGCCGGCGCCTACAGCTCCTACGGCGGCGAGGTGACCCCCGCCCCGCCGAACCTCGTGCGCCGCGACTTCCGCTCGGCCCTGCCGAACTTCCTGTGGCTCACCGACATAACCGAGTTCAGGCTGCCGACGGGCCGCAAGGTGTACCTGTCCGCCATCAGGGACTGCTTCGACTCCTCGATCGTCGCCTGGCGGGCGGGCGAGCGCCCGGACGCCGACCTCGCGAACTCGACGCTGTCGGACGCGTGCTCCCGGCTGGCGCCCGGCGAGCGCCCCGTGATCCACTCCGACCGCGGCGTGCACTACCGCTGGCCGGGCTGGATATCGATATGCGAGCGGAACGGCCTGGTCAGGAGCATGTCGGCCAAGGGCTGCAGCCCCGACAACGCCGCGATGGAGGGCTTCTTCGGCCTGCTCAAGAAGGAGTTCTTCCACGGGAGGGACTGGTCCGGCTGGTCGCCCGGGGAGTTCATCGAGGCCCTCGGCGCGTGGATAGGGCGCTTCAACTCCGAGCGGGCAAGCGACGCGCTCGGTGGCGCGACACCGGACGACTACCGGTCGTCGCTGGGGATGGCCGCGATTTAGCGGTCCAGGAAATCGTCCGCAGTCCCCGCTCAGACTGGGATACACTTTCCGCTTTACGCCTTGTCCGGAAACTGTGTCCCGGAATTAAGGCTTGGAATGGGATGCACTTTCCGGTTGAGAGCCTTAGCGGAAAGTGTGACCCGGAATTTACTCTTGAAGTGGGATGCGCTTTCCCAACAGGCCCTCAAGCGGAAACTGCATCCCACTCCGGACGTGAATTCTGGGACACAGTTTCCGCGATTCGCATGACAGGCCACGCTTCTACCATGAGGTGAGCGCAGTTTCTTTATCAGCCCACTCAACCCGCAACGGGTGAGGGGCGGCGGCAGGCGAAGGCACGGGAAAGGTCTGTCGCGAGTTCCGCACGCAAAGGGGGCCACTTAATGTGGCCCCCGTCTTGCGCAGGACTGTTTGAGCAGCAGACCTTTCCCGTACCTCCGCCTGCCGCCGATTCGGGCCCCCGACCCCGTTACTTGATCCCCGCTACTTGATCTTGGTCGTACCCGGCGCCAGGTTGGGGTCGGTCTCGTTGGCCTCGGTCTGGAGGTGTTCGGTGTACACGTTCTTGCCGTCGCGGAACATCTCGTAGTACTGCATCTTGGCGTAATCCTCGCGCGCCTTGGTGGCCGCTGCGGCGACGGTGTCTTCGCCGGTGACGTTGGAGGAGAGCGCCCAGCGCAGGCTAGCGTCCTCGTAGCCCACCGAGTTGATGGCGGGCAGCGACTTGCGCAGCGTCATGTGCGCTTTCTGGTAGTCGGTCAGTGGTGCGCCGATCAGCTGCATCAGCTGGGTGGACAGGTAGTTGGTGGACAGGTCGTCGACCTCGCTTGTCTGGTCGCAGCCGGCAACGTCGTAGTTGGCCCAGATGATGTAGTCGGTCTGCCACAGGCGCTCCTGATGCGTAGCGTCGTCCTCGCCGGTAAACCACTTATCGTTGAACTTGGACGGGAAGAACGGCTGATGGTCGCCCCAGAACACCACGACCACCTTGCGGTCAAGATTGCGCAGGGCATTGAGGAAGTAGCGCAGCGCCTGGTCGGACTGCTCGATGCACGAGACGTACTCGTCGACATCGGAGAGTGTGCCGTCCTCGATGGTCTTGGCGTCCAGATCGGTCGTGTCGATGTTCAGGTGCATCTGCTTATCTGCCGGCAGCAGGCCCGTATCGTAGCCCGAGTGGTTCTGCATGGTCACGTCAAAGATGAACTGCGGGTCGGCGTTCTGGTTGAGCAGCTCAAGGATTTTGTCGTAGGTTGCCTGGTCGGTCACCATGCCGCGCAAGGTGTCGGCTCCCTGGAAGTCGTTGATAGACAGGAACTGGTCAAAGCCAAAGTCCTTGTAGACGTTCTCACGGTTCCAGTTGGTTGCGTGGTTGGGGTGCATGGCCGTTGTGGAATATCCGAGCGACTTGAACTGCTCTGCCAGGTTTCCGGTCGTTTCCATGTTGTAGATGGTGTAGGGGTACACGCCCGAGCCCAGGTTGGCCATGGAGTTGCCGGTCATAAACTCAAACTCGGTATTGGCGGTGCCGCCGCCGTAGGCGCTCACGTAGAGCTTGCCGCGGCTGAGGCAGTCGGACAGGTTCTTAAAGTACTGCGGGCCCTCGTAGCCGGCGTGCATCTCCTGATAGATCGAAAGATCCGAGAAGGTCTCGTTCATAATGGCGATGACCGTGGGCTTCTCGCTATCGAACTGCTCTTGGGCGGCGGTACGGGCGTCGCTTGTGGCGGCATCGGACTTGTCATAGGCCTTGGCATACTTTTTGAGCGTTGCCTTGGCGTCGTCGGCGGAGTAGTTGGCGGGTTTGGGCGGCTTGATGGACTGTGCCGCACTAATAAAGGCAGGAAGATAACCCTCGCGCCAGTAGCTCTCGAGCGGGCGCCAGGTGTAGACGGTGATGCCGAGGGTGTTGTAGTAGTCGATAAGCGTGACATGCGCGGTCACGCCGCCCAGGCACAGCACCGCCACGAGCAGGTTGGTGAGCAGCATGCGCTTGGCGTTGGCGGCACCCTTCTGACGGTGCGGTGCTACCAGGCCGGCGTACTCGCATAGCAGCATGGCGATGGCGGTAAAGCCCATGGACAGCACGCAGAACAGCGAGATCGAGTAGGTGTAGCCGTTGCCGGCGACCGCGGCGGCGGTGGAGATGGCCGAAAGGTCGCCCGGCTGGATGGGCATGGATTTAAACGTGATGACGAAGAACTCGGCAATGCCCAGGATAAAGAGGGCGAAGGCCAGGGCGGCGGGAGCTGCGCCGCGGCGCTGGAACAGGAAGAACAGGCCGACCATGAGCGTGGTGATGATGGCCCACTCGAGCAGTATGCACAGGGGGTAGACCCAGGTAAAGTCGTGGTTGGACGAGACCTCCATGCCCAGCAGCGCAAAGACGCCGGCGAGCAGCAGGCACAGCACGGCGGCGACGAGCGGTTTGCCCACAAAGGCTCCGCGCAGACGGGCGAGCTTGCCGGTGGGGGCGGGGGCGTCGGGCGCGGCGAACGCAAAGACGCGCGGGGCGATGCGGTCGCGTGCGATGCTGGCCCAGGCGCAGCCGGTGAGGATGGCGTTGGTCAGGATGAGCATCACAAAGGCGAGCGGCTCGTTTTGGGCGACGAGGCCCATGGCGCCCCAAATGGTCAAAAAGACCTGGAACAGACCGAAGGCGACGCTCCATCCAAGAGCGCCCTTGGCAACGGTGCCCGACTGCGCGCGAATGGCCTTGGCCTCGCGCAAGACAAGGAAGACGGTCGCCGCAAGACCGACGAGCGAGATGGCGGCTGCGAACATGCTGAGACTCCTCACAAACTTAAAACTACGAAAGCGGGGGTTTACCCGATTGTTACCAAGATATGCGCTGCGATTGGTGGCTGCGCACAACAACCAGCCATATTAGCGCGCATGTGTGGCGGTGTGGCGCAATGTAGTGGCGACCTGCGCGATAATGGACGGGAATTACACGGAAACGTAAAGGCTTCTTAAAGAAATGGCGAGGTTAAGGCGATGAACGAGCAGGTTTGTATGACGAGTGCGGGCGACGTGGGCGCTGGCATGGGCGCGGGCGGCTATCCGGTCGAGACCACGGGCAACGCGGTGCTGGACACGTTGGAGCACCGTTCGTCCACGCGCGCTTTTGCGCGCGATGACAACGACCGTCCCGTAGCGGTGACCGACGAGCAGCGGGCGGCGATTCTGCATGCGGCGAGCCGCGCGCCGTCGGCAGGCGCCATGATGATGTATTCCATCGTGAGTATCCGCGAGCAGACAACGCTCGATCGCCTGGCCGACCTGTGCGACCACCAGCCCATGATCGCCAAGGCGCCCTGGGCACTTATATTTGTGGTCGACTATGCCAAGTGGATCGATCTGTTTGAGCACGTGGGTTGCTTTGAGCCCGAGTTTGTCGAGCGCGCGGGCAAGGCGCCCCGCCGCGCGCCGGGTTTAGGCGACTTTGCCATCGCGGCGCAGGATGCCGTGATCGCTGCCCAAAACGCCGTGGTCGCCGCCGAGGCCCTGGGGCTGGGGAGCTGCTATATCGGCGATGTCGTCGAGAACGCCGAGGAAGTTGCTGCGCTGCTGGACTTGCCGCCCTATACCATGCCGCTGTCGATGCTCATCATCGGCACGCCCCGCAAGGAGCGCCCGGCGATTGCGCATCCCGTGGTGAACCTGGTGCACGAGGAGCGCTATCGCCGCGCCGATGCCGCGACCATGGATGCGCAGGTGGCCGAGATGGACGCGATGTTCCGTCCGCATGCCCGCGAGGTGGGGGAGCGCGTCGTGGATATCTACACCCGCAAGCACACGAGCCCCTTTATGGCCGAGATGAGCCGATCCATGGAGTGGTGGTTCAAAAACTGGCTCGGAAAATGACGAATGTGACAAAGGGACAGTCCCTTTGTCACATTCCATATCGCCGCGGTGGCCTAAAGGCCGTATAAATGTTTATCTAGCTGGGAAAACAGTGCATTAAAACATGGGACGATTATCTATAATCCCCTCGAACGTTAAAGTTGGGAGGAAACCGGCTTATGGAACAAAAGGCCAAGGAGGCAGCCTCGCACGCTGCGATTCCTGTGAGCATCTCGGCGATGCTCGTCACGCTGGGCGTGGTGTATGGCGATATCGGCACCAGCCCCATGTATGTAACCAAGGCGCTCGTTGCCGGCAACGGCGGCATCGGAAGCGTCACGGAGGAGTTCGTGCTCGGCGCGCTCTCCCTTGTCGTGTGGACGGTCACGCTGCTGACGACCGTCAAGTACGTGCTCATCTCGCTGCGCGCCGACAACCATGGCGAGGGCGGCATCTTTGCTCTGTACAGCTTGGTTAAGCGCTGCGGCAAATGGCTCATCATCCCCGCCATGCTGGGCGGCGCGGCACTGCTCGCCGATGGCATCCTCACGCCTGCCGTTACCGTGACTACGGCTATCGAAGGCCTGCGCACCATTCCGGCAGTCCATGCCGTGCTGGGCGACGATCAGGCCCGCGTCGTGGCCATCACGCTTGCCATCATCATTGCGCTCTTCTTGGTGCAGCGCATCGGCACGGCCAAGATCGGCCACGCCTTTGGCCCCATCATGACGCTGTGGTTCCTGTTCCTGGGCGGCACGGGTCTGTTCTTTGTCTTCCAGCACCCCGCCGTGCTGCTGTGCCTCAACCCGGTGCGCGGCATCGCCTTTTTGTTGAGCCCCAACAACCATGCGGGCATCATGATTCTGGGCAGCTGCTTCCTCGCCACCACCGGTGCCGAGGCGCTCTACTCCGACATGGGCCACGTGGGCCGTGGCAACATCTACGCAACCTGGCCGTTCGTTAAGTGCTGCTTGCTGCTGTCCTACATGGGCCAGGGCGCGTGGCTTATCAACAACGCCAGCAACCCGGAGCTCATGGGTATCGCCGACCTCAACCCCTTCTACCAGATGCTCACCCCGGGCCTGCGTCCCTTTGCCGTCGGCCTTTCCACCGTCGCGGCCATCATTGCCTCGCAGGCGCTCATCACCGGCGCTTTCTCGTTGGTGTCCGAGGCCAGCCGCCTGGACCTCATGCCGCACATGCAGGTCTTCTATCCTGCCGAGACCAAGGGCCAGCTCTATATTCCCATGGTCAACAACGTCATGCTTGTGGGCTGCGTCATCGTGGTGCTGCTGTTCCAGAGCTCGGCGCACATGGAGGCCGCCTACGGCTTGGCGATCACCCTGACCATGATGTGCACGACGGTGCTGCTCTTCTTCTACCTGCATGTTGATCGCGGCCTTAAGGTCGTCCCGTATATCTTCGTTGCGTTCTTCCTTTTGCTCGAGGGCTTCTTCTTTGTGAGTTCGCTCACCAAATTTTTCCACGGTGGCTATTTCACTATTCTTATGGCCATGCTCATCATGGGCGTTATGCTGTGCTGGTACAACGGCACGGCGGTCGAGCGGCGTCAGTTTACGCTGCTGCCGCTGCGCAGCTATCTGCCGCAGCTCAAGCGCCTGCGCGACGACGATCGCTATGAGCTTATGAGCGACAACATCGTGTACCTGACCAAGGACACCAATACCGACTACATCGACCGCGATATCGTCTACTCGATTCTGGACAAGCATCCCAAGCGCGCCCGCGCCTGGTGGTTCGTGAACGTCGAGACCATGGACGAACCGCATACCTTTGCCTATTCGGTCGAGACGTTTGGCACCGACTATGTTTTCCGCGTGCATCTGTACCTGGGCTACAAGGTTAACCAGCGCGTGAACGCCTACCTGCGCCAGGTTGTTCAGGATCTGGCCGCCACTGGCGAGCTGCCGCCGCAGATGCATGACTACTCGGTCTACAAGGATCCGGGCAACATCGGCACGTTTAAGTTCGTCATGATCCGTAAGCTCCTGGCGCCCGAGAGTGACGTGGAGCCGAGCGAGCGCACGGCCATCACGCTCAAGTACATCATCCGCCGCTTTGCCGGTACGCCGGCGCGCTGGTATGGCCTGGAGAACTCCAACGTGAGCTTTGAGTATGTGCCGCTGTTCACCAAGTTCAAGGCTGTGAACAAGATGCAGCGCCTGGCCCCCAACGAGCGCCCGTAGTCGCCGACAGGTTGCATGGAGTTGGTCTTCGATGGACAGGAGTGTGCGCCCTGCTCGCGCACATGCTGTTTGTCTAACGACCGCAGACTGCAAAGGCTATACACTTGGAACCACCACAAGGGAAACCACCACAAAGGTGCTGTCCCCTCTGTGGTGGTTTTTGTTTTTAAGAGAGGGGCGGGGTGCCGATGGACGTCCGTGCGGACGGCGATATTGCCGATAGCTTTTGGTGGCGGCGCACAACGCTGACACGTCGCAGCCCTCTGTATGACGCCTGCGTATCGGCGGGGCTGCTGATCGCGGCGACGATTGTGGGTGCGCTGCTCGACCATCCTGGTCTCGCGCCGAGCATCATGATCGTCTATGTGTTCGCCGTGCAGCTGTGCGCATTCTTTACCTGGAGCCGCCTGTATTGCCTGCTGAGCTCGGCTGCCGCCGTAGCGCTCTACAACTTCTTGTTTGTCGACCCGCGCTGCTCGCTATCGTTTATCGACCGCGTCTATCCCGGCATGTTCTTCATCATGTTTGTGGTCTCGCTTGTGTCGAGCTCGATTGCGTTGGCCCTGCGCCGCGCCTTGGCACAGGCTGCCGCCAGCGACCGTCGCACGCATATGGTGCTCGAGACCAACCGCATGCTGCAGCGGTGTCCCGATCAGCAGCAGATTGTGCATGCCATGGCAACGCAGCTGGCGCGTCTTTCGGGCTGTCCGGTCGTGTGGTACAGCGCCGACGCCGACGATGATGACTTGCTGCCGCGTGCGACGTACACGGCCGTGGGTGACGCCGCGCCGGTGCACCAGCTGACGCCCCAAATGCCGCCGCGGCTCTCTGCGTCCGCCTATGTGGGAACGCCGCTCGATGCCACCTATGGCGGCTCGGCGTTTTATGGCATCTACCTGACGGTTTGCACGGGCGACGGCTTCGTGCGCTCGGGCGACCCCGCCTCGGTGGTGGGCGTGCTGGCTATCGTTGCCGAGCCCGACATGCTGACGCACGAGGAACGGACACTTGCCGACGCCATCGTGAGCGAAGGCGAGCTGGCACTCGATCGCGCCCGCGCCATGGAGGCCCGCGAGGAGGCGGCGGTGCTCGCCAAAAACGAACAGCTGCGCGCCAATCTGCTGCGCTCCATCTCGCACGATCTGCGCACGCCGCTTACCAGCATTTCGGGCAATGCCGACGTGCTACTCGACCAGGGTTCGACCGGCACGGCCGTGCTCGATAGCCAGACGCGCCGCAGCATGCTCCTTTCCATTCGTTCGGATGCGCAATGGCTCAACGCCACCGTCGAGAATTTGCTCGCCATCACAAAGCTCGAGGGCGGCGGCATGCATCTGTCGACCACGCTCGAGCTCATGGACGATATCGTCGAGGAGGCGCTGCGCCACGTGAATCCGGCTGTACGCGAGCACGATCTTAAGGTGGTGCCGTGCGACGAGCCGGCGCTCGTCAACGTCGATGCGCGCCTGATGGTGCAGCTGGTGGTGAACCTGGTGAACAACGCTATTGCCTATACGCCGCCCGCCTCGCATATCGTAATCTCGATTATGGCGAACGATGGACAGGTGGCATGTTCCGTCGCCGATGACGGTCCCGGTATTGCACCCGAGGAGCAGGGCCGGATCTTTGAATCGTTCTACACTGTCAACCATGGCTTGGCTGATAGCCATCGCAGCGTGGGCTTGGGACTTTCGCTCTGTCGATCCATTATGTTGGCGCATGGCGGTAGCATAGAGGTTGCCGCGGCGGACCCGCACGGCTCGGTCTTTACGATTGGGCTTCCCGCCGCCGACGTTTCGTTTGATAAGGAGTAACGCTGTGTCGAACTCTGCCATGAAACCGCTTATCTTGGTCGTTGAGGACGACCCCGCCGTCCGCAACCTTATCGTTGCCGCGCTCGAGGCGCACGGCTTGCGCCATATGGCCGTGGAGACCGCCCATGCCGCCATCGCCGCCGCCTCATCGCAGGCACCGAGTATTGTGCTGCTCGATCTGGGCCTGCCCGATATGGACGGCGTCAAGGTGGTGGAGTCGGTGCGCGCATGGTCGGGCATGCCGATCATTGTGGTCTCGGCGCGCAGCGAGGATGCGGACAAGATTCGCGCACTCGATGCCGGTGCCGACGACTACCTGACCAAGCCGTTTTCGGTCGAGGAGCTGCTCGCGCGCATTCGCACGACGCTCAGGCGCCTTTCGTATGCGCAAACGGGTGGCGTTGCCTCCGAGGGCTCGTTCGATACCGGTGAGCTGCATATCGATTTTGATGCCGGCATCGCCACGATGGATGGCGAGGAGCTGCATCTGACGCCGATCGAGTACAAGCTCTTGTGCCTGCTGGCGCACAACGCCGACAAGGTGCTGACGCACCAGTTTATCCTGCACGAGATTTGGGGCACGGCAACTAAGAGCGACCTGGCGAGCCTTCGTGTCTTTATGGGCACGTTGCGTAAGAAGATCGAGTCCGATCCGGCGCATCCGCGCTATATCCAGACGCACGTGGGTATCGGCTATCGCCTGGTCACCCAAGGCTAGATCGCCAACCACCATCCCAATATGAGTTGCGGTGAAATACGGTCCAAATTTGCCTAATTCCAGGCAAAACAGTCCGTATTCCACCGCAACTTGGTTTATCTGCCCTTGGGCTTGCTGGCGTAGAACTTCTTCTTTTTGGGCTTGCCGGCGCAGGCAGGCTTGCCGTCGCCGCGCGACCCTCGGTCTCCGGCCTGCGCGTGCGCGGGCGCCGTTGCGCGGGGCTTGCGGGCCTCGGGGTTGCGCAGCTCTTCGGTTCGCTCTGCAATCTCCTCGGCGCTAAAGCCGACTTCGGCCATGGCGTCCTCGATGGGCAGGCGGCGCACGATATAGCAATGGTGGACCTTCTGGTTGCGCGCAAAGTCCTCCGGGATGGTCTGCGCCGTAATGTCCTCTAGCACGACGCCCGCGCGCGCGAGCTTGCGCGTCTCGGGGCGGAAGCCGCGCAGGTTGCAGCTAAAGATGGCGTGGCCGCCCTGTGCGAGCAGGCGCGATACGCCGGCCAAAAGCTCAACATGGTCGCGCTGGACGTCCCAGGTGCGGCGGCCCATCTTTGATGAGTTCGAAAACGTGGGCGGATCGACAAAAATTAGGTCCCAGCGGTTGCGCGTCTGGCGCTGGACGCGAATCCAGGCAAGCACGTCGTCGCGCACAAAATGATGCTGCGGACCAACAAAGCCGTTCTGGCGCATATTGCGCTCGGCCCAGTCCAGGTAGGTGTTGGAGAGGTCGACCGTCACAGTTTCCTCGACGCCGCCGTCTGCCGCATAGCAGGTAGCGGTGCCGGTATAGGCGAACAGGTTGAGAAAGCGCCGCGCCTGCTTGGCGTGCTCGCGCACCAGGTTGCGGGTGACGCGGTGATCCAAGAAGATGCCGACGTCCAGGTAGTCGTCAAAGTTGACGGCAAAGGTAAGGCCGCCCTCCTCGATGAGCGGCAGACGACGGCGTGCGATATTGGCGTGCTCGCCCGAGCCGCCCTTGCCGGCGCCCTGCTTGCCGTACTGCGAGCCGCCGCGCGAACGCATGCGGGCCTTGGCGTGCACGTGCTCGGCGGGAACATCTAGGATGCGCGGCGCGATGGCCAGAATGTCGAGCATGCGGGCCTGGGCAAGCGCGGGATCGATGGTCTTGGGCGCAGCGTATTCGGCGATGACGAGCCAACGGCCCGGCGTCTGCGGGCAGCCCTCGTATAGATCGATGGCGGCGGAGTAATCGGGCAGGTCGGCATCGTAGACGCGGTAGCAGCTCACGCCCTCGCGCTTTGCCCACTTGCGACGCAGACGGGCGTTCTTGCGCAAGCGGTTGGCGAACTGCTCGGACTCGGGGATGAGCACGGGCAGCGGCTTGCCGTCGCCCAGGTCGAGCGTGGCGGTAGGTTCGGGCATGGGGGTGCTGGCGGCTTTGTCGTTGACTTCGTTGGTATCCGCAACCTCGGCCTCGGCATCTGCGCCGGTCGCAGCCTCAAACGCTGCGGCGGCGTGGTCGAGCGAGGGCCAGACTTCGACGGTCGCCTCCTCGTTGTTGGGCATGACGGCGATCGAGCGCTCGGGCTCGGCGTGGAGCGAGCGGGCCAGCAATCCATCGCGGGTGAGCGCGGCGACCGGCGCCGCGGCAAGCTCGGGCGCGCGGCGCAGCTCGCCGACCAGCGTCATGGCGTCGTGCATGAGCGAAAGCGGGGTCTCGGTGGTGTCTGCGACCACGGCGGCACCGGCGACAGCGCCTGCATGGTCCAGCACGGTGGCTGGCTTGGCAGCGCAAAAGTCGACAAAACGCTTGTAGCCGGCGCACTTGACCATGCGCTCGGCAGTCTTGCGGGCAGCGGGGTCAATGTCCACGGCGACGATGCGCGCCTGGCGCTCGCGCGCCGCCGCCTCGCGCTCGCGTGCCTCGGCAAGCAGCTGCTCCCACAGGGCGGCGTCGTGCGGCTGCCAGCCCTCAAAGCCCCAGCGCTCGCGTGCAGCGCCCGGGGCGCGGTCGGTCAGAATGTTCACGGCCTCCAGTAGCAGACCGCCGCCGGCGCACGAGGCGTCGATCAGCGTGGGCAGGGCTTCGTTCTCGTAGTCATCGGCTGTGAGCTCGCGCTCGCACAGCGCGGTCCAGCCGACCTGCGCCAGCACCAGGGCGGCGTAGTCGGGACGCAGCACGTGTGTGCCCTCGCCGGTGCGGGTCGCGGCGGGCGGCAGGCGCTTGAACAGCGGGTCGCCCGAAAGGTCCAGGCTGATGCTCGCGCGGCGCTGACGCAGCGAAAGCAGCAGGTGAACATCGGGATCGGCGGCATCGACATCGGCGCGACGGCCCGTGGTTTCGGCCAGGCGGTCGCACAATGCGTCCTTGGCGCGCAAGGCAGAGAAGCGTGTGTTGCGCAGCTGCTCGGTCACGCCGCGGGCGGTGATGGCGATGGTTGCGCCGGGGCGGATGATGTTCTCCCAGGCGATGTCGTAAACGCTATCGTACAGCTCGTCGGCATCCTGCGCCTCAAAGCGCCCAAGAACCACGAACACGCGGCTCGCCAGGCGCGACCACAGACAGGCGCGGTAGCCTTCTTCGAGCTCGCCCTCAAACGTAGCGCGGCCCTTCAGCCGGCGAACATGCGAAAGCCCGAGGCGTTTAAGCTCATCGGCGAGTGCGGACTCAAAGCCCTCGGGGCAGCTTGCGTAAAATTCCATGGGTGACCTCTCTGGTTGCGTCGCTCCATTATATGATGGATGCTTCGTTTGCCCTCATCCCCGAAAGGAACCCATATGATTGATGCGTGCCCCGATTCCGCCGTGCTCTTTTTTGACGTGGACGGCACGCTGACGTCGTTCGATCCCGACGATATGACCGATAAGGACTTTTCGGCGGTTTACCCCTCGCAGACGGTGGTTGAGGCGTTCCGTGCACTGCGCGATGCAGGGCACAAGGCATTTATCTGCACGGGTCGCCCCCTGTGGCTTATCGCCGATAGCCTGCGTGCGCTCGACCCCGCGGGCGTCGTGGCCATGGCAGGCGCCACGCTCGAAGTCGAGGGACGCGTGGTACACGAGGATTGCTTTGACGAGGACGTTATCGAGGAGCTTGCGCGCCGTATGGCCGCGGCAGGGATTGAGGCCTTTTTCGAGACCAACGTGGCTACTTTTGCCCTGGAGCCTGTGGGCGTTGAGCAGTCGTCTCTGATCGGCACTTCTGTGGTGCACAGCACCGAGGAAATGCGCGTCGACGGCAGTCTGCGCGTGGGCAAGGTATGCCTCAATGTGCCCAGTTTGGCTCGCGTAGCCAACGATGACGGCTTTATCGATCGCGAGTTTGAGCTGTGCAACACCGGTGGTCAGAATCGCGAGCTGAGCCCCAAGGGCATTGACAAGGGCGTGGGCGTGGCGCGAGCGCTGGCGTATCTGGGCCGCGAAGGAAATGCGCGCACCTTTGGCTTCGGCGATTCGGGCAACGACCTGGGCATGCTCGCTTCGGTCGAGACGGCTGTCGCCATGGGCAACGCCATGCCCGAGGTCAAGGCGGTCGCCGACTACGTGACCGACGATGTCGCACACGACGGCACCGTCACAGCGATGCGGCATTTTGGCCTCATCTAATGAATCCCGCGTTCTGACGTTTGCTCAAACTGCGACTCTTTGCTTTTGCATGCTCAATCGATTTATTAATCCAAACACTGAGGTGTTTATACCGTTCGCCGAGAAGATAAAAAACCGCAGTTCACGCCTTGATAAACGTAGGTAAAGTGTTTAGCAGTTTATCGGCCGTATGCAAACGAAAGGAATCAGGCAGATGGCAATCAAGGTGTTCGCTGACGGTGCAAACCTCGAGGGCATGCTCGACATGTACGAGAACGGCAACGTTCAGGGTTTCACGACCAACCCATCCCTTATGAAGAAGGGTGGCGTGACGGATTACCGCGCGTTTGCCAAGGAGGTTCTGGCCCACATCACCGATGTGTCCGTCTCGTTTGAGGTCTTTGCCGACGACGTCGAGACCATGGAGGTCGAGGCCCGCGAGATTGCTACCTGGGCAGATAACGTCTACGTCAAGATTCCGTGCGTGACCACCAAGGGCGTGTCCACCGCCGAGCTGGTCCGCAAGCTTTCGGCCGACGGCATCAAGGTCAACGTTACCACCATCTTTACGCCTAAGCAGGTCGATGAGATGGTCGAGGCCGTTGACGCCGAGACGCCGTCTATCATTTCGCTCTTTGCCGGTCGCATCGCCGACACCGGCGTCGATCCCATTCCGTTTATGACGGAGTCGGTCAAGAAGGCCGCTGCCAAGCCCAACTGTGAGGTCCTGTGGGCGTCCACGCGCGAGCTTATCAACATTTACCAGGCCGAGGCCTGCGGTTGCCAGATCATCACGGTGCCCAACAGCATCCTGGCCAAGCGCAAGAACATCGGCCGTGACCCGTACGAGGTCTCGCTTGATACCGTGCGCGGTTTTGCCAAGGATATCGCCGCTTTGGGTTTCCATATTCTGCCCTAAGCAAGGGTACCCCCTGCAGCGACGTGCAAAATCGCGAGTTTTCAGCATGGTAAAGACTTTTACCAGCTGGTTGAAGCGCGGAACGGCCCCCGTTTTGGCCCTAAAACGCCAAAACGGGGGCCGTTTTTGCTTTTATGGCCCTCTGAAGCGCCGCGGGGCTATCGGGAGATGCTGAATACTCGCAATTTTGCACGCCGCGAAGAGGGGGACGTCCGCTTTGGCGGCTATTTGCCCTGAACCATGGTGAGCGAGATCTTCTTGCGGTCGCGATCGACCTTTTCGACCCACACCTTGACCGTGTCGCCGACGCGCACCACGTCGCTGGGGTGCTTGACAAAGCGGTTAGCCAGCTTGGAGATATGCACGAGGCCGTCCTGGTGCACACCCACGTCGACGAAGGCGCCAAAGTCCACAACGTTGCGCACCGTGCCCTTGAGCTCCATGCCGGGTTCCAGGTCGTCGATGGAAAGTGCTGAGCGGCTAAAGACCACCTCGGGCGCGTCGTCGCGCGGGTCTCGGCCAGGCTTCTTGAGCTCGTTGACGATGTCGATGAGCGTGAGGATGCCGCAGTCCAGGTCGCTTGCCAGCGCCGAGATGCTGCCGATGCGTCGCTCGATGTCGGGCACGCCGCCGCGGCTGAGCTCGCTTGCCGCCACACCCGCACGCTCCAGGACGGCCGTGGCCACCTCGTAGCTTTCGGGGTGGACGCTCGTCGCATCGAGCGGGTTCTTACCGCCGCTGATGCGCAGGAAGCCCGCGGCGTTGAGATATGCCTTGGGTCCCAGCTTGGGGACCTTCTTGAGCTGCCGGCGATCGGTAAAGGCGCCGTTCTCCTCGCGGTAGGCCACGATGTTTTTGGCTACGCTCGGCGTGATGCCTGATACGTATCCCAGCAGGCTCGCACTTGCGGTGTTTACGTCGACGCCCACGCGGTTGACGACGTCCTCCACCACATGTCCCAGGGTGCGCGAAAGCTCGGCCTGGTCAAGGTCGTGCTGGTACTGGCCAACGCCGATGGACTGAGGCGGAATCTTGACGAGCTCTGCCAGCGGGTCTTGCAGGCGGCGGCCCAGGCTCATGGCGCCACGCACGGTGACGTCCAGATCGGGATACTCCTGACTGGCGAGCTCGGAGGCGGAGTACACCGATGCGCCGGCCTCGTTGACGATGGTGTATCGCAGTCCAGGCGCCTGTTCGGCGATGAACTCCGAGACGACTTCCTCGGTCTCGCGGCTGGCGGTACCGTTGCCGATGACGATGGTGTTGACGCCGTCCTTCTTGACGAGGCGGGCGAGCTCGCGCTTGGTGCCGGCGACGTCGTGGCGCGGCTTGGTGGGGTAGACCACGCCGTGGTCGAGTAGCTTGCCGGTCTCGTCCATGACGGCGACCTTGCAGCCGGTACGGTAGCCCGGATCGAGTGCGAGCACACGGGCGCCGCGCACGGGGCGTGCCGAGAGCAGGCCCTCGAGATTCTTGGCAAAGACGTTGATGGCCTCGGTCTGCGCGCGGACGGTGAGCTTGGCGCGGGCCTCGCGCTCCAGTGAGGGGGCCATGAGGCGCTTGTAACCGTCGGCGATGGCGGCTTCAAAGACGGGCGCAAACACGCCCTGGCGTCGGGGCCAACGGCTGCCGAGGCGCGCCGTGGCGGCAGTGCCGTCGACGTTCACGCGCACGCGGAGCTTGCCCTCGCGCTCACCGCGGTCGATAGCCAGCACGCGGTGGTTGGGTATACGGCGCAGCGGCTCGTCATAGCTGTAGTACGGCTCGTAGGGAGTCTTCTCGGTGGGGTCGGTGGCCTCGACGACGATGTCGGCGGTGTTCTGCGTAAAGGCGCGCAGGTCGGCGACGTTCTCGGGGTCCTCGGCCACCGTCTCGGCCACGATGTCCGCCGCGCCGGCAAGCGCCTTTTCGGGCGTGTCGAAGCCGGCCTCCTCGTTGACGTATGCCGCGGCGGCGTCGAGTGCGCTGCCCTTGGCCGAGGCCTGCATGATGATCATGTTGGCGAGCGGCTCAAGGCCTGCCTCGCGGGCCTTCTGCGCGCGAGTCATGCGCTTTTTGCGGTAGGGCTTGTAGAGGTCCTCGACACGCTGGAGCTGCGTGGCCTCGCGAATCTGCTGCTCGAGTTCGGGCGTGAGTTTGCCCTGGGCGTCGATGAGCAGGATGACGTCCTCTTTACGCTGCTCAAGATTGCGCAGGTAGGACAGGCGCTCGTCGAGTGCGCGCAGGGCGACGTCGTCCATGCCGCCCGTGGCTTCCTTGCGGTAGCGCGAAATAAAGGGGATGGTGTTGCCCTCGTCGATGAGCTTGACGGCTGACTCGATGTTGGCGGCCTTAAAGTTGAGCTCGTGGGCAAGCTGGGCGATAAGATCCATGGGACTCCTTGCGTTTAAGGTGCGTTTGCAGCACAGGGCTACCAAGGATACCACCCGACGTTCTGCCAAAGCAGTCTTTTTGGGACGGGGCTTTTTTAGCTACGGGACTGCGGACGGGAGACGGTGGAGTCCCTCCTTACAAAACGAGGCCCTGGCCAAACGGCCAGGGCCTCACCACTTCTTTTCAGGCTGCGAGAAAAGACCGTGTGCGCAGGCGCTCCCCGAGGGAGACGGGGGTGTTTGCTCCGCGCGCAGTTTCGCAGCGAAGCGAGAATGTTTGAGCACGGAGTAAACACCCCGTCTCCCTCGGGGAGGTCCGTTGGGAGCGTAGGGGATGTTTTGAGCTACTCCAGCTCAAACGCTCCGGTATAGAGCTGGTAGTAATATCCGCGCTTGGCGATCAGCTCGTCGTGGTTGCCACGCTCGATGATGCGGCCGTGATCCAGGCAGATGATTGCGTCGGCGTTGCGCACGGTGGACAGGCGGTGCGCGATGACAAACGTCGTGCGGCCCTCCATGAGCTTATCCATGCCCGCTTGCACGATGGCCTCGGTGCGGGTGTCGATGCTCGACGTGGCCTCGTCCAGAATCATTGCCGGCGGATCGGCGACGGCAGCGCGTGCGATCGAAATCAGCTGGCGCTGGCCCTGCGACAGCTGCGCGCCGTTGCCGGTGAGCATGGTGTCGTAGCCGTCGGGCAGGCGGGTGATAAAGTCGTCGGCGCCCGCGAGCTTGGCCGCCGCGATGCACTCCTCGTCGGTGGCGTCCAGGTTGCCGTAGCGGATGTTGTCCATCACAGTGCCGGTGAACAGGTTCACGTCCTGCAGCACCACGCCCAGCGAGCGACGCAGGTCGGACTTGCGAATCTTGTTGACGTTGATGCCGTCGTAGCGGATCTTGCCGTCGGCAATGTCGTAGAAGCGGTTGATGAGGTTGGTGATGGTCGTCTTACCGGCACCGGTGGCACCGACAAACGCGACCTTCTGGCCCGGCTTGGCATATACGGACACGCCGTGCAGCACCTCGTGGTCGGGCGTATAGCCAAAGTCGACGTTGTCCATGACCAGGTCGCCGCGCAGCGGCACGTACTCGATCTCGCCGGTCGCGCGGTGCGGGTGCTTCCATGCCCACATGCCGGTGCGGTGGTCGGCTTCCTCGAGCTGCCAGGTCTCGGGGTTCACCTGTGCGTTGACAAGCGTCACGTAGCCCTCGTCGGCTTCGGGCTCCTCGTCGAGCAGCTCAAAGATGCGCTCGGCGCCGGCAAGGCCCATGACCACGGCGTTGATCTGCTGCGAGATCTGGCCGATCTGGCCGCAGAACTGCTTGGTCATGTTGAGGAACGGCACCACGACGGCGATGGAGAGCGCCATGCCCGAGAGGCTCAGGTTGGGCACGCCCAGCTCCAGGAAGATGCCGCCGGTCAGCGCGACCAGCACGTAGAGCAAGTCGCCCAGGTTCCCGAGGATCGGCATGAGGATGTTGGCGTACATGTTGGCCTTCTGCGAGACCTCGAAGAGCTTCTCGTTGCGCTCGTCAAAATCGGCCTCGGCAGCGGACTCGTGACAGAACGCCTTGACGACTTTCTGGCCGTTCATGACTTCCTCGATATGGCCCTCGACCACGCCGAGCTCGGTCTGCTGCGCGATAAAGAAGCGCGCGGAGTTGGAGCCGAGCAGCTTGGTCATAAAGGTCATAAAGGCGACGCCGGCAATGATGACCAGGCACATCCACACGCTGTAATACAGCATGATGAAGAACACGGTGACGATGACGATGATCGTCATGAGCAGGTTGGGCAGCGACTGGCTGATCATCTGACGCAGCGTGTCGATGTCGTTGGTGTAGTGGCTCATGATGTCGCCGCGCTGGTGCGTGTCGAAGTAGCGAATCGGCAGGTCCTGCATGCGGTTGAACATCTTTTCGCGCAGCTTCTCGAGCGAGCCCTGCGTGATGACGGCCATGGCGCGGTTCCAGAAGAGCGAGGAGGCGACGCCCACGGCGTAGATGCAGCCGAGGGTGGTCACGAGCTTCAGAATCTTGGGCTGCGCGGCCGTCCAGTCGCCCGACTGCCACGATTCGCTAATGACCTGCAGCGCGCTCTGGAGAAACGTCGCGCCGATGGAGTTGATGATGGCGCAGAGCACAACGCCGGCGACGACGAGGGGCAAAAGCACCGGGTAGAAGCCAAAGAGCATCTTGATCAGGCGCGTCATGGTGCCGCCCTTGCGGTTGCGCGCGCGCTCGGCGGTAGCGGCCTTACTCATGTGCCTCGCCTCCTTCCTGGGTCTGAGCTTGCGGTGCGGATGCCTCGGTGTCGGCTGCGGCGGTCTCGCCCGCGTCCTCGCCTTCGGCACTCATCTTATTTTGCGAGGTAAAGGTCTCGCGGTAGATCTCGCTCGTCTTGAGCAGCTCATCGTGGTTGCCGATGTCCTTGATGCGGCCGCCCTCCATGACGATGATGCGGTCGGCGTCCTGAACGGAGCTGATGCGCTGGGCGATGATGAGCTTGGTCGTGTTGGGCAGGTAGCTCGCCAGGCCCTCGCGGATCTTGGCGTCGGTCTTGGTGTCGACGGCGCTCGTGGAGTCGTCCAGGATCAAGATCTTGGGGCGACGCAGCAGGGCACGCGCGATGCACAGGCGCTGCTTCTGGCCGCCGGAAACGTTGGAGCCGCCCTGCTCGATCCAGGTGTCGTAGCCCTTGGGGAAGCCGTCGACAAACTCGTCGGCGCAGGCCAGATGTGCGGCCTCGCGGACTTCCTCGTCGGTGGCGTTCGGGTCGCCCCAGCGCAGGTTCTCGGCGATGGTGCCGCTAAACAGCACGTTTTTCTGCAGGACCATGGCTACCTGGTGGCGCAGCGCGTCCAGGTCGTAGTCGCGCACGTCCACGCCGCCGACGCGCACGGTGCCCTCCGTGACATCGTACAGACGGGCGATCAGGTTCACGAGCGTCGACTTGGCCGAGCCGGTGCCACCGATAATGCCGATGGTCTCGCCGCTCGTAATGTGCAGGTCGATATCGTCGAGCGCCTGGCGGCGGGCATGCTCGGAATACTTAAAGCTCACGTGATCGAAGTCGATGGAGCCGTCGGCAACCTCGTGCACGGGCTCGGTCGGGTTAGCGATCGTGGGCTCGGCGGCCAGCACCTCGGTAATTCGGTGCGCCGACTCATCTGCCATGGTCACCATGACAAAGATCATCGACAGCTGCATTAGGCTCATCAGAATCTGGAAGCCGTAGGTAAAGATGGAGGAGAGCTGGCCCACATCGAACAGGGTGCCCTGGCTCGTGATGATGAGCTTGGAGCCCAGGTAGATGATGACGACGAACGCGCCGTTGACGCAGATGTTCATCATGGGGTTGTTGAAGGCGAGCAACTTCTCGGCGCGGGTGAAGTCCATCTGGACGTCGCGCGCGGCGGTGGCGAACTTCTCCTTCTCAAAGTCTTCGCGCACGTAGCTCTTGACCACGCGCATGCCGGTGACGTTTTCCTCGACGGACTCGTTAAGGGCGTCATACTTGTGGAACACACGCGAGAAGATGGGGCGCACCTTAAAGATGATAAAGAACAGGCCAAAGCCCAGCAGCGGAATGATGACCAGGTAGACCATGGCGACGCTGCCGCCCATGGCGTATGCCATGGTAAAGGCAAAGACCAGCACCAGCGGCGAGCGCACGGCGATGCGGATGAGCATCATAAAGGCCTGCTGCACGTTGTTGATGTCGGTGGTGAGGCGCGTGACGAGCGAGGAGGTCGAGAACTCGTCGATGTTGGCGAAGCTGAACGTCTGGATCTTGTAGAACAGGTCGCGACGCAGGTTCTTGGCAAAGCCGCAGCTGGCATGGCTGCAGGTGATGCCCGCAGCGGCGCCAAAGGCGAGTGACGTCAGCGCGATGAGTACGAGAAGGCCGGCGGTGGGCAGCATCTCGGTAACGGCGGTGCCGTCCTTGATGGCGTCGATCATGTCGGCGGTGATAAACGGGATCATCATCTGGCAGATTACCTCGCCAAGCACCAGCAGCGGCGTGGCGATCGTGACCTTCATGTAATCGCGGATGCTGCCCATAAGGGTTTTAATCATCCAGTTCCTCCCAGGTTTTGCGGATTTTATCGAGCATTTCGGCGAGCTGCTCGCGCTCGTCGTGGGTGAGCGCGCTAAAGGCCCGTTCTCTAAAGCGGATGCGGGCCGCCTGGTCGATGCGGGCGTTTTCCCGGCCGGTTTCGGTCAGTCGAATGGTGAGTTGCCGTCGATCCTTGGGGTTACGGCTGCGCTCAATGAGGCCGTTGAGCTCGAGCTTGGACAGGATCTCGGAAAGCGACCCCGGCTTGAGGCCGAAGTGCATGCCGAGTTCCTGCTGCGACATCTCGCCGCCGGGCTGCTTGGCCAGTAGGCAGATGATGGGCGCCTTGCCGGACACGCCTCCGCCATGAAAATGCATGTAATGGCCGCAAAAGCCCAGATTATTGAGGATGCGCTTGGCAAGCTTGTCTTCCGAGCTAACCGCTTCGGATACATCCGCCGGCTGTGACGGGTCGCCGCCGGGCTCGTGCGAACAAAGGCTAAGAGGTTCATCGCACATGAATTAGTGCTGCTCCTTTCTTTAGTTAGGTAGTGGAATTGTTTTGTGCCTAACCAATTTAGGAGCGTGAGAAATCAATGTCAAGGTACCAAACTAGTGGTTACGCGGTTTTACCAAACCGCGTAACGGCTCGACGCTGCAAACCCGCCAGAGCGGCAATTTGCCTTTCAACTTCGGCGGCATGACCAGAAGGTCAATGCCGCCTCGTTTCAAGGCACCTTGCTCACTCTGGCGGGTTTTCGCTGACTTCGCCAAAACATCGGCGTTGCCCTTGTTGGGATAGTCGTTGGGGACGTTCTTGTTTGACTAGTCGTTTAAGAACGTCCCCAACGACTAACTTAAAAACTATGCCGGATTACGGGGCTGAATGACGGATTGCCGACCATGCCGAAATTGGTAAAAAGAAAACCGCAGGTAGAAGGTTCGCTATGATTTGAAAATAAGGGGTGTGGTTGGCTCATTCAGGTTCAACCCCGTAATCCGGCATAGTTTTGAAATGGCACTGAATAAGTGGCGGCAAATGAGCCGCAATGAAGCAAGCTAGCCCCTCGTTTCCGAAACCTTTCCGCAACAATTTGCCCTTCGTGCCGCTCGACTCCGCTCGCAACGTCCCCTGCGCTACACTTAGTTGCACTGTGGCGCCGTTGCGCCGCGCCCGATCCAAGGGGGACACTCATGAAGAACACTCAGCTGTTGCTGATCAACGATATGTGCGGCTACGGCAAGGTCGCGCTTTCCGCCATGCTGCCGGTGCTGTCGCACATGGGTTACCGTATCCACAATCTGCCGACGGCACTTGTGTCCGATACGCTCAACTATCCCAAGTTCTACATCCACGACACCACGGAGTACGTGCGTCAGAGTCTTGCCATCTGGGAAGAACTCGGCTTTGAGTTCGACGCCATCTCGACCGGCTTTATCGTGACCGAGGAAGAGACGCGCATTATCTCGGACTTTTGCCACCGCCGTGCGCAAAAGGGCACCAAGGTGTTCGTCGACCCCATCATGGGCGACAACGGCAAGCTCTATGCGGGCGTGCCCGAGTCCACGATTGGCCTTATGCGGCACCTGCTGGAGTGCGCAGACTACGCGGTGCCCAACTATACCGAGGCGTGCCTGCTTGCCGATAGGCCTATTGCCGAGCAAATTACGCCCGAAGAGGCCTGCGCCCTTGTGGACGCCGTGCGCGAGCTGGGTGCCAAGTCGGTGGTCATTACGAGCGCCGTGGTCAATGGCACGAACGCGGTTATCGGTTACGACCATGTGGCGGGGGAGTACTTTACGATTCCCTTTGAGCTCATTCCGGTCTATTTCCCGGGCACGGGCGATACGTTCTCGGCAGTGCTCGTCGGCCGCGTTATGGCAGGTTGGAGTCTGCAGCGCGCGACGTCCGATGCCATGCGTGTGGTGGCCGAGCTTATCGAGCGCAATGCCGACCAAGAGGACAAGTCGGCCGGTCTTCCCATCGAGGCCTGCTTGGATGTGATTGACCATGAGTAATGCTGGCGAGGGCGGCATCAAGCCTGCGGGCGAGAACAAGCCGCTCGGTGCGCCGCGGGGCAAGCGTCCGCGTATCCGCGTGAGCTGCGTGGACCAGTTGGGGACGTGCCGCTGCCACCATGGTCACAAGCCGGGCGACGTCTTCGACTTCGACCGCGATCGCGGCAAGATGTGCGCCATGGCCTGTCACGTTGGCTTTCCCTATATCGACATTCTGCGCTATGGCGGAACTGTGCCCGGCAACGAGCCCGGCACGGCAAAGTTCTGCTGCCCCGAGGTCGATACGTTGAACGTCTGGCTTGCCGAGATCGTCGACGAGTAGTTGAGCGTGGATTTTCTCCCACCAAGATAATGAGCGTGGATAATCTCCCGTTTAGAGCGCCGTTTTGCGTTCAAAGTGGGAGATTATCCACGCTCAATTTGTATGCGGGAGATTATCCACGCTCATTTTATGCCGATGGCGTGGCTCACGCATCCGCGCCGCCCGGGCGCCTACAGTTGCTCGAGCATGGCCGTGCAGCCGGCGAGCACATCGCGGTAGGTGGCATCGAAGTTGCCGGTGTACCAGGGATCGGCGACGTCGCCGGGGCGATCGGTCCAATCCAGCAGCCGCGAAATCTTGCCGTCGGCATCGTCGCCGAAGATGCGACGCAGGCCGCGCGCGTTCTCGGCATCCATATAGACGATGTGGTCCCAGTCACCATACTCCGCGCGACGAACCTGGCGCGCGCGGTGCGCAACGACGGGAATCCCGACCTCGCGCAGCTTGGCGACGGTGCCATGATGCGGAGGGTTGCCAATCTCCTCGGTCGAGGTCGCGGCAGAATCAATGACGAACTCCGCCTCGCGCCCAGCACGGCGCACCAGCTCGGCAAACACCGACTCAGCCATCGTCGAGCGACAGATGTTCCCATGACAGACAAATAGGATTTTGCGCATTGGCTAAAACCTCTCGAATATCAGAGTTTTCGCAGATAATCGCACTGCTTTTTGATCCCTCGTCAAGGACAGAATATCAAATTGATTCATAAATGAGCGGATTATTCTTCTTTCCAGCGTCGTAAGAATTGTCGTAAAGAACGAGGGTTTACGACTTGTTGTCACAATGTTGACCGTCCTTTGCATCCAATTTTCAGCATATCCTCTCTGACGTCGTCGAAATCAAGATGGGTGTATGTGTTAAAAGTCACGTTGATGTCGGAGTGGCCCATGATGCATTTTAGCTTCGCAGGGTTCATTCCCCTGCGTGCCATCTTCGAGCAGAAGGTATGTCGGCAGACATGTGGTGTGATTTTGGGAAGCTCATCCTTGTAGATGCGATTATGTTTCTCTATCGCGTGGTGGAAGTACTTCTCCCAGTGCAGGGCAACACGCGGCATCTCGTTTTTATCAAGAAACAGAAAACCGCTAACACCGTCAACGACCGGCTCACTCGAAGGCTTTAGACGTTGCGCAAGGATACTCCTGAAACACTCTGTCACGGCTTGAGTCATGGGAACATAGCGGATCCCGCTCTCCGTCTTGGGACGTTCGATGTAGTATCGCATGTTGCTGGTCCGCTGAAGTTGCTTGTTTACCCGAATGCTTCCGTTTTTGAAATCAAGGTCTTCGACGGTAAGACCGCAGAATTCAGAAATGCGCAGGCCCGTATTTAGAAGGATGTAGATGGCGTCACGATAGCGGTGAAAGTGTTCATCGCCCTCCACGAAAGCAAGAAATCTGCGTTCTTGGTTAGTGGCCAAGGCCTTGCGTGTAACCATGTCGTTTGTCAGTATCGTTGCGAGCTCGAAATAGAAGGGATTTCGGCGAATCAGGCTGTTCTCCTCTGCCAGTTGAAACGCCGGTCTCAGAACACCACGGATGCTATGGATTGTGCTATAGCGCTTGCCGTGGATTTTTTGCAGGTTGATGAGCCATTCCTTGGCATCAAGGGAGGTGACACCGCATATTCGTCGCGAGCCGAATTCATCTGTAGCAAGAAAATTGAGGATTGTCTTGTAGGCGGCTCGAGTGGATTGTTTCACGGCAGTCTTTGTTTCAGTGTAACGAGATGCGAGTTCGTAGACTGTCATATTGTTCGGCGCGACCTTATCAAGCAGATCGCGCTGGATCTCATGCTCCAACGCGCGCAAGCACGGACTGGCTTTCTTCCCCTTCGGAGTTAGATCATGAGTTGTCAGGGTCCACGAGTAGACGCTCCGCGTTTTACCTCTTGCATCCACATACTTGAAGCAGTAACGGCCGTTTTTTCTCTGGCTTTCCCCGCGTCTGAGGATTCGCCCTTTGCTGTCTTTTCTCACAGTCACTAGCAGGCTCCTTCCTGTTCAGAAAAGAGCCCCGATGCGATATTTCAAGATTATCGCACGGGGCCCGATTGGTTAAGCTGTCAAGTGCGAAACGGTGTCGAGAAGCTCTTTATAAAGAGCGTTGGCGCAGGACGAGGGGGCGAGTCCTCGCGCATAACTCGAATATGGGTTTGTACGAGAGGAACCTTCGACCGGCCAGTATCCGTCGAGATCGTGCCTAAACTCAGAGAGACAGATCTCCCTCGTCTGCATCTCCGCAACGACGGAGAGGCGCCTCTCAAGTTGACCAAATCCGTCGACATCGTTTTGCGGACGATAAGTCGCGGATCGGCGCATCTGTTCTCCATAGAATTCCAAGGGGCTGTAGGGCGTCGTGACGATTACGAGATCGGCGGCTATCGCTTTGTCGGAATATCGGGACGGTGCCATCACCTCATGCTCCATCGCATAGGGATCCGTGATGCGAAGCAGGTCGGCGTAGGGGATGGATGAGGGACGAAGTTCGTCAAGAATCACCGTGTGCTTGCCCTCATACCCCTGAAAGATGTCTCTCGTAGATCCAGAGACGAAGAACGGTTCGCCCTTCCGCTTCGCATAGAGCTTTGCGAGGGTGGACTTCCCCGTTCCAGCAGGCCCGAAGATCCAAACTGATTCCACCCTTCTTTCGCCCTTGAGCATCAACCCCCGCCATTCCCGGGCCTGAACCTGAAGGCGGCGTGCATAAACGTCTTCGATCTGACGCTATGTCCGGGCATATTCGGATCCGGAGAGCTGAGAGATCAAGGACTCCTTGTCGATACGACCTTCGAGAAGGTCATCGAGAAGGACTTTGATGCTGCTATGGGACCTCGTTCGAGCAACGCGCGACTCAATAGAAGCAAGTAGCGCTGGGTAATCGAAATTGGAGCGCACGATTTTGGGGTCGTACTGATGCTTGGATCGTGCGCCATCCGTTCTGTGGCACAGGTAGGAAAAACCGTTTTCCACACCTGCCTTCCAAGCCTCGATGCGCTCAGGTTTATCTCCAAGGAGCTTCGCGATGCTATTGAGCGAGCGCGGATTCTGGAACTCCATCATCACGTGAAGATGCGCGGCTGCCGGACGTCCCGCGTCCGTCGTGTCGCTGTCGTGCACGATGCCCGCATAGCGCTTCGGGGCGAGTGTTTCGATTCTTCGGTACATTTCGTCCACAAGACGGGGCAGGTGATCGAGCTGCTGCTCGTACATCATCGCGCGGGTCTTCATGGGCAGAGAATTGGTCATGGTTCCGAGTCCTTTCTCGTAAATGAGCTATTTCGGGACGATTTTGGAACGCGCCCGAGGGTGCGCCTTGGGATAACAAGCTCCCCAAGGCGCATAAATGAGCAGAATTTCAAGTAATGGAACAATCGACGGGGTCCGCTTTTGCTGCGCGAAGCGGACCCCGCGGTGGTTATTCTCTGAAGTACAGGTCAAGGAGCCGCCCAAGCTCGCGGTACACGGGGAAGTCCATGATCGGAAAATGCACAAAGCCGATGCGGTCGTGCGCCCCGTCCGTACTGCTGAACCAAGCGTCGCCCGGGGAGAAGGTGCGAGGTGCACCGAGGTCGAGCAGGCGTTCCGCGCCCCATATGAGCCGCGCCTCGGGAAGCGTCGGCTTGAAGAGGACGCGGGTGCTGCACGCCGAGCGCAGCATCGACGGCAAGCCCCCCCTCCTCAACAGACGCCTCGGCGATCGAGATGATGGCGTAGCAGCCCGCGCTCGCCCCCATCGTTACGATGCGCTTCACCAGCCCATCAAACGTCGCGAGGCAGTAATCGGGGTCCTCCTTGCTCGCGCGCTTGGGAAACAGCGTGCGGAGTGCCACGTACTCATCCATGAAGAGAAGCGAAACGTGAAGCCCCGCATCCCACCAGTGCACGGCGTCTCCCGTCTCTGTCGACCTGTCGTTGAGGAAGCTCTGTCGCTCTTTGATGCTGTCGGCGAACCGTGATAACGCAGACAGGATTGCGCGAGCGTCCCCGTCAGCATTCAGTGAAACCACGCGAGGAAGTCGGGAGGGCTCGGCCTGCTTGGGGTCTATGATGAGGACTTGCGATCCGTGTCCGTCAGGACCAGCCAACAGGGCTTGGAGCAAGAGGGCGATCACGCCCGTGGTCTTTCCAGCGATGAGCATGGAACCGGAGGTGCGGAGGTCGATGCTCGTGCCGTTTTGAACGCGGAATTCGTAGGCGTTCGCCGGGCACAAATCCTCGACACGCGATGCCTTGATCTCTCGATGCAACGTCACATCTTCAAGGAAGAAGGTCACTTGATTGCATGCGACGTCTGCTTCGGCAAGTACGACGGCGTAGCGGGAGAACCTTCCGCGAAGTCGGGAGCTAATGCTAGGTCCCATCTTCGATATTTCTTCTGCCGTTGAGGATGAGGTTGAGATGGCGAGCTCGAACTGTCCAGGAGCCGTCTCTTTGCAAGAGATGTCGGGAAGAAGCTCGCCTTCTCGCAGGTGTAGAGGATTCCCGTAACGTGGATCAAAGAGCCCCTTCCTAATGCGTGCATGCAACCGTGTTGATTCAGATAGCATGACGTAATGTGTGATCCCTCCCGCAAACAACATGGTCCCAGCGAGGCTAAGAGTGGCCGCTGCGGAGGTAAGGTTGCCGCCAAACGCCATCACCGTACTGGGCTCTATGGCGATGGGCGCAAGAATGGTGTTCACGAATAGCCCGATGCAATAAACGCACGCGGCGACCGCAAATAAAGCGACCCCCAGCACACAAAGCTTTGCGCTGGGGGTCGAATACACGATCGCCGGTGCGCCACTGGAGTAACGCACCACAATCACCTAGCCCTTCGCGGGGATGACGGTAATGCCGTCCGCCGTGATGGACAACTGGTTGCGATAATCACCGTAAACCTTTGCGACCACGCCGGTGGGAATGACGTGCTGATTGACGGGAATCTCGATATCGTTCGAAACCTTGATGGAAAGCTTCTCGAAACGATTGCTGACCACCTCGCCTTCGTTTTGGTGATACTGCGTGTTATCGGTTGTGATCACCACGTCGATCTTGGTGCCGCGATGCTCTTTGGTGTTTTAATCAACCCATTTACCACCTCCGACACAAAGGAAACGCTTGCCTTTCGCAAAAGCTTCCCAATCGAACTTCATAAACTGATTCAATTTCCTCATACTCGAACTCCTCTCAATCCAATTATTTGCTGACTCCGCGTTGCGGCTCGCCGTGGACATCGAGATAGAGGCGCAGGACGTTGCGCAAGATCTCCTCGACATTTCTTGTTGCGGCATGAAGATCATCGTCCCCAAACATTGCCCCATGGAGCTTCGTGTGGGCACAAAGAATCTGGCGATACATGACGCGAGAGAACATCTCTTCGGCCTTCAGGGCATGTCGAACAGCTCGTTCAGAACAAGTCGGCATGCTCGCCGAAGACTCCTTTATAGACGACATTGCCGTACTGGTTGTTGAGATGGAGCCGCATTCAAACGGTCCGCGCATGATCTTCGGTCGGGTCATACACACCTCTTTCCTAAAATTGGATATTACCGACGATTCGTCAACCGTCATCGAGCACTCGGTGAGCACATCATGCCATAAGCTTCTGAGCTGGGATTATTTCGCAAGGACCTGTCGTTCTCGACGTCCTCTGATGAGAAGAAGTGGGGCGTAATGATGACAAAGTATTCAATCACGGAACAAACACAATTTAATAATCACCCAGATGGGGCAAATATGGACATCCAGATATTGAATCGTCGGTATCGTTGGTGTCGCTGAGCCTTCAGGCTGAGGGGGATGGGCCATTTGCGCTGAGTTGCTTGCAAAACGGGGGAGGGGATATCAGAAGAAGGCGGCTTGCAGAAGACATGCCTGAGCGCTAGAGGAGGGGCTGACCAATAGTGTGCTCCTCTTCTGGGGCCAAATCCAAGCGGAGGGGGCATGAGGCCGAGAGGAACTGCTCGTCATGGCTCACCAAAACAAGCGCGCCGGGAAAGGCGGAAAGCGCTCGCTCGAGTGCCTCCACCGAGTGCAGGTCCAGGTGATTCGTGGGTTCGTCCATGACGATGATTTCGGGGGCATCTAGTATACCGCGGGCGAGCATGAGCTTCCGCAGCTCCCCCGGGCTGATGTTCTCGCCGGACAATATTCGTTCGGGATCCGAATTGAGTTGCGCAACGATCGAAAGCAGGGCTCCACGTTCGGCTTGGGGCAGGTCCTTGATTTCCGAGAGGAATTCAATTGAGGATGAATCGTCGACTTCCTGAGGGATATACAGCGTGCGAATGTCCAATCCCGTGGCCTTGCGGCCTTCCAATATCTCCAGGATATGCTTGACCAGTGTTGTTTTCCCCGCTCCGTTGGGGCCGCTTATGCCCAGATGATCGGTATTTCCCAGATAAATCTCGGGAACCCGCAAAGATTGCCTCGGGCCGCACGGTATGCGATCTGAGCTGACGTGAATCAGTGTTTTGCGCGGGCTGGGTTGCGCTTCCATCCACAAGGTGCTTTCGTAGCGCTTTTCGACATGGTGGGCGTCGACGGCGGCTTGCGCGCGCTGGATTCGGGAGTCCATGCGCGAAGCGAGCTTGCCCGCAACGCCGTCTCTGCCAGTGAGAATGGCGAGTCCGATCCGTGCTTTCGCGTCGTGATCCTTCGGATCGACATGACGGGCGCTTCTCTTGGATGCGGACCGTGAGGCGTTTTCAACGCGCCTGATATACTCAGCCTTCATGCGCTTTTCTTCGGATCGCGCAATCGATTTGGCCCGCGCCGCGCTTTCGCGCTCCAGATTCGCCTGCGAGCGAGCTTGGGAGTAGTTGCCGGGGCGCATGGTGACGTGCCCCGACTCAAAGCACAGGCAGTCCTTTGCCAAGGAGTCGAGCAACGCACGGTCGTGCGAGACGAGGAGGCCAATACCCTTGTACTCGGCGAGTGCTTTGCAAATCTGCCTTCTGCATTCTGCGTCCACATGGTTAGTCGGTTCATCCATTGCCAGAAGATCGGGATTCTGCCAAAGCGCGACGGCTATTTGAATTTTCTTCTGCTCGCCACCGGAGAGCTCGGAAAAACGCCAGAGCATATCATCGGTGATGCGGAGCATCCTTCTGAGGTGCGTGGTCGCCGGGGCGAAGTCGCACGCAAAATCGAAGAGCATGGGCGGTTCGACTCCGGCTTCTTGCGCGCAATATGCGGAGACGAGACGCGGTGAAACGACGCCGCGATCTGGAATCAGAAGTCCGCACGCAATGCGGACGAAAGTTGATTTCCCGCACCCGTTGTCTCCGACGATGCCGTGCCAGCCGGGGGCAAATGTCGCCGACACGTTGTCGAGTGCGGGCATTGCGCTGCCAGGATATGCATAAGTAATATGGGAAAGAACGAGGGTGGTGGAGCTGTTCAAATTGGTTCTTGACATTGTGCCTCCTCGGCATGGGAGGCCGCGTTTTGCCGCATATGCTCTGATTGGCTCGTTCCGACCAACGTGAACGCCCGTCGACTCGAGTCAAGCTGAAAGAAAATGAGTCGACGGCAATGCTCGCAAAGGTAGTGTTTAGGATATACGAGGATCAGTGAAAAGACGATACGACAAATGTGCAGCCAGATTTATTCTTGGATAGATGGCAATTTGCAAATTGGCGTCGATATGTATCGTCTACAGCTTCACGAATCCTTTTCCTTTCCGGGGCGCTGGCTTGGCATATGGGCCTGCGCTGAATTCTTCCGTAGAGTCTAACAAAGCAATAATGCGGACGCAAGGAGGCGTTGCGTCTGAAAGCACGCCATTGCGTTGGACGCTTGAAGGGGTTTGCAAGTCGATTGAAAGAATACTAGTGCATCCGCTTCTTGTAACTAGCATGCGATGGTGGGCATCGTGAATGTTGAGCGAGGTCATCGACTTGATTTTTCTGGTGTTTGAGATATTAGCTTTCGCGATTTACCCTCCAAATTGCAGAGGTTTGAGACGACCGGAAAGGAATGCTTATGCTCGATTCTCCGTTCTTCAGCTACTGGGGAAAGGCGAAAGGAGTTGCTTTTCTCCATCACGGCAATATCGCATCGGGGCTCAAAGTCGTAAAAACGTCGTAAGGTACGCGATATGGTTCGCCGGGATCCTAACTAGCTAGGCATTTTTCTGAATCTGCAGATGTTCCCATGACAGATAAACAGTACGCGTTGCATAGAACGATACCTTTCATATAGGAGGCTGCTAAAGAGTCGAAGCCGGGCACATACAGAGTTTTATTTCCTGGCCAGTTTGAAATAGCGCTCAAATATCAATTCGAAAACGTAATAGAACATCAATCGGCTGTCGAGGTCCATGCTGCCCAAGCGGATTTCTTTTTGCACGGTGTAGATGGGGTAGTCGGCTAGTTTCGAGAGGGAATTTCGAGAAAAGCCGGTGAGCGTGACGACCTTGCATCCGCGCGTTTTGGCTATCGATGTGGCGTCAATAGACACCTGCGTCTCGCCGCTTACGGAAACGCTGAAGACCAGGTCGTTTTTGCCGAGGAGTTCTGCGTAATGCCTCATGACGTGGCGTTCACTGAGCGTGTCGGTATTCTTGCCCATTATTTTGAGCTTTTCAGCCATCTCGAGGCACGGGTATTTCGAAAAGCCCGAGCAGAAGAACACGATATGCGAGGCGTCCTGGATAAGACTCACAACCGAATCGATGACCCGGTCGTTAAGCAGATCTTTGGTCTGTACGAGCTGGGTATCAAGAGGAAGTGCCTCGATAGTGAATCGATTGCGATCGAGCGAGGCGGAATACGATTGTTTGAGCTCCGTAAACCCCGAGAAGCCAAGTTTATGGGCAAGCCTGACAATTGTATTGGGAGCGACGAAGAACCGTTCGGCAACGCTCTTAAGCGTGACATCGTCAATATCATCACGCAGCTCGATGATGTAGCGCATGATCTCGCTTTCGAGATCGTTGAGCTTGCTCTCGCCAGCTCGCACATGATCATAAAAGGATTCTTGATCTTTCATAAGATGTTTCAGCCCCTCGCACCTCGCCGTACATATGGTACCGCTTTGTGTAGCCAGGTGAGAAATCGGTAATCGGTCAAGATTGCCTATTGCCCATGAACTGGGCAAACGCGCGTGTCTGCCTACACATATCTGTGTCGTGAGCGAAATCATGTGTCCCCGTTTCGCATTGGCCCACACGGGGACTTGCAAACGACCTTATGTCGCAAAATACCAATCGAAACGAAGCAAGCCGAGGACAGCCGCGGAGCCCAAGGTCTTCGAGAACACCGATCAGCCAACCCTGGAGGGACGGAACATGAAGGATAAGCTCAATATTGTGATCGTTGGCGGCGGCTCCACGTGGTGCCCTGGCATTCTTAAAGCCCTGACCAAGCACATGGACATTCTGCCGCTGAACCGCGTGATGCTCTATGACATCGATGCCGAGCGCCAGCGTCCGATCGGCGAGTTTGGCAAGATCCTCTTCGCCGAGGAGGAGCCCGGTGTGGAGTTTGGTTACACCACCGATAAGGACGAGGCTTACACCGACGTCGACTTTGTGCTCTGCCAGATTCGTACCGGCGGCTACGAGATGCGTAGCAAGGACGAGAAGATTCCGCTGCATATGGGAATCATCGGCCAGGAAACGGTGGGCCCTGGCGGCATGGCTTACGGTATGCGCTCCATGCATGACATGGTTGAGATCGTCAACGACGTTCGCGCCCATAGCCCGGAGGCGTGGATTATCAATTACACCAATCCGGCTGCTATTGTGGCATATGGTCTCGAGCGCGTCCTGCCCGATGAGCATCGCGTTCTCAACATCTGCGACCAGCCTGTCAACCTCATGCGCTCTTACGGTCGCCTGCTCGGTCGCGATATGAGCAAGACGGAGCCCGTGTACTTTGGCCTCAATCACTTCGGTTGGTTCAAGCACATCTACGATGAAGAGGGCCATGACCTCGTCCCGCAGATTAAGGAGTACACGGAGAAGAACGGCTTCCTTCCTGCCGATGCCGAGCAGCGTGACCAGTCCTGGCTTGATACCTACGCCATGGTCAAGGACATGCTCGAGGACTTCCCCGACTATCTGCCCAACACTTATCTGCAGTACTATCTGTATCCCGAGTACAAGGTCGCTCACCTCGACCCCGACTACACTCGCTCCGACGAGGTTATCAACGGTCGTGAGAAGCGCGTGTTCGCCGAGTGCGAGCGTGTTGCCAAAGTCGGCACCGCAAAGAACTCCTCGGTTGTGCAGAACGATGCTCATGGCGATATGATCGTGGAAATCACCTCGGCCATTTATCGCAACACCAATAAGACCTTCATTGTCATCGTGCCCAACAACGGCATTATCGAGGGTATGCCCGATGACGCCATGGTCGAGGTCGCGGCAAGCGTGGGCGCCAATGGCCCGCAGCCCTATGCTGTTGGCAAGATTGGCACCTTCTATCGCGGTCTTATGGAGAACCAGTACGCCTATGAGCGCCTGACTGTTGAGGCTTGGATGGAGGGTTCCTACGAGAAGGCCCTGCAGGCACTCACGCTTAATCGTCTGGTCGGTGACGCAAAGAAGGCGCGTAAGGTGCTCGATAAGCTCATCGAGGCCAATAAGGATTACTGGCCGGAGCTTAAGTAGCTAGTTCCATAGCGTTTGATAACTGTTATGGGGCGTGTGGGTTGTAGAACTGCACGCCCCGTTTCTTTAAGAGGGGTATCCCATGAACAAAGATGAGCTGCTGGCAAAGTTCCAGCGCCTGGGCAAAGTCCTCATGACGCCTGTCCTGATCCTGCCAATCGCCGGCATCCTTCAGGGCTTTGGCAATGCCTTTACCAGCCCCACCCTTACGGCAGCTGTTCCCTGGCTTGCTGCTCCGGGCTTTGCGATTTTCTTTTCGATTCTTAAGGCCGCAGCCGGCATCGTTATGAGCAACATCCCGGTTATCTTCTCGATTTGTCTCGCCTATGGCTTCGCCAAGTCCGAGAAGGCTACCGCGGCGCTTTGTGGCTTTTTGGGCTACATGTGCATGAACTCCGTGATGGGCACGTTCCTCACGGCGACCGGCGTTATCGATCCCGCCAATCTTACGACGGGTCAGAGCACGATCCTCGGTATCACCACGCTCGACACGGGCGTTATCGGCGGTCTTCTGGTGGGTGCAATCGTCGCATGGCTGCATAACCGTTACTACAAGATTGAGCTGCCTGCCGTGTTCTCCATCTTCAACGGCACGCGCTTTATTCCGGCGGTAACGCTGCTCTCATGCAGTGTCCTCGCATTGGTCATGTCCTTTGTTTTCCCGTTTATCCAGAACGCTCTCGGTGCGCTGTCCGAGTTCATCAAGACTACGGGTGCCTTTGGTGCATTTGTCTACGGCGCTGGCGAGCGCATGCTCCTGCCTTTTGGTCTGCATCACTTTGTCTATTTACCGTTCTTCTTCACGTCGCTCGGTGGCGTCGAGACCATCGACGGCCAGACCGTTCAGGGCGCTATCAATATCTACAACGCGATCCTGGGCTCTCCTAGCACGCCGTTTAACATCGAGGTCAGCCGTTTTGTCATGAACGGTAAGGTTATCTTCGCCATGTTCGGCCTGCCCGGTGCTGCACTCGCCTTCTACAAGACGGCGCTTCCCAAGAACAAGAAGAAGACCGCAGCGCTCATGATTGCCATCGTGGTGCCTTGCATCCTCTCCGGCATTACCGAGCCGCTCGAGTACTCCTTCCTGTTTATCGCGCCCATCCTCTACGTGTTCCACGCTCTCATGGCTGGTCTTGCCTATGCGCTGACCTATATCCTGCAGTTCAACGTGGCCGGCTCCGCATCCTTTGGCGGCCCGCTCTTGTCGTTGATCTTTAACGGCATTATGGGTGCAGCCAAGGGCTCCAACTGGCAGGTTATCCTGTTCCTCGGCCCCATCTACTTCGTGGTGTACTACTTCGTCTTCAAGTTCATCATTCTTAAGAAGGGCCTTAAGACCCCCGGCCGCGAGGAAGAGTCCGACGATGAGGCCGAAAAGGCTCCCAAGACCGTGATCAGCGACCTCATTCCCGCCATCGTTGAGGCAGTGGGCGGCGACAACAACATTAAGTCTGTCGAGGCCTGCTTCACCCGTCTGCGCATCCAGCTCAATGACTGTGACAAGGTGGTTGATGACGCCGAGTTTACCGAAAAGCTCGAAGCGCGTGGCATCGTGCATGTTAACGGCGGCGTGCAGATTGTCTACGGCAACATGGCATCTAACTACGCAACCCAGATGCGCGAGCTGCTGGGTATGGAGTAAACGCCCCACATATCTATAAAATCCAGTATAAAAGGCGGTGGCAGACAATGTGTCTGCCGCCGCCTTTGAGTTGCCCCACGCGCATTTCGTGTATTTGAAATACACGAAATCGCACTGTCGGAGCTTGCAGGCGGATAGACACTACTCGTATGGGACGGTTTTCACCGGTTGCTCGCCACCTTGGGCTATGTTCGCCCCTATGCCTGCATCCGGGGCTGTGTTGATTGACGACGGCGTTCCCAGCGGGCGAGCTTAATCGTCACCAGCGTGAGCGCCCAGGCCACAAGCGAGAACGCGGCGCCCGCTGCGCCTACGTACGCAATGCCAACGCTGCCTACCACGGTGCCGCCCACTGCGGTGCCAAACGTGATGCCGACGTTAAACCCATGGGCTTAACCGAGCTTGCGAGTACCATCGACTTGGGATGGCGGCGGCGTGCCACGTCCATGAAGTGCGTGATGCATGACACCGAGAACAGGCACATGAGCAGCGCCAAGCTAATGTGACAAAGGGGCAGTCCGTTTGTCACATTCCATGCCTTATAAACTTGCAAATTCTGCAAGTTTCTAAGGTAACATCTTATAAACTTGCAAAAAATGCAAGTTTATAAGATTTCATGTCTGGTCGGGCGCTAGGGAGACTCTATGGATATCGTTCGCCGAAGCCGTTATCTTGATCGACTCATTGCTTTTCAGGATACCGACCTCATCAAAATCGTGACGGGCATACGCCGTTGTGGCAAATCAACGTTATTGGACATGATGAGGGACTATCTGGCGCAACAGGGGGTGCCAGCCGAGCGTTTGCTGACCTTTAAGATGGAATCTCTAGAGTACGCGGGAATTACGGATTATCTGACGTTTTATCGTATGGTTCGGGAGCGCATCGACGGCATCGATCATCCCTACCTGTTCTTTGACGAGCTCCAGAATGTCGAAGGTTGGGAAAAGGCGGTCAACTCGCTCCGAGTGGATTTGCCGTGCGATATCTATGTCACGGGCTCCAATGCCTTTTTGCTATCGAGCGAGCTCGCAACTCTTATCTCGGGCCGATATGTCGAGGTCAAGATGCAGCCTCTCACGTTTGGCGAATATCTTGATTTTCGCTCGATTGATGCGGTCGCCGCTGAAGGGCTTGGTGAGAGGGTCGAACTTGTTTCCAAGACGGGCGATCGCCTTAATTCAAATACCGTGCTTGAGCAGTACATAACCTATGGCGGCATGCCGTTTCTGGCCCATGATGAGCCGAGACGTGAGCTGTGTCGCGACTATATCCGTAGCCTCTACCAGACGATCGTCGCGCGCGATATCCTGTCGCGTGTGACGCGTAGGGGTCGCGGAGCTATCACCAAGCGCGATGTTCTCGAGCGGCTCTGTGCGTATCTGGCAGACAACATCTCCAACCAAACCTCGGTCAACAAAATCGTAGGGACGCTCAACGAATCAGCGGGCGGTAAGACCAACGCATCGACGGTGTCGGCATATATTGACGCTCTGGAAGAGACGTACCTGTTTACCAAAGTAAAAAGGTATGACATCAAGGGGCGGGAGCTTCTTAAGACAGGCGGTAAATATTACATAGCTGATACGGGAATTCGCAGCTATCTTGACGGATATAGAGGTAGCGATAGCGGAAGGATGCTCGAGAACGTTATCTACAACCAGCTTGTCTTTGAAGGATACGAAGTGTTTTGCGGCCATCTACGCGCGGGGGAAATCGACTTTGTCGCAATCGGCGAGGGATCAGACCGCAAATATATCCAGGTTACCGAACGGATCGATGCCGAGGCGACGAGGGAACGCGAGCTGCGACCGCTCAAGCTAAGCACGCTAGGAAAAATTCCTGATTCGTATGAGAAGATCCTGATTGTCAGGGATGGCGACCATCCAACGGACATCGATGGCATCAGAATCGTGGGGGCAGTCGACTTCTTGTTGAGAAATAAGATTACCCGCGGCTAAACGTAAACAGATCCGTTTCGATGCGACAAAGGAGCAGTCCTTTTCGCATTCCGTGCGAGCCCTCGTGCCGTCTGGGGGTATAAGGCTAGCAAGTGTTTATTTGCGAGGCCTAAGGGGCGCCCCGTATGGATATCGATAACTTTGAATGGTGGTATAGCGAGGGCGAGGTTCCGGACGAGGAGTGGGACGAGCCCGCGCCGCATGACGTGTCGAGCGACGAGGACGAGAGCGGCAACGATGCCGTCGAGACGGATGCCGCTTCCGACTCGGCCGAACCCCTAACCTTTGAACAGGCCTGGGCCCAGGCTGAGGCCGACGAGGCAAAGGCCGATGCTACGGCCACACTGGGTGAGCCGGCCGACATGTCCATCTCGCCGGCAAAGACCCCGCAGCCGCGTCACACTATCGACCCCGACAGCACGGCATCCTTTAGCATTCTCGACGTGCCCGCGCAGGGCGCCCAGGCGCCTGCGCCCACGCATCGCCCCGATCTGGCTCGCGAGGAAGGCGCGGGCCGGCGCTCTCCGCTCGGCCCCATCCTCATCGCCTTCATGGCCGGCGTTATCGCCTGCTCGGCAATCGGCAGCGTTTGGAGCCATGTTGAGCAGCAGCGCCAAGACGCCGCCAAGGTCGAGATCTCCGTCGAACAATCGCTCAACCGTACGCGCTCGGTGCATGTGTCGGTCGAGGTCAAGGACGGCGCGACGTGGGATACCGCGCGCGGCGACAGCCAGATGCTCATCCATATCGTAGGCCGCACGCTCAAGGGACAAGCGATCGACGAGCACCAATACGTCAATTCCGAAGGTGACGGTATCGAGCTCAAGCCCGGCGACTACGAACTTACGGTCGATGAGCCACCTGTCGCCACCGACGGCACGCGTTTTCGTGCCTCGAAAAGAATGGTTCCCGCGAGCTTTAACTCGCGGGCGCCCGATACGGTCGACACCACCTCGCAGGGCGGGTTTGACCTTTACGTGGATACCCAGTAGGCGCTCGCCGCCCATTTCCGCTATGGCTACTCAATAATCGCCTGCCGTCCCGTCCCGCCGCCAAGAGTGGGACAATAGTCCTCGACACTATTGTTTACTTTTGGAGGAAGTAGCATGTCTACCGTCACTACCATCAGGCGCGGCGGCCTCACCGCGGCCATCGATTCCATGGGCGCCCAGCTCACGAGCCTTGCCCTCAACGGCAACGAGTATCTATGGCAGGGCGATCCCGCTTTTTGGGGCAAGCATGCGCCCATCCTGTTCCCCATTGTGGGCTCGCTGCGCAACAACACGGCGACGTCTGCGGCCGGCAGCTGCGAGATGGCGCGCCATGGCATCGCGCGTATCGTGGAGCACAAGCTGGTCGAGGTGTCGGAGGACGGTTCGTCCGTCACCTACGAGATCACCGATACGCCCGAGTCGCTCAAGGCCTTCCCGTTCCACTTTAAGCTCAACATGACCTATGCCCTGACTGGCGACGCCACTCTTACGCAGACCTTTGCCGTCACCAACACCGGCGACGTGGACCTGCCGTTTTCGGTGGGCGGCCACCCCGCATTTAACGTGCCCGTTCCCGGTGCCGAGGACGAGGCGTTCGAGGATTACGAGCTGGCGTTTACCGAGGCTTGGACTAACGAGGCCCCCATCATCACGCCCGATGGCCTTATGACGTTCGAGGGAAGTTACAAGGCTCCCGATAACTCGGACGTGCTGCCCATCACACACCGTAGCTTCGACAACGACGCCATCATGTTCACCGATACCCCGGGCTCCACGCTCACGCTGCGCGGTCGCAAGTCGGGCCACGGCGTCAAGATTGACTTTGAGGGCTTTAAGTACATTGGCGTGTGGTCTGCCGCCAACGACGCCCCGTTCGTGGCGCTCGAGCCTTGGACCGGACATACCACCATGGACACCGAGGACGACGTCTTCGAGCACAAGGTCAACACCATCACCTTGGCTCCCGGTGCCACCGACAAGCGCGCCTTCGAGGTTACGCTGCTCTAGAGGTTCCGCCGTTCTAACGAACGGCGGACCGGTCGACGCTGCGCGCCACCCAGAGTGACAATTTGTCATTCAAAAGGCAAGGCATGACCAGAAGGTCTATGCCTTGCCTTTTTCATGCCAACTTGTTCGCTCTGGGTGGCGCTCGCTGGCATTGCCGAATCATCGACGTCCCCAACGACTGTCCCCGATGACTACTTGTTTGACCCGTCGTTTAAGAACGTCCCCAACGGCTACCAATCGTTTTCAGTTTGTTAATCTGTATATATGCATCTGCTGGAGGTAACGCTGAGCGGTATCCTGTTAAGTCATTAGCATACGATTCAACAGGGAAGGCAGATTATGCATTCTCCCCATCAGCGCGACGTGCATCCACAGCCGGTGTGCAGCCGTCGCATCTTCTTGGGTAGCGCTCTTGCCGCGAGCGCTTCCGTCGTTGCCGGCGCGCTCGCCGGCTGTCAGCGCCCGTCCACGCTCAAGGTGGTTCAGCCCACGACGGGCGGCGGTCGCGACGACCTGTCCGATTCCGTGATCGGCAAGGATAAGATTCGCATCGGCATGGAGGCGGCCTACGCCCCGTACAACTGGCAGGTTTCCGAAGCCAGTGAGTACACCATTCCCATCGACAACGTACAGGGCGCCTATGCCGATGGCTACGACGTGCAGATCGCCAAGATTGTCTGCAAGGCCTTCGGTGGCGAGCCCGTTGCCGTCAAGCAGAGCTTCTCGGGCCTTATCGATTCGCTCAACAACGGCCAGATCGACCTCATCATCGCCGGTATGAGCGCCACGCCCGAGCGTGAGGAGTCGGTCGGCTTCTCCGACCCGTACTTTATTGGCTACTTTGGCCTGTTCGTAAAAGAGGGTTCCCCCTACCAAAACGCCACCAAGCTCAGTGACTTCAGCGGCGCCACGGTGCTCGGCCAAAAGGACACCATGCTCGATACCGTCATCGACGAGATCCCGGGCGTCGTTCACAAAAACCCGGTCGACTCCGTCCCCACGGTGTTCTCGAACCTGCTGCAGGGCACCTGCGACGCCGTGACGTACAACACCGAAAACGAAAAGGGCTACATGGCCCAAAATCCCGGTATCGTCCCCATTCATTTTGCCGAGGGCGAGGGCTTTAAGCAGGAGGTCGCGGCAAACGTCGGCTGCCGCAAGGGCTCGGACAAGCTGCTTAAGCTCATCGACAAGACGCTCAAGGGCGTCAGCCAGGAGGAGCGCGACCAGATGTGGGACGCGTGCCTCGACCGTCAGCCGGCATAGGGAGGCAGCATGAAAGCCATTAATCGTCTGGTCTCCTTTATCAAAGCCGACCATCGTTATGTGTACCTGGGCACGAGCGTCATCGCGGCGCTCGGACTGGCGTTTAGCCAGCGCAACCCCACGCCGCTGAGCTTCCTGGCCCCCACGGGCGTGTTCCAAGATTGCCTTTGGGCGATCCTGTGGGCGTGGCTCGTCGTGTCGGCGGCGGCGCTGGTCACCAAGCTTATGCACTGGAGCGACTATCGCGAAAAGTCGCCGTTCGCATCCGAGCGTTTCCGTCGTGGAGCACGCTTGGGCAGCTACGTCGCGGTCGCCATCGCGGTGGTCTTTTTCGTGGATCGCTGCGTCATGTCGTTTATCGACTTGGTGCAGGTGAGCATTGTCTCGGATTCCAACCCCAGTGACTTTTTGTCGAGCCTGGTCTATATGACCTACAAGAGCGGCGACTTCTTTATCCGCGGCATCGAGATTACCATCGCACTTGCGACCTTCGGTACCGTTATCGCCTTTTTCCTGGCACTGCTCTTTGTGTTTTTGCGCATTCAGACCTTCGATCGCGTGGACAACGACCTGGTGCGCTTCTTTAAGAGCATCGGCCGCGGCTTTACGACCGTCTACTCCACCATCGTGCGCGGTACGCCCATGATGGTCCAGGGCCTGCTCATCTATTACGCGGGCTTCACCGTTTTGCGCGGCATGGGCTTCGAGACCGCCCAGGCCAACCAGATTTGGAGTACCTTTACCGCCGGCCTCGTCACCATCTCGCTCAATTCCACCGCCTACATGATGGAGGTCCTGCGCGGCGGCATCGAGTCCATCGATCCCGGTCAGGCCGAGGCGGCGCGCTCGCTGGGTCTGTCGCAGTGGCAGGCTATGCGTAAAGTCGTGTTTCCCCAGGGCATTAAAAACGCGATTCCGGCGCTCACCAACGAGCTCATCATCAACATCAAGGACTCGTCGGTGCTCTCGGTCATCGGCGTGTTCGACCTCATGTACGCCACTACCACCGTCGCCGGCGTGTACTACCGCCAGATGGAGGTCTACTGCGTGGCACTCGTGGTCTACCTAATCCTGACGCTCGTGGCGAGCCGCCTGCTCGAGGCCTTTGGCAAAAAGCTCGGCGCCGAGGCCCCGGCCACGCTGCCCAGCTCCAACTAGGCTCAAGACGAGGAGAATCATCATGGCAGATACCGCCACTACCGGCGCTGCGGCCGCCGCACAGACCAATGAGCCGCTCATCCGCGTCGAGGGCCTGCACAAGAGCTTCGGCTCGCTCGAGGTGCTCAAGGGCATCGACCTGTCCGTTAACCCCGGCGAGGTCGTTACCATTATCGGCGCTTCGGGTTCGGGCAAATCGACCTTTCTGCGCTGCCTCAACCTGCTCGAGACCCCGGACGCGGGCCATATCTGGTTCCATGGCCAGGACCTCACGGCCGAGCGCTGCAACATTAACAAGCTGCGTGAGGACATCGGCATGGTGTTCCAGGGCTTCAACCTGTTTAACAACATGGACGTGCTCGATAACTGCACGCTTGCGCCCGTCACGCTCAAAAAGATGACCAAGGCCGAGGCCGAAAAGGTCGCTCTGGAGCATCTGACGAGTGTGGGACTCGAAAAGTTCGCGCACGCCGCCGTGGGTCGCCTGTCCGGTGGCCAAAAGCAGCGCGTGGCCATCGCTCGTGCCCTATGCATGAATCCGCAGATCATGCTGTTCGACGAGCCGACCTCCGCACTCGACCCCGAGATCGTGGGAGAGGTGCTCGAGGTCATGCGCAAGCTCGCTGCCGACGGCATGACCATGGTCGTCGTCACGCACGAGATGGCCTTTGCCCGCACCGTGTCCGATCGCGTGGTCTTTATGGACAAGGGCGTGGTCCTCGAGGACGCCGCGCCGGCGGAGCTCTTTGGCAACCCCAAGCACCAGCGTACCCGCGAGTTCCTCTCGCGCTATCTCGAGGACAAATAACCAACCGCAAATGTTTGCATGGCAGGGCCGTTCCGGTGGGGCGGCCCTCGTCATCACAATCGAAAGGATGTCATGGCCGAGGTTTGGCGCTTCTTTGCGCATGAGGATGATTTTGCCGATTTGGACGAAGTTGGCGCGTGCGAGCGCCTGGGGCGCGTGCTGTCGTTTCCGACCGTTTCGAGTATGGATGCCGAGGCGGTGAACTGGCAGCCGTTCGATGACCTGCGCGCCTATATGCAGCAGGCGTGGCCACATGTGTTCGCGGCGGGCGAGGTCGAACTCATCGACCACTCGCTGCTGGTGACACTTGGCGGTTCCGACCCTGCCCTCAAGCCCGTTATGCTCATGGGCCACATGGACGTGGTTCCCGTGGTGCCCGGCACCGAGGCCGACTGGACGCAAGCCCCCTTTAGCGGTCACGTGGACGACACCTACATTTGGGGTCGCGGCGCTATCGACATGAAAGACCAGGTCGCAGGTATTCTCGAGGCGGTTGAGTATGCGTTGGTGCACGGCTGGGAGCACGAGCGGACGCTGCTGCTCGCCTTTGGCCAGGACGAGGAAACCACGCAGTATGGAGCGGGGGCCATCGGCCGCGTGCTCGAGGAGCGCGGCGTTGAACTTGAATACCTGATCGACGAGGGTGACTACCGTATTGTTTCGGCTGCCGAGTACGGCGCGGGCGAGGGCTGGCTTATGCATGCCGACCTTGCCGAGAAGGGCTATGCCGATATCGTGCTCAAGACGAAGAGCGAAGGCGGACATTCGTCCAACCCCTACGGCGGCACATCGCTCGAGGTATTGAGCCGCGCTATCGCCGCAATCTGCGATATCGAGTGGCCGACGCGCGTGACCGATCTGCTTGCCGCGCAGCTCGTCGAGCTGGGGCTTTATACCGCAGACGAGATTGCTGCCAGCAAGGATGCCATCGTGCGCGACTGCCTTGCCAGCAAAAAGCTGTACCCGCTTGTGACCACCACCTGTGCGCCCACGCAGATTGAGGGCGGCAGCACTGGCGCCAACGTGATGCCGCAGGATATGTGGGCCAATATTAACTTCCGCATGCTCGAGGGCACGGGCGTGGCTGATGTTGTTGACCGTTGCCGCGAGGCCGTTGCCGCTGCGGGCCTTACCGGGCGCGTGGAGGTCGAACTTGGCCCCGGCAGCTCAGAACCTTCGCCGTCCCCACGTGTTGGCGGACCGGGGCTCGAGGCCGTTCGCACTATTGCCGCCCGCTACTTTCGTGATCAAAAGGGGGCGGAGGAAAACGTACCGAATGCGGCGGGCGGGGCTGCTGTCGGCATTGTGCCCTCAACTGTGATCGGTGCCACCGATGCGGCTAACTATCAGCGTATTTGCTCTGAATGCATTCGCTTTTCGGCGTTTGTGGTCGACGATGACGAGTGCGATCGCGGTGTCCACGGCACCAACGAGCGCATTACCCGCCGTGCCTACCTCCAAGGTGTCCACTTTTTCATCGCTCTGCTTCAAACGCTCTAGAATGTGACAAAGCGACAGTCCCTTTGTTAGCCGTTGTAGTCGTTGGGGACGTTCTTAAACGACTCGTCGTTAAGGAACGTCCCCAACGACTACGTCCACTCATTCCGTGCGGGTTATATGCAGGTTTGCCTGCGCACGCTATCATATATGGGTTAGACCGCAACTATGTACCCTATACGCGAAGGGATGCGCATGTATCTGAAAATCGACATGTTCTAGCTGGGCTTACCCCGCAACGGCGCCATGCGCCCCATCAATTCCGCCGATTTTCACCTTCACGCATATAAAGGAGTTCCGCCATGCGCGACAAGCTCGAAAAGATCATCAAGGCTTACGAGGAGCTCGAGAAGAAGCTTTCCGACCCGGCCGTCGCCTCCGACATCAAGGAGTTCACGCGTCTCAACAAGGAGTACGCGCACCAGTCCGACCTCATTGCCGCTGCGCGCGAGTACATCGGCGCGCTCGACGACATCGAGGCTGCCAAAGAAATGCTCCGTGACACTACCGATGCCGACGAGAAGGAGATGCTCCAGATGGACATCTCCGAGAACGAGGACAAGCTTCCCCAGCTTGAGGAAGACATCAAGTACATGCTCATCCCGAGTGACCCCAATGACGACAAGAACACCATCGTCGAGATCCGCTCCGCCGCAGGTGGCGACGAGGCGGCCATTTTCGCCGGTGACCTGTACAAGATGTACCAACGCTTCTGCGAGTCGCGTGGCTGGAAGACCACCGTGCTCGACTCCAGCCCCAGCGAGGCCGGCGGTTTTAAGTCCATCGAGTTCAAGGTCGAGGGCGACCGTGTCTACTCCGTCATGAAGTTCGAGTCCGGCGTGCACCGTGTCCAGCGCGTTCCCAAGACCGAGTCCCAGGGCCGCATCCAGACCTCCACGGCAACTGTCGCCGTGCTTCCCGAGGCCGAGGAGATCGACGTTCAGATCAACCAGTCCGACCTGCGCATCGATACCTACTGTGCCTCCGGTCCTGGCGGTCAGTGCGTTAACACCACCTACTCCGCCGTGCGCATTACCCACCTGCCCACCAATACCGTGGTGCAGTCGCAGGAGCAGCGTTCCCAGATTCAAAACCGCGAGGTCTGCATGCAGATGCTGCGTGCCCGTCTGTACGAGATGGAACTCGAGAAGCAGCAGGCCGAGCTCGGCGCCGAGCGCCAGAGCCAGATTGGCCACGGAAACCGTTCCGAGAAGATCCGTACTTACAACCAGCCCCAGGACCGCGTGACCGACCACCGTATCGGTTTCAACTCCACCTACAACGGCGTCCTTCTGGGCGACCAACTCGGTGCCGTCATCGAGGCGCTTGCCGCCGCCGAGCGTGCCGAGAAGCTGGCACAGGCCGTGTAGTAGGTTCCGCCGTTCTACCGAACGGCGGACCGGCCGACGCTGCGCGCCGCCCAGGGCGACAATTTGTCATTCAAAAGGCAAGGCATGACCAGAAGGTCTATGCCTTGCTTTTTCCATGCCAACTTATTCGCCCTGGACGGCGCGCGCTGTCCGTCCTCTACCTGCGGCGGGTAGTCATTGGGGACTTATGCTCAGCCTGCGGCGCCTTAGAGGCAGTCATTGGGGACGTTCTTAAATGACTAGGTTGGGTAAATTACTTTTCGAGTTTATTTAATCTACTTTGTTGGAAATTAAGCTGCCTACCTACTCAAAGTAATTAACAGCCTTCATCAGCAATTGAAAATATTGCTCGAAATATCGTCCAAGAAGTCGCGGGGCCCTTTTTGGTGCGTCGCTCGTCAAGTGATTTGGCAAGTTCTTGGTTAGATATTGGTTAGTTTTGGGGCAACCTTGCCAAAAGCTTGACGAATGCAAATCTAGACGTCGGCGAATGAACACTTTGACCGAGCCCGGTGCAAAATTCTGGGCTGATTCTCGATAATCGCTTCCAATCGTCTCTCGCCGCGTGCCGCCCTCGCGTACAATCTGCTCCGACATTCGCGCGCCGCCCGGCGCTTAAGGGGGGAGGACCCATGGCAAACGAGATCTGGACCATCAGGCGTTGTCTCGAGTGGACCAAGGAGTACCTAGCCGAGCGCGGCGAAGAGCACCCCCGGCTTTCTGCCGAGTGGCTGTTGTGCGCAGCCACGGGCCTAGCGCGCATCGACTTATATATGCGTATGGACGACACGCTCGATGCAGCGCAGCTCGAGACCATGCACGCGGCGGTTGTCCGTCGCGCCAAGGGCGAGCCGCTGCAGTACATCACCGGCAGCACGCAGTTCCGCATGATCGACGTCGCGTGCGCCCCCGGCGTGCTCATTCCACGTCCCGAGACCGAGATGCTCGTCGAGGAAGTCCTCAATTATCTGGATGCCGAGGTTCTGAGCCCCGAGGCTGCCACCCGCCAGCGCGTAGAGTTGCCATGGAACGACGAGGTCGAGCAGGCGCGTAAAGCCGAAGTCGCATTGGCTGACGAACGCGCGACCGCCGAGCGTCGTGCCGCCAACCTCACGGCTGCCGATGAGGCGGCGTTGGGCGGAGACGTGCTGGGCAGCCGAGCTTATGCCGAGGAGCTGGCCGATCGTGAGGCCGAGGAAGCCGCCGCGCAGGCAGCTGAGGCCGAGACCGTGGAAGTCGCTGAGCCCGAGCTCGACGAATACGGCATTGCCATCGAAGGCGTCGAACAAGAGACGGCCCTAGTGCAGGATGCCGCCGCGTCTGTGCCTGCCGACCCCCGCATTGCCCGCGTTCTCGAGGTCGGCTGCGGCACGGGCTGCATTTCGCTCTCCCTTGCTTGGGAGCGTCGCGGCCATGTCGCCTGCACCGCTACCGATATCGAGCCGCGCGCCATCGACCTGGCCACCAAAAACCGCGATGCACTCGGGCTTACGTCCGATGAGGTCGCCTTCAGCCTCACGAACCTGGTGAGCTCTATCCCCCGCGAGGAGTGGGGCACCTTCGACGTGCTCGTTTCCAACCCGCCTTATATCCCGACTGACGTCATGCGCTCGCTGCCGCACGAGGTCAAGGACTTTGAGCCCGATTTGGCGCTCGAGGGCGGAGCCGATGGCCTTGATATCTTCCGCCGCCTGCTCAATGCGGCGCCCTATATGCTGCGCGCCGGCGGCCTGTTTGCCTGCGAGCTCTATGAGGGCGCCCTCGACGCCGCGGCCGAGCTCTGCCGCCAGGCGGGTCTTTCGGACGTACGCATCGTCCGTGACCTCACCGATCGTCCCCGCATCGTTCGAGCTATCGTCACCGAGCCCAAACAACGTCAGTAAAGTACGAAGCGTATTGGCGGCGCGGCGGTGGGAGCGCTGCGCCGGAAATGTAAAGAGGCTTGTCACGGCTCAATTACCCCTCACTTTCACCGACTGCTATAGCCGCTCACCAAACCAACATGCGCTGTGGACAAATAGGTTAAACGTTTCGTGCGAGAATGCCCCTCAGTAAACAAACTTTCACCAGAGCGTAAGGGGCTGGCATACACATGCAGACGGTCTATCGGGTATTCGAGGGAGCGCGCGAGCCGCATCGGCTCGCCGTCGAGCGTACGGCCGAGGTGCTCGGCCGTGGCGGCCTGGCCCTGATCCCGACCGAGACCGTCTATGGCGTCGCTGTGGCAGTCAACGCCTTCTCGGACGCCGTGCCCCAAGATACAAGCGAATCTCTGCCGTGGCCGCGCGATCCGCAGGCTGCCGTCAACGGCGCCGCGGTGCCCGCGCTCGGTACCGGCTACCGTCGCATCTTTACCCTCAAGCAGCGTGAGCTCACCCAAACGGTCGCCTGGCTGGTCGATGATGCCGAGGCCCTCGACCGCTACGGCGTGGATATCCCAGAAGAGGCACGCATACTTGCCCGACGATGCTGGCCGGGCGCCCTGACTATTGTGGTCAAGGCGGCTCCCTGCGTGCCGACCTTTATGCGTGCCGCCGACGACACGGTGGCTCTTCGCGCGTCGGCATCGCCCGTGGTACAGGCGCTCATCTGCACCTGTGGCAGCCCACTTGCCTGTACGAGCGCCAATACACACGGCGCGCCCGCGCCGGCAAGCTTTGCCGACGTTGAAGACCGCATTCTAGAAGGGGTCGACGTGGCCGTCGACGCGGGCGAGACGCCGTGCCGCGACGCTTCGACCATCGTGTCGTTCCAGCACGGCGGGCTCCAGATCCTGCGCCAAGGCGCACTTCCCGCGTCAGAGATTGAGCGGGTCCTGTCCGACCCGATGCAACAGAAAGGTGTAAGCGATGTCGTTGAATCTGGGCAGTCTGGGCATGGAAGATGCCTCGTTTGACTTTGGCGGTTCCTACATCATGGCGCTCGACTGCGGCACCACCTCGGTACTTGCGACCATCGTCGACGAGTACGGCTGCATCGTCGCCCAAGCGCGCCGCAGCGTCAAAACCAGCTTCCCGCGTCCCGGTTGGGTGGAGCAAGACCCCATGGCGGTCCTTGCCAGCCAGATTGCGGTCATGATGGAGGTTCAGTTTAAGAGCGGGATTCATTCCGATCGCATCGCCGCCATCGGTATCTCCAATCAGCGTGAGACCACGGTGGTCTGGGACCGCGTGAGCGGCCAGCCCATCTATAACGCCATCGTATGGCAGTGCCGTCGCACCGCGTCTCTGATCGATAATTTGGTTGAGCAGGGCGCAGAAGAGCTGGTGCGCTCCCGCACGGGGCTTACGCTCGACCCGTATTTCTCGGCCTCCAAGGTGCAGTGGATTCTCGACAACGTCGACGGCGCACGCGAGAGCGCGGCGGCGGGCGACCTCATGTTTGGCACCATCGACACCTGGCTCATCTACAACCTCACCGGCAGCCAGGTGTTTGCCACCGACTACACCAATGCCAGCCGCACGGCACTCTTTAATATCCATACGCTCGATTGGGACGACGACCTGCTGGCGCTCTTTGACGTTCCACGTTCCATGATGCCCGAGGTTCGCTGGAGTTCGGGCGACTACGGCCGCGTCGCGAGCGACATCATGACCAACATGCCACCCATCATGGGCGTGGCGGGCGACCAGCAGGCGTCGCTGTTCGGCCACTGCTGTTTCCATCCCGGCCAGACCAAAAACACCTATGGTACTGGTTGCTTTATGCTCATGAACACCGGCGACGAGGTCGTCGAATCCAAGAACGGTCTGGTCTCCACCATCGGTATCGCCGCGGACGGCAAGATCAGCTATGCGCTCGAGGGTTCCATCTTTGCTGCCGGCTCCACCATGAACTGGCTTCGCAACAACATGGGCATCATCTCGAACGTGAGCGAGTCTGCACAACTCGCCGCTTCGATTAACGACAACGAGGGCTGCTACTTCGTTCCCGCCTTTGCGGGTTTGGGCGCCCCCTGGTGGGACCCGCGTGCCCGCGGTATCGTGTGCGGTCTGACCGGCGCCTCGAGCCGTGCGACCATCGTACGTGCCGCCTGCGAATCCATGGCATATCAGAGCTACGACGTGCTGCGCGCCATGGAGCAGGACGTGGGGCTTTCGATCGAACGCCTGTCTGTCGATGGCGGCGCGTCGCGCAACGAGTTCATCATGCAATTCCAGGCCGACCTGCTGGATATCCCCGTGCTGCAATGCGAGACGGTGGAGACCACGGCAATCGGCGCCGCGTACTTGGCGGGCCTTGCCGTCGGCTATTGGGAAGACCTGGAAGAGCTGGAGCAAAATGCCCAGATCGTTAGGACCTTCCTTCCTCACATGTCCGCCGAGCGCCGCGAGCAAAACCTTGCGGGCTGGCGCGATGCGGTCAAGCGCTCGCTCAGTACCGCACAGTAGGGCTGCGACGGGCCACTCGATACAGCAAACCGCTAAACTTGTGTATGGCGCGCGGCGGCAACATCGCTGCGCGCCATGCCAGCAAGGTCGTTTTACGGCCGCAACGAAAGGGGCAATCAACTCATGACCGTTACCTACGATGCGTCCCGTGTGACGCTTGTCGATCATCCGCTCGTCCAGCACAAGCTGTCGATCCTGCGCGACAAAAACACCGGCACCAATCAGTTCCGCCAGCTCGTGCGCGAACTCGCGCTTTTTGACGGCTACGAGGCCATGCGCGACCTGCCTATGGAAGACGTCGAGGTCGAGACCCCCATCACTACCGCCACGTTCAAACAGCTCGCCGGCAAGAAACTCGCCATCGTGCCCATCCTGCGTGCGGGCCTTGGCATGGTCGGCGGCATCCTCGACCTGGTGCCCTCCGCTCGCGTGGGACACATCGGTATGGAGCGCGACGAGGTTACCCACGAACCGCATGAGTATTACTGCAAGATGCCCAAGGATATCGACCAGCGCATCTGCCTGGTTGTCGACCCCATGCTCGCCACGGGCGGTTCGGCCGAGATGGCCATTAGCTACCTGCGCGAGCGCGGTGTCAAGGACATCCGCATGCTGTGCATCGTCGCGGCCCCCGAGGGCCTCAAGTCGCTGACCGAGAAAGACCCAGATGTGCATATCTATACCTGCGCCATCGACGACCATCTCAACGAGGCTGCCTACATCGTTCCCGGCCTCGGCGACGCCGGCGACCGCATCTACGGCACGCTCTAGTCGCTGGGCTAAGACGGCCGCGGCTGCAAATACGAAGAAACGGTGCGCGCGGACGAACAAAAGTCGACCGCGCGCACTCCTGTTAACGGACGTTTTGCCCTGCAGGGTTCGAGAAAAACGTATTACCGTACCTGCGGCATAAAGAAGGTCTTAAGAAAACGAACAGGTGCGTATTAACCGATGCTTTTTCGGTTGTACTTTAGCGATTGGCTCGTACAATAGTCACCAATGTTTGGCGGGAACTGTTCTGTGAAGCGTTAAAATAGAAAGTGAGGACGCCAGTGTTTCAGATAGCCGATCTGCTCGCTATCGTTGCAGGCGCCATCGCGGGCGCGGTCGCCTTTCTTCCCTTTGTTTTTACGCTCAAGCCGGTTCTTGACGATAAACAGAATGCGGACATGCTCAAGGGTATGGTGAGTCTGGCGGTCTCGGCAATCGCCCTGCTTGTCTTTACCTTGGTTGTGTTTGTGTTGTTCGGAGAGGCATTTCGCATGTTCCTCCTGGGCGAGGCGATCGGCTTCGTGGCCTTTATGGCCGCCTGCACGGTTCGTGTCGCCAAGGCGCTGCGAGATCCTCATGAGGTCGAAAGGTAAGTCGTGGAAATTTTTGAAAAGCTGCCTGATGAGATTAATCATCTGGTCAGCGAGTTCAGCTCCACCCCCGTCGTGGGCGATCTGAGCTGCGGCATCACGCAGTACTCGTTTTGGCTGATCGTCTCCACGATCGTGCTCCTGATCGTCCTGGCCGTGTTCAAGAAGAAGCAGACCCTGGTTCCCAAGGGCTTCTTCGTCAACGGTTTCGAGTACATCATCGAGTACGTCGAGAACGATATCGGCAAGGGCGTCGTGGGTGAGAACTGGAAGAAGCACTTCCCGTTCCTGTGCTCGCTTTTCCTGTTCATCCTGATCAACAACATGATCGGCCTGATCCCGGGAATGAAGCCCGGCACCGGCGCAATCGGCTCCACCGCCGCGCTCGCCATCTTCGCCTTCGTGTACTTCATCTACTACGGATGCAAGGCTCACGGCGTGATCGGCTACATCAAGAGCCTCGCCCCGCAGGGCGTGAGCTTCCCGATGAACGTGCTTGTGTGGGTCGTCGAGCTTTTCTCGACCTTCCTGCGCCTCATCACGCTCGCCGTCCGTCTGTTCTGCAACATGTTCGCAGGACACGTGGTCATGGGCTCGTTCGCCATCATGGCGAGCATGTTCATGCAGCCGCTGCTTCAGCAGGTTTCCGCGGCCCACGCCGTCGGCGCCCTGCCTTCGCTGGCCTGGCTTGCCATCCTCATCCTGATCTATGCGATCGAGCTTGTGGTCGGCGCCATCCAGGCTTACGTCTTCACGGTCCTTACCGCCGTGTATGTCTCCGAGGCAGAGGAGGTCGCGGAGGAGGAGTAGTCTTCCGTTCGCGCCTTAAAGGTAAGGCAATTCGTTAAACCGCCGGTGCCCGTACCCATGGAGCCCGGCAGTTATAAAAAGGTTATCCTGCGTGAAATAAGACACGCACGACAAAGGAGGAATCGTGGGAGTTATCGGTTACGGTCTCGGTGTTATCGGCGCTGGTCTTGCTATCGGCCTGTCTGCTCTGGGTGCTACGGGTGCTATGGCCCGTCAGCCTGAGGTCCAGGGCCGCGTGTTCACCGTCTTCATCATGGGCTCCGCCTTCGGCGAGGCTCTGGCTCTGATCGGCTTCGTTGTCGCGCTGATCGTTAAATAGCACGGAGCGTCAAGTATGAATCTTTCATCCCAGAAGAGCGCGATCGCACTCTCCGCGTCCGCGGCCGCGCTGCTCATGCCGGTTTCCGCGTTCGCCGAGGACGGCGCTGCCGGTGCGGACATCCTCATCCCTAAGATGGCGGAGTTCATCCCGGCGCTTATCGCCTTCCTGATCATCTGGATCGTGCTGGCCAAGGTCGCCCTACCGGGCATCATGAAGACCATGGAGGAGCGCGGCAAGAAGATCGAGGAAAGCCTCGACGAGGCCGAGAAGACCAAGCAGGAGGCTATCGCCAAGCGCGCTGAGTCCGACTCGATCGTCACCGACGCCCGTCGTCAGGCTGCCGACATTGTTCTCGAGGCCCGTAAGGACGCCGAGTCCGAGCGCGCCCGTATCATCGAGGCTGCTCACAAGGAGGCCGAGGAGATCATCGCCAAGGCCCATACGACCGTCGAGGACGAGCGCAAGTCCATCTACGCCGGTGCCGCGAGCTCCATCGCCGACCTGTCCGTTGCCGTCGCCACCAAGATCGTGGGCGAGGCGCTCGAGGACGAGACCGAGCAGAAGAAGCTCATCGAGCGCTACATCCAGGAAGCAGGTAGCCTGAATGCCGACTAGCCGCTATCAGGACAAGGTGCTCGAGACCTACGCGCGCTCCCTCATGGAAGCCGCCAAGGCCGAGAACCATGTGTTCGAGGACCTCGAGATGATCGAGCGCCTGGCTTCCGCCAGCCCCGAGATCATCGCCGTGCTCGACACCATGTCCAAGCGCGACCAGCTCGACCTTCTTCCCAAGGTGGCAGCTGCCTTTAAGCATGTTGCCGAGGAAGACGAGGATGTAGTGGGCGTGACCGTCACCACGGCGATCCCGCTCGACGACGAGCTGCGTCAAACCATCACTAAGAAATGCGAGCAGGACTTCGGCCGCAAGGTATTCCTTATCGAGCAGGTCGATCCGTCTATCGTGGGCGGCCTGGTGCTCGAGGCCCGCGGCGAGCGTCGTGACATTTCCGTCAAGACGCAGCTGCGCATCGCGCAGGAGACCCTCGCAAACTCTGCTAATTCGTACGGAGGTGAAGCCTAATGTCCGAAACCCTCAATGCCCAGGATATCGCCAAGAAACTGCAGGAGCAGCTCACGAACCTCTCCGCGACGGTCGATACGCATGAGGTTTCAACGGTCGACGAGGTAGGCGACGGCATTGCGCGCGTCTCCGGCCTCAAGAGCGCCATGGCAGGCGAGCTTCTGGAGTTCAAGAGCTCCGATACCGGTGAGACCGTCTTCGGCCTTGCCCAGAACCTTGACCGTGACGAGGTCGGCGCCGTTCTGTTTGGTGCCGTCGACTCCATCAAGGAAGGCGACGAGTGCCGCACCACTGGCCGCATTATGGATATCCCCGTGAGCCGTGCCATGCTCGGCCGCGTCGTCAATCCGCTCGGCCAGCCCATCGACGGTTTGGGTGACATTGTCGCCACGCACCGTCGTCCTATCGAGTTCAAGGCCCCCGGTGTCATCGACCGTACCCCGGTATGCGAGCCGGTTCAGACTGGCCTGTTGGCTATCGACTCCATGGTGCCTATCGGCCGCGGCCAGCGCGAGCTTATCATCGGCGACCGTAAGACCGGTAAGACCGCCATTGCCATCGACGCTATCCTCAACCAGCGTGGCAAGGGCATGGTCTGCATCTACGTCGCTATCGGCCAGAAGGCTTCCACGGTTGCCAACATCCGCGAGACCCTCGCTCAGCACGGTGCACTCGACTACACCATCATCGTTTCGGCCACCGCTGCCGATTCCGCCCCTATGCAGTACATCGCGCCTATGGCCGGTGCCGCTATCGGCGAGTTCTTCATGTACAACGGCGAGGACGGCAAGCCCGCCAGCGAGACCAACCCCGGCGGCCATGTGCTTGTCATCTACGACGACCTGTCCAAGCAGGCTGTGGCCTACCGTCAGATGTCGCTGACGCTGCATCGTCCGCCCGGACGCGAGGCCTATCCTGGCGACATCTTCTACCTGCACTCTCGTCTGCTCGAGCGTGCCGTCAAGATGTCCAAGAAGAACGGTTACGGCTCCATGACGGCTCTGCCGATCATCGAGACCCAGGACGGCGACGTCTCGGCCTACATTCCGACCAACGTTATTTCCATTACCGATGGTCAGATCTACCTGCAGTCCGAGCTCTTCTTCCAGGGCCAGCGCCCGGCAGTCGACGTGGGCATCTCCGTGTCCCGCGTCGGTGGTGACGCACAGACCAAGGCTATGAAGCAGGTCGCCGGCAACCTCCGTCTGGACCTCGCTTCGTACCAGGAGCTCGCTGGCTTTACCCAGTTTGGTTCCGACCTCGACGAGGCCACGCAAAAGCAGCTTACCCACGGCGCTCGCATGACTGAGCTCCTTAAGCAGTCGCGCTACAAGCCGTTCGAGGTTTCCGAACAGATCGTTGCGTTGTTCGCTGGCAACGAGGGTTTCCTGGATGACCTGGAGATTGCCGACGTGCTGCCTTTCCGTGCCGAGCTTATCGAGTACCTGGACAACGGCTTTGGTTCGCTGCTCGACAAGGTTCGCGCCAAGAAGATCGACGATGACACCAAGGCTGAGCTCCTGCGCGTCATCGGCGACTTTAAGCAGCAGTTCATGGCCAAACACCATGCCGATACGACTGGATCAGAGGAGAACTAAGCCCTATGGCCAACCTTCGCGACATTAAGAAGCGAATCTCCTCGGTTACCACGACCAAGCAGATCACGCGCACGATGGAGATGGTCTCTACGGCCAAGATCCGTCGTGCCCTCGATCGCTCCAAGCAGGCCGAACCCTATAAGGAGGCGCTGACCGACGTCATGTTGACGGTCGCCGGCGACGCCTCCTGCTCGGGCACCGATCCCATGCTGCAGAAGCATGAGAGCGTCAAGCATGGCCTGATTGTCGTTATCGCCTCGGACCGCGGCCTTGCCGGCGGTTTCAATACGACGGTGGAGCGCACGGCCGAAAAGCTCGCCGCTTCTTGGGCGAACGACGGCATCGAGTGCGAGATCATCGCGTGTGGGCGCAAACCGGCCACGTATTTCCGTGACCGCGCAAACGTCATCATGCACTTTGAGGGCAACTCCTCTGAGCCCGATTTCAATCAGGCCCGCATGATCTCCTCTCATATCTGCGATGCGTATCGTGCCGGTGAGCTTGACCGTGTCGAGCTTGTCTACCACCACGCCAAGAACCGCGTGGATCAGGAGCTTCGCGTCGAGCACTTGCTGCCGCTCGATCCCGAGATGATCGCTATGGCCCACGGTCCGCGTAAGAACGAGGCCGACGCCCCTAAGCGTATCTCGTCCACATTCGAGTTCGTGCCCTCTCCCGAGCATGTTCTCGGCAAGCTTGTACCGTCGTATATCCTGACGGTCATCTACCAGGCCTTGATCGATTCGGCTGCCGCCGAGCAGGGTGCACGCCGCAAGGCGATGCACTCCGCGACGGAAAACGCCACCGCGATCATCTCGACCCTTACCCGCACGTATAGTCGCGTGCGTCAGGCTTCGATCACGACCGAGATTAACGAGATCGTCGGCGGAGCCTCAGCATTGGAGGAACAGTAATGGCTAATAACACCGTAAAGCTTGCGGTCGAGGAAGCCACCAAGAAGACGACTGCCGGTGATGGTCGCATCGTGCGTATTATCGGTCCTGTCGTCGACGTCAAGTTTGACGGCGCGGTGCCCCCGATCTACAACGCGCTCACGGTCGAGGCCGAGACCCCGATCGGTCACCTGAGCACGATCCTCGAGGTCGAGAGCCAGCTTCCGGGCGGCGTCGTCCGCACGGTCGCCATGTCCTCGACCGACGGCCTGCAGCGCGGCCTCATCGCCACCGATACCGGTGAGCCCATGAAGATGCCCGTTGGCCCCAAGACACTCGGTCGCATCTGGAACGTCATGGGCAAGCCCGTCGACGGCAAGCCCATGCCCGAGGTGGAGGAGTTCTACCCCATCCACCATGCAGCGCCCCGCTTTGACGAGCTTACTACCAAGACCGAGATTTTCGAGACCGGCATTAAGGCCGTCGACCTGCTCGAGCCCTACATCCGTGGCGGCAAAACTGGTCTGTTCGGTGGCGCCGGCGTCGGCAAGACCGTTCTGATTCAGGAGCTCATCAACAACCTCGCTCAGGAGCACGGTGGCACCTCGGTGTTTACCGGCGTCGGCGAGCGTACCCGTGAGGGTACCGACCTTTATCTCGAGATGAGCGAGTCGGGCGTTATCGACAAGACCTGCTTGGTCTATGGTCAGATGAACGAGCCGCCTGGAGCGCGTCTGCGCATCGGTCTGGCCGGCCTTACCACCGCCGAGTACTTCCGCGATCGTGGTCAGGACGTTCTGCTGTTCATCGATAACATCTTCCGCTTCTCCCAAGCCGGTTCCGAGGTTTCCGCCCTTCTGGGTCGTATGCCGTCCGCCGTTGGCTACCAGCCCACGCTGGCTACCGAGATGGGCGACCTTCAGGAGCGCATCACCTCGACCAAGACGGGCTCCATCACTTCCGTTCAGGCTGTCTACGTCCCCGCAGACGACCTGACCGACCCGGCTCCCGCCACGACGTTTACGCACCTCGATGCCACTACGGTTCTTTCGCGTAGCATTTCGTCGCTCGGCCTGTTCCCGGCCATCGACCCGCTCGCGTCTTCCTCCGACGCCCTCGATCCCTCGATCGTCGGCGAGGAGCACTACCGTGTCGCCGTTAAGGTCCAGGAGCTCCTGCAGGAGTACTCCGACCTTCAGGACATCATCGCCATTCTGGGTATGGACGAGCTGTCCGAGGAGCAGCGCCTTACGGTCAACCGCGCTCGTAAGATTCAGCAGTTCCTCTCGCAGTCCTTCCACGTCGCCGAGAAGTTCACCGGCAACCCCGGTGTCTACGTTCGCGTCGAGGATACCGTCCGCTCCTTCGCCGAGATTGTCGACGGCAAGGCCGATGACCTGCCCGAGCAGGCTTTCCGCTATGCTTCCACGATTGAGGACGTGCGCGAGCGTGCCCGCAAGATGGGGGAGAAGTAGGTTATGCGTATCCGCATCGTGTGCCCCGTGAGCTGCGCCTATGAGGGCGACGCTGCGTTTGTGTCGATTCCGTCCACGGATGGCGAGTTTGGCGTTCTGCCTGCTCACTCCAGCGAGATCTGCACGATCGACCGCGGTTACGTTCGCGTCTCCGATAAGGCCATGGGCACTGTCGACCACACGTTTGCCGTGGCCGGCGGCTATGCCCAGGTTGCGGACGATGTCGTGACCGTTCTCGCCGAGCGCGCTTGCGATTTGGCGACCGTCGATGCCGACAAGCTTAAAGCTGATATTCAAGGTTTTGAAGAGAAGCTGGGTAATTTGTCGGAGGATGATGCACGCCGCGCCTACCTCTATAATGAAATCGCATGGTGTAAGCTCATGCTTGCCCAATAGTCAAACGATTTGGCGTTCGACCATTTGCGAACACATCATGCCCGGGATGGCCCAGCCATCCCGGGCATGCTTTTTGAAAGGGTAGACCTTGGATATCATCCGTGTTGAAGGTGGCCACACCATCGGAGGCTCCGTGCCCGTTTCGGGTGCAAAGAACTCTGCACTCAAACTCATGGCGGCAACGCTTCTGGCACCGGGGAAGACGACGCTGCAGAACGTGCCCGATATCTCGGATGTCCACGTGATGGGCAAGGTGCTCAAGGGCATGGGCGCCACGATCGATGTCCTCGACGAGCACACGCTCGAGATTGATACCTCTCAGGTTGATTCCTGGGAGGCTCCCTACGAGCTTGTCGCCAAGATGCGCGCCTCCACGGCCGTGATGGGACCCCTGCTGGGCCGTTTCCATCGCGCCAAGATCGCCATGCCCGGCGGCTGCAACCTGGGCGCTCGCAAGATCGACATGCATATCTTGGGTCTTGAGGCCTTGGGCGTTGAGTTCGATACCGCCCACGGCTACATCAACGCCAACGCGCCCCAGGGCCTGCACGGTACCACCGTCACGCTCGAGTTTGCCAGCGTCGGCGCTACCGAGAACCTCATCATGGCGGCCGTGCGCGCGCAAGGCACTACGGTTATCGATAATGCGGCTCGCGAGCCCGAGATCGTCGACCTTGCCAATATGCTCAACGAGATGGGCGCCAAGATTGTTGGCGCCGGCACGCCCGTCGTGACCATCGAAGGTGTGGACGAGCTGCATCCCGTTACCCATCGCGTGGTGGGCGACCGCATCGAGGCCGGCACCTTTATCGTTGCCGGTGCCCTGATGGCCGATGACCGCGGTGTCGACGTTACGGGCTTTTGCCCCATTCACTTGGGCATGGTGCTCAAGAAGATGGAGCTCATGGGTATCGAGTGTGAGCGAATCGAGAATGGCGTTCACGTGAGTCGTGCCGAGCACATCAGGCCGGTCGATATTCAGACACTCCCGTTCCCGGGCTTCCCGACGGACATGCAGGCGCAGATCATGGTGCTTTCCGCTCTTGCTGATGGCAGCTCTGTGATTACCGAGAATATCTTCGAGAACCGCTTCATGTTCGCGTCGGAGCTGGTCCGTATGGGCGCGGATATCCGCATCGAAAGCCATCACGCCATGATTCATGGCGTCAAGGGGTTCTCGGGTGCACAGGTTACCTCGCCTGATCTGCGCGGCGGCGCCGCGCTCGTCGTTGCTGGCCTTATCGCCGACGGCGTTACCGAGGTCTCGGCCATCCATCACATCAAACGTGGCTATGAGCAGTTTGTCGAAAAACTGCAGACACTTGGTGCAAACGTCGAGCACGCCACTGTTCCCGATCCCGTCATCTACTAATGCAGGTTGCCTATGTTTAATAATAAGAAGCCCTTAGCGGATACTCGAAGACCTTCAACCGGCGCACAGGCCAAGATCTACAGTCGCGATAATGTTGCACGCTACTCCGAGCGCGCTCGTCAGCGCCGCCGCGGCCAGACAATCCGTCGCGTTGCGCTTATCGCCGTGCTTGGCGTGCTGTTGAGCGCTACGACTGCCGCCGGGCTGTGGTTCGCCAACATTATGGGCAAGCTTGGCGATTCCAATGTCATTACCGACAATCTGCGCCATATCTTGGTGGATACCAATGAGGCCAAGGATCCGTTCTACGTGCTTCTTTTGGGTACCGATGGTCGTCCGGGCGAGGACACGTATCGCTCCGATTCAATTATCTTGGCGCGCATCGACCCTACGCAAAAGCAGGCTACGCTTATATCCATTCCACGTGATACCAAGGTTGTCTATAACGGCGAAACCATGAAGATCAACGCCTGCCATACCTATGGCGGTGCCGAGGCCATGGTTCAAGCGGTCAATGAGCTGTGCGGCGTGCAGATTTCCCACTATGCCGAGGTTAGCTTTGACGGTATGCAATCATTGATTGACTCTGTGGGCGGTATCGACATCAACGCCACCGACGATGTCGATGACCCCGAGCATCTGGACATTAAGATTACGGCAGGCCAGCAGCACATGGACGGTGCTACCGCGCTCACCTATGCCCGTTGCCGCTATACCTATGCCGACGGCGACTATACGCGCATGCGTCACCAACGCCAGGTGCTTGGTGCCCTTGCCAACCAGATTCTCAACAACTTTGATGCTACGAAGGTCTTCGACCTGGTTAATTCGCTGTCCGATATGCTTGTGACCGATATGAGCGTTCAGGACATCGTGTCTACGGTCAATGCTATGCGCGGCATGGATGTCGATGGCATCTATTCGGCGAATCTGCCTTCCTACGCAGATGAAACCACCATGATCGACGGCCAGAGCTATGTCTTTGTCTACGAGGACGAGCTTAAGGAGATGATGGCGCGCGTCGATGCCGGCAAGGATCCTAAGGGACCAAACACCATGGGCCTATCCGACGGAACCAGCTCCACAATCGGTGATTTGAGCAATCATACTTCTGACGATTACGCCTACGGTACGGCCGGTTCGTCGGAAAGCTCGGGCGATTCGAGCTATTCGGACGATTCGAGCTATTCGGACGATTCGGATTACAGCTCATATTATTACGAGGAGCCCACTGGCGACGGCAACGGTTACGAAGCCAACTACTAGGGTTGCGCGGGCTTGCCAGCCCGCGCAACGGCTCGACGTTGCGCGCCGCCCAGAACGACAATTTGTCATTCAAAAGGCAGGGTATGACCAGAATCAATGTCCTGCCTTTTTCATGCCGACTTGTTCGCCCTGGATGTCGCTCGCTGACGTTGATTCAACCAGCGATGCCGACTACTCCCCTTGCACCAAAAAATCGCCCCGTTCTCGGTTTTGAGGACGGGGCGATTTTGCTTACCTAGATTATTCGAGTTCCTTATGCGAAGCGGGCGACGAGCTCCTGCAAGACGTCGGTCATCTTGACGAGCGAGCTGACCGGAACAAACTCGTTGACGCCGTGGTAGCAGTAGCCGCCCGTCGAAAGGTTGGGACAGGGCAGGCCGCGGAACGACAGCTGTGCACCGTCGGTGCCGCCGCGAATCGGCAGCACCTGGGGCTCAACATCGCAGGCAAGGAAGGATTCCTTAGCGACATCGATCAGCTCTGGGTAGTCGCGGACAATCTCGGCCATGTTACGGTACTGGTGCTTGATCTCGACCGTTACGCGCTCCTCGCCCAGACGCTGGTTGAGCAGCGCGGCGGCAGCATCCATCAGATCGAGCTTCTGCTGGAACTTGGCGGCATCGTGATCACGGACGATATAGCGCGCCGTGGCATGGTCGACTGTGGCAGAAACGCCCTCAAGGTGATAGAAGCCCTCGTAGCCCTCGGTGTATTCCGGACGCTGCACGTAGGGGAGCAGGGCATTGAAGTCGCAGAACAGATTGCCCGCGTTAACCATGCGGCCCTTGGCGTCGCCGGGGTGAATGGACTGGCCCTCAAAGCTAACGGTAGCCTCGGCGGCATTGAAGCACTCCCACTCAAGCTCGCCAACCGGACCGCCGTCGACTGTGTAGGCATACTTGCAGCCAAAGTCCTCGATATCCAACAGCTCGGCACCGTGGCCGATTTCCTCGTCCGGGCAGAAACAAATACCAAGCGTGGGGTGGGGCAGGCTGGGGTCCTGTGCAATGCGTGCGACGAGCGCCATAATCTCGGCGACGCCGGCCTTATCGTCGGCGCCCAGCAAAGTGGTGCCGTCGGTGCAAACCAGGTCCTCGCCCAAAAGGTTGTTGAGGGCGGGGAGCTTGGCGGTGCTCATGGACACGGGCTTGCCGTCGACGATGCCGCAAACTAGGTCGCCGCCCTCGTAGTGCACGATGTGCGGCGCTACGCCGGCGCCCGGTGCGACCTCGGTGGTGTCGAGGTGCGCGATCAGGCCCAGGGCGGGCTTATTCTCGGAGCCGGCGCTCGCGGGAATGTGAGCGCAGACATAGGCGTTTTCGGTTACATGGGCATCGGTTGCACCAAGCTCGCGCAATTCCTCGGCAAGCACATTGGCAAGATCAAACTGGACGGTGCTCGACGGAACCTGGTCACAGTTGGCATCCTCGGACTGTGTGTTGATCTGGACGTAGCGCAAAAAACGCTCGAGTACGTCGGGGTTCGTGGTGGTGTTTTCCATAGAGACCGCTCCAATCTTGGTTGTCGTGTGCAACAAGAACTCTAGCACGGTATGCCGCAGCATACCGCGACGCTTGGATGGGGTAGAATCAGCCATTGAATGCAGAAGGGACGGATGTTCATGGATACGACAAATAGCTCGCGCGAGCTACATCTAACGGTGGCGAACGAAGACTACTTGGAGTGCATGGTTCGCATCGAAAGCGAGGATGGGGAGACTAATGGCGTGCGGTCGGTCGATATCGCACAGCGCCTTGGCGTCTCGAAGGCATCGGTCAACAAGGCGGTTTCGGCTCTCAAGGCATCCGAACTTGTCGAGCAGTCTCACTACGGCAAGGTTATCCTGACCAACCGTGGGCGCGAGGTCGGTTTGGCTATCTGGTATCGCCATCGCCTGATTCGCACATTTTTGGTCCAGGAGCTCGGCGTCGACTTTGAGCGCGCCGATGCCGAGGCCTGCATGATGGAGCACGCGCTTTCCGAGGACACAATGGTCCGTTGGCTCGCCTATCTCGAAAAGCAGGGAATCAGCATCGAGGAATAGCGAAACATATATATGGATACGAGTTATTACAATCGCTTCGGCGGCGAGGAGCTTATGCGCCGACTTGCCAGCGAGACGCTGCTGGCACAGGGTCCGATGGGCAGCGTGCTGCTGAGTGAATACGGTGCTGCCGATATTCCGCCGGCATTTTGGAACCTCGCCGAACCACAGACGGTTTCTCGCATCCACCGACTGTATGCCGCCGCTGGTGCACAGGTGCTTATTACCAATACGTTCCAGGCATCGGGTTTTGCGCTCGATTGCGATGAAATCGCTCCATCTATGGCAGAGGTCAATCGCGGGGCGGTCGACGATGCCCGCCAGGCAAATCCCCAGCTATTGCTGGGGTCCATGGGGCCTATTGCGATTGAGTGGTTTGTCGAGGATTCTTCCGAGTATCGAGAGATTCGCGCAAATGCTCGCGAGCAGGCGTCCGCCCTGCTCAACGCCGGCGTCGACGGGATTCTGGTCGAGACGATCACGTCTATCCGCAATCTGCAGCCCGTGCTCGCCGGTGTCCATGATGCCGCTGATGGCATGCCCGTTCTGGTGAGCTTTGCTATTGATGACAAGGGCGACCTGCTGGGTGATGGCCTAAACATCGAAGGTGCCATCTTGTATGCCGAGAAGCACGGTGCGAGCTCGGTTGGGATCAATTGCTGCACCCTGACAGCGGCTACCGCTGCGGTACCAAGAATGGTCAAGATAGCCACGACGCCCGTTACTGTACGTCCCAATGCGGGAAATCCGGTCCAAACGCAAGATGGGCCTGTGTGGCACGAGGACCCCGAAGCTTTCGCGCGCGCATGCGTCGAGTGGAAGCGGGCTGGCGCCGCAATGGTTGGTGGCTGTTGCGGAACCACGGCGATCACGACGGCTGCTATGGCAGACGCGCTCGATATATAGAGTCCGAAGAAAAGCACATTCGAATTACCGCCCCGACCGGGGCGGTTTTTTGTCTACATGCGCCCTCGATGGCTTTTGCCTAAACGGTGAATGCGTGCGCCGGCGGCTTGCCGGGCGCTCGTTGCGGGTATACCACTTGCGTACCATGATCCAAACACTGCGAGGTGTCTGCGTGTGTGCGCGATAATTCATTTTGGAACTGATGGCTGGCGCGCTCGCGTCGGCGAGGATTTTAACGCTGACAATGTTGCCCGTATCGCTGATGCCGCCGGCGAGCTCTGGCAAAAGACATATCCCGGCAAGACGGTATATATCGGGTATGACACCCGTCCCCGGGCGCGCGAGTTTGCAGAACTTGCAGCTGGCGTGCTTGCGGCCCATGGCCTTGATGCCGTGCTCGTGGCCCGTTTTGTACCCACGCCTGCCATCACGTGGGCTGCCGCATACGATGGCGAGGCGTGCGGGGCGCTCATGGTGACCGGTTCACATCATCCGCAGGGCTATCTCTGTCTCAAACTGCGCATGGGCGATGGTTCCACGGCAAACCAGGACGTCATCGAAGAACTCGAGGCAACGATGGCCGCCGAACCTCTGGGGCTCGAGGAGCAGTATCGCACGGCGGATATCATTCCCGACTATATGCGAGCGGTAGCATCGTTTGTCGATGCCGATGCCATTCGTGCCGCTCGTCTGCGCGTGGTGGTCGACCCCATGGGGGGAGCGGCTCAAGGTTATCTTGCCGATTTGCTGCGCGAGCTGGGTGTTGAGGTCCATGAGATTCATGCGGGGCAAGCATCGGATTGGAGGGATATCTGTCCCGATCCCGTAGAGCCGTGGGTGGATGCCTGCGAGCGTGCAGTTATCGAAGACGGCGCGTGTGCCGGCCTGGTGACCGATGGCGATGCTGACCGTATTGGCGCGGTCGACGAGCGCGGTAGATATATACATCCGCATCAGATCATGGCGCTCGTAATGGGCGAATTGGTTCAGTTTCGCAATTTGAAGGGGCGAGTCGTCGTCAATCTATCGTGCTCGACGCTTGTGCGTCGTGTTGCCGAGGCGCTCGGTTGCCGCGTGACCGTAAAACCGGTTGGCTTCAAATATATAGCCGCCGAGATGAAAAAAGACGGGGTGCTTATGGGCGGTGAGGAGGCCGGTGGCATCGGCATTGCCGCGCATATGCCCGAGCGTGACGGCATCCTCGCTTGCCTACTCCTGTGTGAGCTCATGGCAAAGACGGGGGCTTCGCTGGGCGTGCTGGTCGATCAGCTCGAGGCGAGTTTTGGAAAAACAAGTTATGGCCGTCGAGATTTACGACTTGAGGCAGAAGATGCCGAGTCGCTGCGCACGCTGCTTCCCGGTGTGAATCCCAAGTCGATTTGCGGCAAGGCGCCGCAGAGCGTAAGTCACATGGACGGCTTGCGTTTGGCATTTGAGGATGATACCTGGCTGTTGGTTCGCCCGAGCGGCACAGAGCCGGTGGTGCGAGTGTACGCCGAGGGCTTTTCGGTGGAGGAGCGCGACGAGTTGCTTGATGCCGGCTGCGCTTTGGCTCGGGGCGCATATCGGCTCTAGCCATGGGGCTGATCAATATAAAGATATGCTCGGCGAGTGGTAGGTAACGACTGGCAAGCGTCAGCTGCGGGTATAAATGTGTAGGAGTTGTGTGCAACCA